>CAYPAX010000097.1:0-17702 GCA_964408735.1 uncultured Rhodospirillaceae bacterium | reverse complement strand
CTAGCACGCCGGATATGGCACCGCTGGCGCCAATGGTGGGGATTTCCGAGCCCGGCTCCGCGATACCGTGCGCCAAGGCGCCAAGAACGCCGCAGAGCAGATAGAAGACGACAAAGCGGCCATGGCCCATGGCGTCTTCGACATTGTTTCCGAACAGCCACAGATACAGCATGTTGCCAAGCAGATGCAGCCAGCCGCCATGCAGAAACATCGACGAGAATATGGTCGCCCAGGCCGGCAGAGCGCCGAGCGCGGGAGGCAGTTCGGCATCGCCGAGCAGGACGGCCGGGATGACGCCGTAGCGATAGATGATCTCCATCGCCGCACGCGGCTCGGCCGTGACCTGGACCAGAAAGACCGCGCTGCAGGCTGCGATCAATGCGATCGTGATGGCAGGGAAGGAACTCGTCGGATTGTCGTCGTGAAGCGGGATCACGGCTTCATCTTCGGAAGTTGGCGAGCCGGAACAGGCCGGCCAGCGCAATGCCAGCAAGAAAGCCCCCTAAATGGGCAAAGACGGCAACACCGCCACTCTCCAGTGGCTCCGATGCCGCCTCGATCAGTTGCAGGACAATCCAGAAACAGATCACCACGAATGCCGACAGCTGAACCGTCTTGAACATGATGCCGAGGTAGAGGAGAAGGCGGACTTTGGCATGGGGATGGAGGACGAGATAGGCGCCGAGAACGCCCGATATCGCGCCGCTGGCACCGATCACGGGCAAGGTCGACCCGGGCTCGGCAATGGCATGGCCGAAACTGCCGAAGATGCCGCAGAGCATGAAGAACACGAAGAAACTCACGTGGCCCAAGGCACCTTCGACCGTGCTGCCGAACAGCCAGAGATAGAGCATGTTGCCGAGCAGATGCAGCCAACCGCCATGCAGAAACAAAGCGCTGATCAAGGTCAGCACGGACAGACCGTCATAAGCGACGGTCGCGGGCACGAAGCCGTAGCGATTGATCATCGCCATGGCCTTCCCCGAGTCGAGGCCGTCCTGGATCAGGAAGAGTATGCCGCAGGTCGTGATGAGCGCCACGGTGACGAGGGGAAGTCGCCGTGTCTCGACATCGTCGCCGACCGGGATTACGGCCAAAACGCACTCTTCAGGGCGGCCCCGGCGCGATCGATGCCGCGGCGGGATTCGTCGAGCAGGGCCGGCGCCTGAAAGATCGCATGGCACATGCCCGGCATTGGCACATGCTCGACCGCAACGCCGGCCTCGGCCAGCCGGGCCGCATAGGCCTCGCCCTCGCTGTACAGGGGGTCGATCGGCGCGGCGAGAATCATCGTTGGCGGCAAACCGCTAAGGTCCGGCGCGCGCAAGGGAGCACACCGCCAATCCTGGCGATCCACCGGATTGGGCACATAGGCCTGCCAAAAATGGGCCATGCGCTCCGCCGTCAGCATCGGGCCGTCCGCGTGCTCGCGCGCCGACGGTCTGTCCAGGGCGCTGTCCAAAACCGGATAGATGAGCAGTTGGAAGGCAAGTTCGGGTCCGCCCCGGGCCTTTGCCATCAAGGCGCTGACCGCAGCCAGATTGCCGCCGGCGCTGTCGCCGGCAACGGCGAGGCGCGAGCCATCGCCGCCGTAGCGCCCGGCTTTCTCCGCCACCCAGCAGAGCGCCGCGTAGCAGTCGTCCACCGCCGCCGGGAACACATTCTCTGGGGCCAGGCGATATTCCACCGAAATGCTGATGCAACCGGCGGCGTTGGTCAGGGCACGCACGCCTTTGTCGTGACTGTCTCGATCGCCGAGCACCCAGCCGCCGCCGTGGAAATACACCACCACCGGCAGGTTCTCGCCTGGCACCGCATAGAGGCGGGCCGGCAACGCACCGGCAGGACCCGGAATCTCGAAATTAAGCACCCGATCGACATGCTCTTCCGGGCCGTAATAGCGTTGTGCGCGATCCACCGTGATATGGCGGGCTTCGTCCAACGGCACGGTGGTCTGGTCCGGATAGCCGGCCTCTTCGAGTGTGGCCAGCAGATCGACCAATTGCGGATGCAGACTCAACGTTCCCTCCCCTGTTCGCTGTTGCGAAAAGGCTATAGACTCCGCCGCCGCCACGCCAGAGAAAGAGGAATTAGATGACCGCTGGCAAGACCACTGCCGATTGGCAGGCCGCCGCCGCCGCCGAGCTCAAGGGGCGTGCGCTCGACGACCTGACTTGGGCGACGCTGGAAGGTATCGACGTCAAGCCGCTCTATACGGCGGACGACCTCGATGGCCTGGCCCATTTGAACACCATGCCGGGCGCCGCGCCATTTGTGCGCGGGCCGCGCGCCACCATGTATGCCGGTCGGCCCTGGACGGTGCGCCAATATGCCGGCTTCTCCACAGCGGAAGAGTCCAACGCCTTCTACCGCAAGAACCTGGCCGGCGGGCAGAAGGGTCTGTCGGTGGCTTTCGACCTGCCGACCCACCGGGGCTACGATTCCGACCATCCGCGGGTGGCGGGCGATGTCGGCAAGGCGGGTGTCGCCATCGATACGGTCGAGGACATGAAGATCCTCTTCGACGGCATCCCGCTCGACGAGATGAGCGTCTCGATGACCATGAACGGCGCCGTCTTGCCGGTCATGGCGGGCTATATCGTCGCGGCGGAGGAACAGGGCGTGGCACCGGCGGCGCTGTCCGGGACCATCCAGAACGACATCCTCAAGGAGTTCATGGTCCGCAACACCTATATCTACCCGCCCGAGCCGTCGATGCGCATCGTCGCCGACATCATCGCCTATACGGCCGAGCAGATGCCGCGCTTCAACTCGGTCTCGATTTCCGGCTACCACATGCAGGAGGCCGGCGCGACCTGCGTGCAGGAGCTTGCCTTCACCCTGGCCGACGGCCTCGAATATGTCCGCGCGGCCATCGCCAGCGGCCTGGCGGTGGACAGCTTCGCGCCCAGGCTGTCGTTCTTCTTCTGCCTCGGCATGAACTTCTTCATGGAGGTCGCCAAGCTGCGCGCCGCGCGCTATCTCTGGGCCGAGCGCATGCGCGCGCTGTTCGCACCGGAGGATGCGCGCTCGCTGATGCTGCGCACCCATTGCCAGACCTCGGGGGTCTCGCTGACGGCGCAGGACCCCACCAACAATGTCGTGCGCACCACCATCGAGGCGCTGGCCGGCGTGCTCGGCGGCACCCAGTCGCTGCACACCAACGCCCTCGACGAAGCGGTGGCGCTGCCCAGCGAGTCGGCGGCCCGCATTGCCCGCAACACCCAGCTCATCCTGCAGCATGAGACCGGCATTCCCGCCGTCATCGACCCGCTGGCGGGCTCGTACTATGTGGAGAGCCTGACCGCGAGCCTTATCGATCATGCGGGAAGACTGATAGATCGGGTAGAGGTCATGGGTGGCATGACCAAGGCGGTGGCCGCTGGCATGCCGAAGCTCGAAATCGAGGAATCGGCGACCCGCCGCCAGGCCCGCATCGACCGCGGCGAGGAAGTGATCGTCGGAGTCAACCGCTTCGCGCCCGACCACGACGAGCCGGTGGATATTCTGCAGATCGACAATAACGCCGTGCGTGCGGCCCAGGTGGCGCGGCTGGACCGTGTACGGCGCGAACGGAACGATGCCGCCTGCCAGGCGACGCTCGATGCCTTGACAACTGCTGCCGCGGGCGGCGAAGGCAATCTGCTGGCGCTATCGGTGGAGGCGGCGCGGGCGCGCGCCACGGTGGGAGAGATTTCCATGGCCCTGGAAAAGGAATACGGCCGCCACACCGCCAGCACCGGCGGTGTCGCAGGCATCTATGCTGCGGCCTACGAAGAGGATGAGCTTGCCGATATCCGCGGCCAGGTCGCGGCCTTCGGCGAGCGTGAAGGCCGCCGCCCGCGCATGCTGGTGGTCAAGCTCGGCCAGGACGGCCACGACCGCGGCGCCAAGATCATCGCCACCGCCTTCGCCGATCTCGGCTTCGACGTCGACATCGGTCCCCTTTTCCAGACGCCCGAGGAAGCGGCCCGCCAGGCGGTGGAGAACGACGTGCATATCGTTGGCGTATCCAGCCAGGCCGCCGGCCACAAGACCCTGGTGCCGGAGATGATCGAGAGCTTGCACGCTCAAGGCGCGGGCGACGTGCTGGTGGTTTGCGGCGGCGTCATCCCCGAGCCCGACCACGCGGCGCTCCAAGAGGCGGGCGTCGGCGCCATCTTCGGCCCCGGCACCAACATTCCGGAAGCTGCGAGCCGCATTCTCGGCCTCGTCCAGGCGCGCCGGCAAGCGGCGTGAGCTCGGCGCAGGATCGCGCAAGCGCGATACGCAACGGCGACCGCCGGGCGCTCGCGCGAGGCATCACGCTGGTCGAATCAACCCGCCCGGACCATCGGGACGAGGCACTGGCGCTGCTCGAAGCCGTCATGCCCCATACCGGCAAGGCCATCCGCGTCGGCATTTCGGGCGCGCCGGGCGTCGGCAAATCCACCTTCATAGAAGCGCTCGGCACGCAACTGATCGACGCCGGTCACCAGATTGCGGTGCTCGCGGTCGATCCCACCAGCGCCCGCGCCGGCGGCTCCATCCTCGGCGACAAGACGCGCATGGAAGCGCTCGGCCGCTCGGCGAACGCCTTCATCCGCCCCAGCCCGTCCGGCGGCGGCCTCGGCGGTGTCGCGCGCCGCAGCCGCGAGGCGCTGCTGCTTTGCGAAGGGGCGGGCTTCGACGTGGTGATCGTCGAGACCGTCGGCGTCGGCCAGGCCGAGATCGCCGTGCGCGACATGGTCGACATGTTCGTCCTGCTGGTCGCCCCTGCCGCGGGCGATGATTTGCAAGGCATCAAACGCGGCATCGTCGAGATCGCCGACCTGCTGGTGGTGAACAAAGCGGACGGAGAGCTGGCGGAGATCGCCATGCGCACCCGCGCCGACTACCAGAACGCCCTCGACCTGCTGCGCTCGACTTCACCTCACTGGCGTGCTCAGGTGCTCGCCGCCTCGGCGCTCGAGCGCAGCGGCATCGACGAGGTTTGGCAGGCCGTGCAGGACCACCGCGCCACCATGGAAACCGCCGGAGACCTTGCCAAATTACGTTCGCAACAGGCGCTCGCCTGGATGTGGTCGGAGGTCACGGAAACCCTCGCCGCCCGCCTGCGCGCTTCCCCTGCCATCGCCGCCCGCCTGCCCGAGATCGAGCGCGCCGTCGCCGAAGGCCGCGAAAGCCCCACCGCCGCGGCAACGGAATTATTGTCGCTCTTTCTTGCCGAGACCTGAGCAAGCCCGTTAGAGCTCTTCCAGGCCAGATGGAACCGGTTCGAAAGTTCGGTGACAGTCTCCGAATCCAGTCTCCGAACCTATCCATGTAAAAATGATAAGAGTTCTCGAAAAAGTTGGGTGACTGTCACCCACGCTTAGATAGTAATACTATTTACGATGCTTCTTGATGGAATCTTTTGGATAGTGCTACCGTTGCCACCTCACGACTCATGGTAGCAAATGCCGGTCGTCTAGGATTCGCCGCCTCGTAGCAGGGGCGTTGCTGTTTGCGCTGCTCTTTCCCGTCGGGGGCTGGCCGCTGCTGGCCGTGGCCGGGCCGCGTGACCATGACCTCGTCGGGTTCACCTTAATGACGACGCCGCCGCAGACGATGGGGTGCGGATTTCTCTTCTGGCGGCGACCCACAGCGCGGAGCATTCCGCGACTGTCATCGGGGTTTCCGAATTCGATGTTGCCGACGGTCTGGCCTGCGACGATCTGGCAGAGGCCCTCCTCACCGCCCTCGGACAGGCATCATCCTTAAATCTTCGCCACGTGCACGTCGGGAACACGGTCGGCCCAGGGATAGGCGGTCTCGGCCTGAGCCGCCATGCGCAAGAGCAGTCCTTCCTGTCCATGCGGGGCAACCAACTGAATTCCGATAGGCAGGCCGTTATCCCGCCTCACCATGGGCAGCGATATGGCCGGCTGGCCGCTGGCGTTGAACAATGACGTGAAAGCGATCGTCGGCAGGATGGCATCCCGGAAGGCATCGTCATCATCGCTCATGGCGTCGATATGGCCCAGGCGGATCTCCGGGACCGCCAGGGTCGGCGTCAGCATCAGGTCCATGTCCGCATAGCGCGCCGCGACTTGCCGGCCCAGCGAATGGATCAGCGCGACATTGGCGACGTATTCGGTGCCGGAAATCTCTCGGCCGCTATTGGCGAACTCCCATGACGTCGTTTCCATTTCCGATTCCGCTACCGCCCGCCCACGAATGCGGCCGACCATGTCGACGGAATTGGCGACATTGACCGCGACGACAATCCGCGTCGCCTCGCGTACCTGGTCGGGATCGATCGGCGGCTCGATCTCGACGATGTGGTGGCCGAGGTCCTCCAGCTTGGCCGCCGCACCGCGTGCGGCAGCAATACATTCCCCGTCGACCGGTTGGCCGTTGAATGACTCGAGACACAAACCGATGCGCTGAGGGCCGGGCGGCGCACCGACTTCGTCGATGAAGGGTCGTGGCGGCGGCGGCGCCGTGTAGGGATCGCCCGGCTCAGGGCCGGCCACCACATCCAGGAAGGCGGCGGTATCCCGCACCGTGAGCGACACGCAGTTGAGATAGGCCATGCCGGCCCACGCCTCTCCTGCGGCCGGCCCGAACGACACCCTGCCGCGACTGGGTTTCAGGCCGACAAGGCCGCAACAGCTTGCCGGAATCCGTATCGAGCCGCCGCCGTCCGATCCGTGCGCCACGGGGCTTATGCCTGCCGCCACCAGCGCCGCGGCACCGCCGCTGGAGCCGCCGGGAGACAGCTCGCGATGCCACGGATTACGGGTCGCGCCGTAATGGCGGGGCTCAGTGGTTGTCACCAGACCCATCTCAGGACTGCTGGTCATGCCGGCAATGACGGCACCGGCAGCCTTCAAGCGGGTGGTGAGGTGAGAGTCGCCAGGCGCCTTGATGCCGCGCAAGGCGTCGCCAGCAATGCTCAATGGCGCTCCCGCACAAGCGGACATCAACGCTTTCAGGAATATCGGCACGCCCGCCAGGGACCCATTCGTATTGCATTCCGTGGCATGACACGCCGCCAAGGCGTCAAAGCGCTCAACGACGGCATTCAATTGCGGATGAAGCCGATCCACCCGCGCCAGCGTGGCTGCCAAAAGCTCCCCGGCGGTGACTTCGCCACGACGTACCAATTCCGCCAACGCCACGGCGTCCAATCCAGCTATCTGCTCGCTTATGGAGGTTCCCACTGTTCAGTCCCATTCGTTTGATCTCGGTCGGAGACAGTCAGACACGTGCCGGCACCAATGACCGGTTACGCCCAACCCGGAAGTGCCCTAGCGCAAGCCGTCACTTTGCGCAGGCGAGCCGCAATGTGCCCCAGCCCGACGCGCAACCGTCGCAATCGATGCTCACGGTGTCGAGAATCCTGATCGTGACGCTGGCGCCGGGAGCAATATTGCCGAGCAACAATGCCCCCGCCGGGACATACGTCCAGGATTTGCCGCATAGCGGGTTCGGCCATATCGATCCGTCTACCTCCAGCAGATCGTCAACGCTCAGCTCACTGTCTGCAAAAAGCTCTGCCGTGCAGTCCAGCGTATTCTCGATTTCCAGATCATCCGGAAAGAAATTGACGGGATTGCCGCAGCTCTGCCCTGATTCCGTCGTTGCCCGAGGCGAGAAGGTCGGTGGCAAGCCGAATACCAGAGGCGCGGGCTGCGCCACTTGCTGCACCAATGACCCACGCATCCAGTTCTCGAGGTCGTCCCCCCAGATCTCGATTTGCTCGCGAGCCGATATGTCCGAGCTGTCATCATAGGGCGCCCGAATGTCCCAGCCATCGGCGCGCAGGAAGCTCTCCAGCTCCTCCGCGGTGAGGATGCCGTCCTCGTCATAGTCGGCTTCGCCCTCGCAACCCCGTGTCACATCCTTGAGCAGGGTGCGGCCGGTGCCGGGGCAGGTGTTGCCGACGCCAATGACATTGACCGAGTTGCTTTCCTGAACGTCCGTCCCGCCTCCCGTGAAGCCGCCGCCGAAGCACGAGTTGAGCACCAAGGTGATGCTCACCCCCGGATCAAAACCGCTGAGCCATTCGGCGAGCTTGTCATCCCTGACGGATTGGTGGTCGTTTATGTTCAGGTGCTCGTCAAATTCCTCGTCGTCCTCGTCATCGACATCCCTGCCGCCCCAGAAGGGCCCGCCGCCGCCGTGCCCGGCGTAGGAGAGGGTGACCTCGTTTCCGGGAGCCGCGCGCTCCTGCATTTGCTCGAGCGTTTGGCGAAGCTCCTCGCGCCGCGGAGTCACAAGCGTTGTCGTCGTGCTGTCGTCCGCTTGGGCGTCGGCGCCTTCGAGACACTGTTGCAGGTTGCTCAGGTCGGTCGTCATGGTGTCACGCAGAACGCCCTCCTCGAGAGAGCCGATGATGTAAAGGCGGTGAAACACAGTGTCGGGATCGACAAGGACGGCGGCATGCGCCTCGCGCGCCTCTATCGCGCCCGCTTGGCTCGCCCTTTCATCGAACGCCTGGGCTTCGCGCTCGGCGATCTGCGCGCGTCGCTCGGCCCGCTTCGCCGCGGCGTCGGCTTCCCTGGCGGCGCTCTCGGCCCGGGCGGCTTTTTCCTCGGCGGATCTGGCGTTGTCCCCCTGTCCCATCTCTCGCGCCTGAACCGCGATACCGCGCCAATTCTCGGCATTCTCCCGGGCCCGGCGGGCATTCTCCTGCTCGCCCGCGGCCGTCCTCTGCGCCCTCGCGGCGGTCTCGCGCGCCTGCTCCGCGAGCGCCGAATAGAACTCGGAATCGGTCTGATCGGCCGCGGCAGGCTGCACGAATTGCGCGACCCCGAGAAGGAGCGCCAAGCCTGCCATAAGCCGGAACAGGCGGATCAGGCATGCCGGTTTGCGAAGAAAAATCATTTTCGCCCTCCTGGTTACCCCCCTTCCCGACCGCCGCCGATAGTAGCACCATGGGACCCCGCCCGCGATGGTGAGCCTTGATACTGTCATCGGCCAACGGCATGGCCCGCCCTGCAAAAACCGGATGCCGGTCAGGCAACCGTGTCGCCAGGTGATCGTCTTTCTCGGCCTCTTCCAGGCCGAGATCGCCGTGCGTGACATGCCTGCCAAGAGCTGAGATGGCCCGATAACGCCTATTCATTGCCGCTCGACCACACAGGTGCTACGGTCGCGCCGCAATGAGCTGTTGCAGCAAGGAAACACCGAACACACCGCGCCGTAGCCAGGACCGCCGCAAAATAGCGGCCCTGACGCTGTTTGCCATGCTGTTCCAGGCCGTTGGCTGGCCTTTGCTGGCTGCCGCCGCGCCTGCCGGGTTCGATCTCGTCGAGATCTGTACCGGCGATGGCGCCAAGACCGTTCTGGTACCTGGCCCGGACGGCGAGGCGCCTGATCATTCCGCTTTTGGCCCTTGTGATTCCTGCGTTTGCGGCGGCTGCTCCTCTTTGGGCTGCAAGGCGGCAAGCGAAATCGCATTTGACGGACCGAGATCGCCGCATCCCCAGGGTGCCGGCGGTATCGTTCCGCCAAACGCTTCCCATTTCCCATATTCCTCGCGAGATCCGCCTGCGGTCTGACACGACCGTTCGCACACCACCTGATCTCAATCGAGGAATCGAACACCATGTTCAAGGCCCTTTGCGCCTTGGCCCTGGGGCTTGCCGCCATGCCGGCCGCCGCCTTGGCCCAAGGTATCTCGGCCCGCGACGCCTGGTCGCGCGCCACCCCCGCCGCCGTCGATGTCGGCGCGGTCTATCTGACCATAGAGAATCGCGGCTTCGAGGCCGACCGACTGCTCGGCGCCAGTACCGAAGCCGCCCGCAACATAGAAATCCACCGGACCAGCATCACCGACGGCATCGCCCGCATGCGCCCCGTCAAAGAGCTTGTTATCGCACCGGGCGAGACCGCCATCCTGCACGCGGACGGCCACCACCTGATGCTGTTCGGCCTGGAGGCGCCCCTCAGCGAAGGCCAGGCCCTCGCCATCGACCTGACCTTCGAGAACGCCGGCACCGTGAGAGTCCTGGCGGAAGTTCGCAGCCTTGCCGCCGGTGCCGATCCCCACGCGGATCATGCCGGCCATCAGCACGGCGCCGCGGCGCCCATCGGCGTAATGGGCGAGCACATGCACGGCGCCGGCGAATGGATGCTGTCCTACCGCTACATGCGCATGGACATGGGTGGCAACCGCATCGGCACCAACGGCGTGACGGCGGAGACCATCGTCACCACCATCGCCAATCCCCATGCGGGACCGGCCACCTTGCGCGTGGTGCCGACCCGGATGACCACCGACATGCACATGTTCGGACTGATGGGCGCGCCCACCGACTGGCTCACCCTGATGGCCATGGGCTCATATCAGCGCAAGGAGATGGACCACATCACCTTCCAGGGCATGGCGGGCACGACCGTGCTCGGCGAATTCACCGCGCGCTCCAGCGGTGCCGGCGATACGCGCCTCACGGGCCTGATGCGGCTTTACGACGACGGCGCCCATCACATCCACCTGAATGCCGGCCTCAGCCTGCCGACGGGCTCGATCAGCGAGACGGACACGATGCTGGCGCCGACCAATATGCGGCCGCGCCTGCGGCTTCCCTATGCCATGCAGCTCGGCTCGGGGACCTACGACCTGTTGCCCGGCGTGACCTATACCGGCAGTGTCGGCGGCTGGGGCTGGGGCGCGCAATATGCCGGCAATCTGCGACTTGGTGAAAACGACGCCGACTACAGCCTCGGCGATGAGCATCGCTTGAATCTGTGGGGCAGCCGCCAGTTCGGAGACTGGCTTACCGCCTCGCTGCGCCTGCGCGGCAGTGCGATCGGCAGGATCGACGGACAGGATTCGGCCATCACGGCACCGGTGCAGACCGCCAATCCCGACAATTATGGCGGCAAGCGGCTCGATGTCTCCTTCGGCTTCACCCTCGCCCCGCCCTATGGCCCGTTGCAGGGCCACAGCCTCGGCCTGGAGGTCGTTGTGCCTGCCTATCAGGACCTGAACGGCCCGCAAATGGAAAGCGACTGGATGGTCATGGTGGGGTGGAAATTCATGTTCGGCCCGCTTTAAGGAGAGGAAACCATGCGTATCCTAGCCCTTCTTTTCACCCTGTGGCTGGCGGCCGACTCTGCGGCCGCCGCCGCGGAGGGGCCGCAAATCGGCGGCCCCTTCTCCCTGACCGACAGCCGCGGCAATGCCGTGACCGAGCAGTCCTATGAAGGCAAGTACCTGCTGGTCTTCTTCGGCTTTACCCATTGCCCGGCGGTCTGCCCGACCTCGCTGTTGAGCATCGCCCGTGCCTTGGACGCGCTCGGCAGCGATGCCGACAAGGTTCAGGCGATGTTCGTGACCGTGGACCCGGCGCGCGACACGCCCGAGGTTATGGCGAGCTATGTCGCCAACTTCCACCCGGATATCGTCGGGCTGACCGGCAGCGATTCCGACATCGCCGCCGTGGCAAAAGCCTATCGCGTCTATTACGGCCGGGTGGACGTGCCCGATTCGGAAGCCGGCTATCTGATGGATCACTCGGCCGCGATCTATCTCATGGGGCCGGAAGGGCGCTATCTCGACATGCTTCGTCACAACGCCGATCCGGGAGATATCGCCGACGCAGTGCGCGGGCATTTCTAACGCTCGCGCAGGGCCTTGCCTTGGGCGCGCAGGATCGGCTTCATCAGGTATTTGAGCACGGTCTTCTTGCCGGTCAGAATATCCACCTCGGCGACCATGCCGGGGATGATCGGCAAGACCGCGCCGTCCTTGGCGACCAGAAAGTTGCGATTGGTGCGGACGTTGATCTTGTAGAAGCTCTCACCTTCCTCGTTGGTGATGGTGTCGGCGCTGATCTGCTCCAGCGTGGCATTGAGACCGCCATAGATGGCGAAATCATAGGCCGTGAGCTTGACGATCGCTTCCTGGCCGGGGAAGAGAAAGCCGATGTCGGCGGGGCGGATATCTGCCTCGACAAGCAGATTGTCCTCGATCGGCACCACCTCGATAAGATCCTGGCCCGGCTGCACCGTGCCGCCGATGGTCGTAATGAGGATTTGCTGCACCTTGCCTTCGACAGGTGAACGCACCTCGGTGCGCTCAATGAGATTAATCGTAGAGTCCACCTCCGACGAAGCCGCTGCAAGTATCCCCTGCGCCTCCACCAGCTCCGCCGCCACCTCGGCCTCCCAGGCAGCTCGGCGCTCGCCGATGCGCGCACGCACCTCATTCAACCCGGCGCGAATCCGCGGCATGGAGCTCTGCGTCGTCGCCAGCTCACCGGCAATGTCATTGATCTGGCGCTCGAGCCGAATCAGCTCGATACGCGCTTTCAGGCCTTGCTCCACAAGCGGGCGCAGAATCTCCATTTCCTCGCGAGCCAATGCCAAGCTGCCCTGCAGCTGATCGATTTTTGACTGGGCCTCGACCAGCTCCTGCTGGCGCTGACGCGCCTGACTATTGAGGGTCAGAATGGCGGCATCCAACTCGCCCTTGCGCTTGGTGTAACTGAGCTGCTCAGACGAGACCAGGTCCGGGCGCTCCGTTTGAAGCTCTTCGGAAAAGACCGGCTCCTCTCCTGTCGCCTCGGCGGTCAAGCGGGAAATCTTGGCTTCCAAGGCAAAGACGTCGGCCTGCCCCGAGCCCAAGCTTCCTACGGCCTTTGGGTTATGGATCGTGGCCAGCAACTCGTCGCGGCGAACAACGTCACCCTCTCGCACATGCAAGGCTTCGAGAATGCCGCCTTCAAGGTTCTGGATAACCTGCAGTTCGCTCGACGGCACCACGCGGCCGGTGCCGGCGGTCACTTCGTCGAGTTCGGCGACGCTGGCCCAAAAGCCGGCGCCGAGAAAGAAGCCGATGATCGAGAGCAGCAGGATGTTGGCCGAGATTCGCGGCCCGCCGAGCACGGCGGCGCGCACGTCGGTCATGAACTCCAGGTCTTCGTATTTCTCCTTCGCCATGGCTTAGGCCTTGACCGCTTGCAGCTGGCCGCCCTGCAGGGCCTCGATGACCTGTTCGCGCGGCCCGTCGGCGACCACCCGCCCGTGGTCGAGCACGATCAGGCGCTCGACGAGATTGAGCATGGAAGCGCGGTGGGTGACCAGAACCAGAGTGCGCCTTTCCAGCACGTCTTCGAGCCGCTTCTTGAACGCCGCCTCGCCGCGGGTATCCATGGAGCTGGTGGATTCGTCGAGATTGATCAGCTTCGGGTCGTTCATCAGCGCCCGCGCGATAGCCACCGCCTGGCGCTGGCCGCCCGACAGTCCCTCGCCCCGCTCGCCGATCGGCAAGTCGTAGCCGGAAGGGTGCTGGCTGACGAAATCGTGCACGCCGGCAAGGTGCGCCGAGCGCAGAACGGCGACGTCGTCGGCCTGGGGCGAAGCCATGGTGATGTTGTCGCGCACGCTGCCGCGGAACAGGTAGACCTCTTGCGGCACGTAGCCGATGGCGCGCCTGAGATCGACAGGATCCACCTGGCGCAGGTCCGTGCCGTCTATCAGCACCGCGCCGGAGGTGGGCTCATATAAGCCGAGCAGCAGTTTCGCCACCGTGCTCTTGCCCGAGCCGACACGGCCGATGATGCCGACCCGCTCGCCCGCCTTGATGTCGAAGCTCACGCCGCGCAGCGCCTCGACCTCCTGGCCGGGATAGGCGAAGTGGACATCCTTCAGCGCCACGCCGCCTTCAAGGTCGGGGCGGTGCAGGAACTTGGCATCGGCCGGGCGCTCGACCGGCGCCTTCATGATCCGATTGAGCGAGCGCAAGGCCGACATGGAGCGATGGAAGCGGGTCAGCAGCTGAGCCACCTGCACCAGCGGGCCCATGGCGCGCGAGCTCAACATGACGCAGGCAATCAGCCCGCCGACGGTCATCTCGCCATCCTTGATCAGGAAGACGCCGTAGATGACCACCGCAACGGAGGTCGCCTGGGAGACAAAGGTGGCGAAATTGACGCCGCCCTGGGAGACCACGCGCGCGCCCATGGACGAGGTCGCGGTGAGGCCGACGAAGTCTTCCCACTTGCGCCGCATCGTGCCCTCGCCGCCGAGCGCCTTCAGGGTCTCCAGACCGTTCAGGGATTCGATGAGAACGCCGTGCTTTTCCTCGGCCTCGCGCATATGTCGCGTGACGATGCGGTTGAGCGGCAACTGAAGCGCCAGCCCCACCGCCAACACCAACGGCACGGCAACCAGATGAATGGTCACGATATTGCCGCCGACGGCCCAGATGATGAGCATGAAGAAGCCGACGAAAGGCAGATCGACCATGGCCACCAGCGTGGCCGAGGTGAAGAAGTCGCGCAGGGTCTCGAACTCGCGCAGATTGTTGGCGAAGGCGCCCGCCGAGCCCGGCCGCGCCGCCATCTTCATGTCCATCACCTGCTCGAAGATGCGGCTCGCCAACAGCACGTCCGCGCGCTTACCCGCGGCATCGATGAAATAGCCACGCAGGCTTTTCAGAATGAAGTCGAAACAGAAGACGAAGATCACGCCGGTGGCCAGCACCCACAATGTCTCGACCGCATTGTTGGGCACCACGCGGTCATAGACCGTCATGATGAAAAGCGGTGTCGCCAGGGCGAACACGTTGATCAGCGACGCCGCGAGGACGACCTGGACATAGGACCACCAGTTGCTGGCGATGGTGCCCCAGAACCAGGAGCTCGGCTTGGGAATGTCGCGGCGCTCGATCTCGGCATCGAGCTCGGCGACGGGGCGCACATAGATGGCATATCCCGTGTAGTCCTCGGCGAGATCGCGCAGATCCACGTCGAGCTCGCCGCCGCCGGCTTCGGGCAGGATGACCTTGGCGGTACGCTTGCGCGGCATATCCACCAAGACGCAGGCGCGGTTGTTCTTGATGATCAGGACCGTCGGCAGAACCAGGCGGTTGATGCTGGCAAGCTTGCGCTTGACCACGCGCGCCTTGAGCCCTGACCGCTCCGCCGCGCGGACGAACATCGAGGCCGGCATCTGCTGGCCGGCGAGCGGCAGGCTGGCCCGCAGCACTTCCGGCGATTTGGCATTGCCGTAATGGGCCGTGAGATAGACCAGGCAATCCAGTAGCGGATCCTCGCTGCCGCTGACGGCGCCGAGCTCGAGGAGTTGCACATCGACCTGCGGGACCTCGGCCGCCGCTGCCGCAGCATCTTGCTGCCCGCCGGCGCCCAGGGTGGGCTCGGTCTTCTCGTTGTCTTCAGGATTTCGCCATTACACTCCGCCCCGGCGCTCAGGCGCCCCCCTCAGTATACCTTAAATATAGGACGCGGCCCTCGATTTTCGCGAGGGCCGCGCCAAACGTCCGGCAATTTCTTGGTTCGGCCCGTCAGACCGAGCCGCATTACGATACGGCTCAGTCTCCGAGCAGCAGCAGGTCGGGGTCTTGCTGCGGCGGCATCGGCTCGGCATAGGCCTGAGACATGATGCCGTGGGCGTTGAGCAGGCCGCCAATGGTCTCGAGAATGAGGTAATGCGCGAACAACACCTCGAATTCGCCCTCGACCAGACGAACCCGCGACTGGAACAGCTCGTTCTCGACGTCCAACAGGTCGAGCAGGGTGCGCTGGCCGGTCTCGGTGAACTGCTGACGATAGGCCTCCACCACACGGGTCGAGGCAAGCATGCGATCTTCAAGCTGCGGCAGCCGCGCCTCGGCCGTCCTCAGCTCGTTCCAATCGACGCGAATCTGCTCTTCGATCAGGCGCGCGGTCTGGCGCGATTCGAGCATGGTCTGGTTGACGAACTCTCGCGCTCGGTGCAGCTGCGCCGTGTCGGTGCCACCGCGATAGAGGTTGAAACGCATCACCGCCAGGGCCTGCAGGGAATTGCCCGACGAGCGCACGCCGGCGGTGTTGTGCTCCTGGGCCGCACTCACTTCGAGATCAATGCGCGGCATGAACGGCGCCTCGGCGGCTTCCGCGTCGGCGCGGCGGGCCTCGATCGCAACCTCGGCCGCGCGCCCGGCGGGATTGCCCGCCAGCGCGCGCGTGATCGCCTCGTCCAACGAGACCGGAATGGCATCCACCGGCGCATCGGGAAGCTCGAGCTCGTCAGGCATGACGCCAACGGCCTCGATGAAATCGGCCTCGGCCTCGGTCAGTGCGCCCTTCTGCTCGAGCAGCCGGTCCATGGCGTTGGCGAGCCGGCTCTCAGCCTGCAGCACGTCGGCCTGGTTGCCAACCTCGCTCTCGAACAGGCGGCGCACGGCATCCGCCGTCTCGATATGGGCCTGCACGTTCTCCATCGCCAGATCGACGATCTCGCGCGACCGCAGAACTTCGAGATAGGCTTCGATCACGCGCAGCGCGATACCCTCCTCGGCGTCGCGAATCTGCGCCTTGTTGACCTCGTGGCGATAGCGCGCCGCCTCGACCAAATTCTCGGTCTCAAAGCCGTCGAACAGCATCTGCGAAATGTCGAGCCGGGCCTCATTGTGCCAAGCGCGCACACCTGACTTGCCGCCAATGCCGCGCGTGGCGCGGTTGCGGGTGGTATTATTGTTGAAGGCTCCGAAGCCAGTTGCGAAGCGCGTATCGACCGAAGGGCGATAGCGCGCCTGCGCCTCGTCGATTTCCCTGGCGGCCTGCGCCTTGGCGGACTTTTGCACCAAGACCGTGGGGTGAGAATCCACCGCAACCGTAATCGCCTCGTCGAGCGTCATCGCACTCGCAGTCGTCGCGACGAAAAGCATCGCGGCAGAACCCACGAGGGCAAGCCCGAGGGCTCCGTTTCTGCGTCCCGACATTCCGGGACGGGCGTCGCTGATCTTCATCATCTGGCACACACCACGTGTCTATCGCTACGCCGCCCGCCAAACCGATGTCCCAGTCACCGAGACACACTCTCCGACGGGGCAACGAAGCCCCCTAAACCATAATGATGAAATAACAAATCCGTCGAGACGCGTCCACGGCAATACCTGTGCGCACCCCTAGCCCGAAACGGTTGTGGCATAAATACAACAGGCGTTGTGGGGTTCCGGCAGTTGAGCCGTCCGCAATCCGCGCAACCGAAGAGGCGCTGAACTCAGATGATATCCGTCGTGGGAGGAATCAGTAGGCCATCCTCGTCGCCATCACCTGGAACACTGGAAAACCCGCCAAAACCCTGGGATTCGGTCGCCGCCCAACCGGCAGCGGGTCGGCCCTCGGCCGCGTCGTCGGCGATGACTTCCGGCAAGGCCGCCTCGTCATCCGACTCGAGCACTTCGGCAATACTCAAGATCGGCTCGCTCGCCGGCGCCGCCCCGGCCCCGTCAAGATAAAGGTAAACCACGTCCGTTGTATCCGCATCCGCTTCGGAATCGGCCACCAGATCTGCCATACCGCCCTCGACAGCCGCGCTGCCGACGGCATCCAAGAGCTGCCCCAGCGAATCGATTTCCATGCCGTCGGCGAACAGCAGAGCACCGCCGGTCTCGTCCTCAAGGTGCTCCACGAGCCCGCTCACAAGAACCGTTTCGCCACCGAACGAAAGCGAAAGCACATCGTCTTCGCCCAGGCTCAGAGACGCCTCGTGGCGCGCAATGTCTGAAAGCTCAGCGCGCTCACCCTCGCTCAACGCCAGGATATCGCCCGTTTCCACGGTCTCTTGCCGTATCGTCCCGGCATTGTCGGTGATGGTGAACGCGATCGTCATGTCTATCGTACCACTTGCTTTTCTGGCGGCGTCCGACGAATCATCGTCGCCGATGTTCTTAATGCGGCGCTTTGGATCTCTGCCGCTACAACCTCATATAATCGGATATC
>CAYPAX010000096.1:0-18031 GCA_964408735.1 uncultured Rhodospirillaceae bacterium | reverse complement strand
ATTCATCGTCTGGGAGTGAGAATCAGCAAAGCCACTTAATCAACGGGCTGTCAAGGCGGGCGGCGATGTCGACGCCGACATCGCGCGCCTGAGCGATATCGCCGCGGTGCTCGACCGCATCGAGGCACCCTACCGCGCCACTCTCGACGGCAACGAGCAATATGCGGACATCGAAGGCGTGCAGGCCCTGATGGATGCCATGCGCAAGACGCCGGCGCTGGCGCGGCTGTATGACTCGCTGCTCTTCGTCGAACAGCCCATGGACCGGGACGTGGCGCTGTCGACCGACGTCTCCGCACTCGATATCGGCAAGCCGCTGGAGATCGACGAGGCTGACGGCACGCTCGATTCCTTTCCCCGCGCCAAGGCGCTCGGCTATCGCGGCGTCTCGTCGAAGTCGTGCAAGGGCTTGTACAAATCGATCCTCAACGCCGCCCGCTGCCGCCATTGGAACGGCCAAGCCGGCGAGGACCGCTACTTCCTCTCGGGCGAAGACCTCAGCACCCAGGCCGGCCTTGCCGTGCAGCAGGACCTGGCCCTGGTGAGCCTGATCGGCTGCACCCACCTGGAGCGCAACGGGCATCATTACGTCAACGGCATGAGCGGCGTGGCGGAGGCCGAGCAGGAGGCCTTTCTCGCTGCGCACCCCGACCTCTATCATCGTGCCAGCGGCACGGTGCGCCTGACCATTCGCGACGGGCGCATCGCGCTCGGCTCGTTGGCCTGCACCGGATTTGCCGCTGCTGCCGAGCCCGACTGGTCGGCAATGCGAAACATGGGAGAATAGGCGATGGCACTGCTCGGCAAGGGCATGATGGTCTTCTGGCACGACTTCGAGGGCGACGAGAGCGATTTCCTGCACTGGCACAGCTTCGAGCACATGCCCGAGCGCGTCGGCATTGCCGGCTTCCACCGCGGCAAGCGCTTCGCCGCGGTGCAGGGCGAGCCGAAATACCTCACCTATTACGAAACCGAGTCGGTCGCGACGCTGACCTCCGAGGGCTATCTCGCGCGCCTCAACGACCCGACGCCCTGGACCAAGCGCAACCTGGCCGGATTCCGCAACAGCAACCGCACGCTTTGTACGGTTGCCGCCAGCCTCGGCCACGGCCAGGGCGCCGCCATGCTAACCATTCGACTGTCGCCAAAGGATGGGCAGGAGACGGCTCTCGCGGCCTGGCTGACGAATGAGATATTTCCGGGTCTTGTCTCCCAGCCCGGTTTCATGGGCGCTCATCTGCTGCGTGGTGACGAGGCCGCCAGCCGTACCGAGACAGACGAGAAAGCCTTGCGCGATACGGAAGACGAGGTCGCGGACTGGGCCTTGATGATCGAGGCGATCACGCCGGCCGCCTTGGCGGTTTTGCGCGATGGCGCCCTATCCGATTCCGCCCTGGCCGATCACGGCGCACGCGACATGGTGGCAGGCATATACCTGCTGCAATGCAGCGTGGCTGAGTCCGACCTGGCGTAGCGGCGCTACTCCGCCACGCTGTACAGTGCCGACATGCCGGCCGCGATGTGGTCGTTGACGTGGCAGTGATACATCCAAACGCCCGGGCTGTCGGCCACCATGTCGGCGACCAGGGTCGTCGCCGGCAAGAGATTGACAGTGTCCACACGGTTGCCGGACTGGAGCAAGGTGCCGCCATGCCAGTGCGGCGTGTGCAGATCGACCTCGGTGCCAAGCGCCATGGCGTACCAGCGCACACGCTCGCCTTCTCGCATCTCCAGGCCTGGCAGGTTGCCATAGACGAAGCCATTGATGGCATGCATCAGGTTGCTCTCGACGAAATCGTCGTCCTCGACATCGACGACACCGGCATCGGCGTAACTCGCGATGTTCTCGTCAAGATACCAGCTCGCATTCTCGTCCATCACGGCGAATAGCGAGAGAAATTCCCGATCGACGTCGGCAGGGCGGCCGTCGGCGCGCGCCATGCCCTTGGCAGTGACGACAATGGCACCGACCAGGCCGGCATTGGTGTCGGCGGGCGCGCTGACATGGGAGTGGTAGAGCCAGACGATCGACGACGGGTCGGCCGGACCCGGGCCGGCGCGCTCCGGCACTTCCCAGGTGTAGGTATAGGTGGCGCCGGGGGCCACGGCATCGTCCGCCTTGTCGGCGCCGTCGGTGCCATCGGCGTAGGCTGCCCCCTCGCTGGCCTTGTCGTAGAAGACGCCGTGCGGGTGCATGGTATAGGGCCGACTTGCCTTGTTATGGAAGACCACGCGGATGGTATCGCCCACCTCGGCATGTATGATCGGCCCGAGCATGCCGAGATGCTGCCACTCGGCGCTGCGCGTCTGCGGCGTCGCGAAGCTCTCGTCGGTGTAGGCGCGGAACACCGCCTTCTTGTATATGCGGCCGATGCGCTCAGACGAACGCGCGACGAATACCCCCTCGTCCTCGCCAAAAGGCATGCCCATCATGAGATCGCGCCCTTCCGGAGCGTAGTCCCAGGCAACTTCCTCGGCAGCGATGTAATGGACGCGATCCGCGGCATATGCTGGAAGCGCGAGCAGAACTGCCGCCACAAAAGCGGCGGATCGGTTGGTGGCGTGTGGCATTCTCGGTATCCCCTGGATTTGTATGGGGATTATATGAGAACGCTTCGCAATTGCAATTGCGATTTGTCTTAGAGCCGCGAGATGTGCAGTCCGCCATCCACATGTATCTCCTCGCCCACAGTGAAGGGCAGAAGCCCCTGCGCCAGCGTGGCGACCGCAGCGGCCACGTCCTCGGGCTGGCCCCAGCGCCGGATCGGCGACAGGCCCTCGGCGATGGCCTTGTCGTAAGGTTCCTTGGCCGGCGCGGTCATGTCGGTTTCTATGACACCGGGACGCACCTGGTAGACCCCCACCCCGTGCTCCGCAAGTCGCAGGGCGAAAAGCTGCGAGACCATGCTCAGGCCCGCCTTGGAGACGCAGTATTCGCCGCGATTGAGCGATGCCATCTCGGCATTGGCCGAGGTGATGAAGACGATCGAGCGATGCACGCCCGCTTCAGCTGCCGGCATGTCCACAAGCCGTTTGGCAAAGGCCTGGCTCAGAAAGAATGGCCCGCGCGTGTTCACGGACAGGCAGCGATCGTAACTCTCCGGCGAAACGTCGAGAAGATCGGCGCGGGCAAAGACCGAGACCCCGGCATTGTTGACCAGGCAATCGAGGCGGCCGAAATGCACGGTCGCCCGATCCAGCAGCCCGTCATGCGCGCTCAGATCGGCGATATCGGCGGCGAATGGCGCGGCCCGACCGTCAGCCGCTTCGACTGCGCCGACCGTTGCCGCCAGATCCTCGCTGTCGTCGCGATCGTTGGCGGCGATATCGAAGCCCGCCGTCGCCAGGGCCACGGCGATGGCGCGGCCGATTCCCCTTTGACTGCCCGTGACCAGCGCTACCGGCCGACCATTGTCGTTCGTCATCGTTCTATCCCCTGAGAAGCTCGCGCGCGATGATGCTGCGCTGGATCTGGTTGGTGCCTTCGTAGATTTGCGTGATCTTGGCGTCGCGGTAAAGGCGCTCGACCTCGAAACCGCGGATATAACCGCTGCCGCCGAAAATCTGCACCGCATTGGCAGTGTGCTCCACCGCCGCATCGCCGGCGAAGCATTTGGCCATGGAGCAGGCCATGGTGGCACCGTCACCGCTGTCGAGTCTGGCAGCGGCATCGTGGGTCAGCAGGCGCGCCGCGGTGATGTCCTTTGCCATGTCCGCCAGCATCCATTGCAGGCCCTGGAACTCGGCGATGGGCTGGCCGAATTGCTTTCGCGTCGGCGCGTAGTCGAGCGCCGCTTCAAGCGCTGCCTGGGCGATGCCGACGGCAAGGGCGGCAATGCCGACGCGGCCCTTGTCGAGCACGCTCATCATGATGTGGAAGCCCCGGCCCTCTTCGCCGAGCAGGGCATCGCCGGGAAGCGCGACGTCGTCGAAATGCAGCGCACCCACTTTGGACGCACGCTGGCCCATCTTGTGCTCCTTCGCACCCTTGCTCACGCCTTTCGCCGCCAGATCGACGATGAAAATGCTCATGCCGCGCTTGCCGGCCGCGGGATCGGTCCGGGCCAGCACGAAGCCGAGATCGGCCACAGGCGCGTTGTGGATCCAGATCTTGCCCCCCGATAGCCGCCAACCGTCGCCGTCGCGCTTGGCCAAGGTCTTGATGCCGGAGACGTCCGTGCCCGCCTCGGCTTCGGTGATGCAATAAGCGACCCGCTGGTCAGCCCCGAGTACGGACCCGAGATATTCGGCCTTCTGCGCAGCCGTGCCATGGCGCGTCAGCAGGGTGGCGATCAGCTCGACCAGCCCGCACTGGTCGGCAACTGAGCTATAGCCCCGCGACAGCTCCTCCATGACGATGGCGTAGGCCAGCGCGTCCATGCCGATGCCGCCGTCATCTTCCGGCGTCGTGATGCCGAACAGCCCGAGCTCCGCCATTTGGGCATAGATCTCGGCCGGAAAGCGCTCCTCCTGATCGAGCGCTTCCGCCGCCGGGCGGATCACGTCATCGGCGAAACGCCGCGTGGTGTCGCGTATCTGGCGATGTTCCTCGGTTTCGGCCATGGGTTTTCTCCCGCGGTCGATTCAGACTTTTCAACGACCGCCATTTGATGTAACTAATTGGTTACTTAAGTACCGGAGAAGGCCCCCGGCGGGCAAGCGGAAACGTCATGAGCAAGGCGACGAGTGCAACGGAAGCGGCCTCTGCCATAAGGGATGGTGCGACGGTGGCGATCACCGGCTCCGGCGGCGGCCTGCTGGAGGCCGATGCGGTAATGGCGGCGATCGAGGCGCGTTTCCTCGCCACCGGGCACCCCCGCGGCGTCACCCTGGTGCATGCCCTCGGCGTCGGCGACGGCAACGGCAGCGGTGTCGGCCGTTTCGCCCATGAAGGCTTGGTCAGGCGTGTCATCGGCGGCCATTGGGCCTGGGCCCCGGCAATGCAGGCCCTGGCACGCGAGAACCTGATCGAGGCCTATGTGCTACCGGCCGGCGTGCTCTCCACCCTGTTCCGCGAGATCGGGGCGGGCCGCCCTGGCGTGATCACGGAGGTCGGGCTCGGCACCTTCGTCGATCCCGACCACGGCGGCGGCAAGGCCAATGCCCGCGCCGAAGAGGATCTTGTCGAACGCGTGATGTTCGATGGCCGCCCCTACCTCCGCTACAAGCCCTTTCATGTTGATGTCGGAATCGTTCGCGCCAGCGATGCGGATGCGAACGGCAATCTCAGCCTGCAGCGCGAGCCTGCCGATCTCGATGCCTACGCCGTGGCACTCGCAGCTCACAATTCCGGCGGACAGGTGATCGCACAAGTGGGCGCGCTATCCGATGCGCCGATCCTGCCGGCACGTTTGGCCAGCATTCCCGGCGTGCTGGTCGACCGCATCGTCCTTCACGACGGACAAATGCAAACCCATGCCGGCGCCCACGACCCGGCGCTGAGTGGCGAAGTGGCCCACAACGAGGGCAGCGCAGGCGCGGCGCCCGAAGGCGTGCGACGGATCATCGCCGGCCGTGCCGCTCGCGAGCTGCGCCCTGGCGCCAGTGTCAATTTCGGCTACGGCATGGCGGCGGCCATTCCGGCCCTGCTGTCGGCGCAAGAGAAAGCCGCGCTGTGGGGCACCGTCGAGCAAGGCGGCCATAACGGCGACCTCATCGACGGCCCGCTCTTCGGCGCCAGCCGCTACCCGCAGGCCATCGTCAGCGCGCTGGATCAGTTCGATTTCTATAGCGGCGGCGGCATCGATATCGCCTTCCTCGGCATGGGCGAGATGGACGCCGACGGCAATGTCAACGTCTCGCGCCTGGGCGATAGCGTGGTCGGCCCGGGCGGTTTCATGGACATCACCCGCAAAGCCCGCAAAGTCGTCTTTTGCGGCACTTTCGAGGCCAAGGGCCTGCGCGTCGAGCAAACCGGCAACGGCATCGTCATCACCAATCCCGGCAGCGTGCCCAAGCTCGTGGCCAGCGTGCGCGAAGTCACCTTCAGCGGCGCCGAAGCCCGCCGTGCAGGCCAGGAGGTGCTCTATGTGACGGAGCGCGCCATCTTCAAGCTCGGAGAGACAGGCGTGACGCTGATCGAAATTGCCGACGGCATAGACAGGCAGCGCGACGTCCTCGACCGCATGGGCTTCATACCCGAGATGCCATGACCCTACGCGGAAAATGCAGGCGGATAGCCGACCGTGCCGGGGCGGATCGCACCAGGTGCAAGCTCGATCGCCTGCAAGGCCGGGCCCGAGTAGGGACAGTCGAGTCCTTCTGCAAGCTCGACCGAAAAGCCGAAGCGCTCGTAAAAAGCGGGCTCGCCAAGAACCAGCACGGCGGCGATGTTCCGCTCTCGGCACAGCTCAAGCCCCTTGCGCACGAGGGTGGAGCCGATACCGCGACGCTGATGGCTCGGCAGCACGCCGACCGGCGCCAAGGCCACCGCCGGCACGCCCATCGCCAGGCGGCTGAAATGAATGTGGCCGACAATCTTACCGTCCACCAGGGCCGACAACGACAGTACCGTCTCGCCATCCCCGCGCAAGCGATCGACAAGCCGGCCTTCGTCAGGGCCGCCGAACGCCGCGTCGTGCACGGCACGAATTGCAGCCTGGTCTTCCTTACGCTCTCGTCGCAACTGGATCATGGAAAGGCCTCAGGGTCGCAAAAATCCATGGACCATATCGAGTATGTGGGCGAGACGGGCATCGAGCGCCTCCTGTGCCATCAGGTCACGATCGTAAAGGATCGAAGAGGTGTAGCGGTTAGTCAAATAATAATAGCCCAACGCCGCAATGCTCATGATGATCTGCACCGGATCGACACCGCAGCGGAACGAGCCATCCGCCTCGCCGCGGGCCAGGATATCGCCGACCATGGCGACGAACGGCGTGTGCAGGTCGCGGATCACGGCAGAGCCTTCCAGGTGCCGCGCCTTGTGCAGGTTCTCGCTATTGACCAGGCGCAGGAACTCGGGATTCTCGAGAAAATAGTTCCAGGTGAAGGTGACCAATGTCGTGATCGCCTCGACCGGCGCCAGGTGCTCCAGGCGCAAGGCCTTCTCGGCATCGCGAATGTCCGCATAGGCGGCCTCGAGAACGGCGAGAAAGAGATCGTCCTTGCCGCCGAAATAATGGTAGAGCATGCGTTTGTTGACGCCTGCCCGCATGGCGATTCCGTCGACCCGCGCGCCGCCCAGGCCAAGCTCGGCGAACTCGGCCTTGGCCGCATCGAGGATGCGCGCGCGGGTGCGCACCGGGTCGCGCGCGGGGGCCATCTCGGTCTTGGCGTTGGCGCTCATGCCTGAGGTTATAGCGATGGAGAGACCCAAGTGAAAAGACGTATCGGCCTTATCGGCCTCGGTTTCGGCGCCCCGGCACATGCGCGCAGCCTGATCGACCTGTCGGGACGTGTCGAGACAATCGCCGCGAGCCGCACGCAAGAGCGCTGCGATACCTTTGCCGCCCAATACGATCTGCCGACCACGACCGATGTCGATGGTCTGTTCGAGGATCCCGGCATCTCGGCCCTCGTCATCGTGACGCCGCCTGATACGCACCTGGAATTGGTCGAGCGCGCCGCCGCCGCCGGCAAGCACATCCTGCTGGACAAGCCGCTGGCAACGACCACCGCCGATGCGGCGCGCGTCGTCGAGATCACACGCAAGGCCGGCGTAAAGCTCGGCGTGGTGCTGCAAGGGCGCTTCCGCGACTCTAGCCTGCGCGCCCGGGAGCTGATCGAGGCCGGCGCCCTCGGCGAGATCGGCATGGCGACCGTGAGCGTGCCTTGGTGGCGCCCGCAGAGCTATTACGACGAGCCCGGCCGCGGCACCTATGCGCGCGACGGTGGCGGCGTGCTGATCACCCAGGCGATCCACCTCATCGACCTCTTCCAGAGCCTCACCGGCGGCATCGCGGAGGTCGCGGCGATCGCCGCACGAACCGCGCTGCACGATCTGGAGGCCGAGGATTTCGTCGCCGCCGGGCTCATGCTGGCGAACGGTGCGCCGGGCAATCTGCTGGCCACCACGGCGCTCTATCCGGGCGCCAGCGACCGTATCGAGATCGTCGGTACCAAGGGCACGGCCATTCTCATCGGCGAGTGGCTGGAAGTGCGCTATCAGGACGGCAGCAGCGAGACTGCCGGCAAGCCGCCGGCTGAAGGGGGGCTCAGCGCCAATACCGCAGAGATGCCTCACGAGCCCCATCGCGGATTGATTGCCGATTTTCTCGATGCCCTGGACGAGGATCGCGACCCCGGCGTAACCGGCGAGGAGATACTCGAAGTGCACCGCATCATCGACGCGCTGCTCGAATCCGGGCGCGAAGGGCGCAGGATCTCGCTTTGAGGAGGAACGACCATGGCTGACAAGCGGCTCGGGCTGATACTCAACGGCATTACGGGGCGTATCGGCGTCAATCAGCACTTGCGCTGGGCGATTGCCGCCCTGCTCGACGAAGGCATCGAGCTCGACACCGGCGAGCGCGCCGCGATCGACCCGATCCTGGTCGGGCGCAACGAGGAGAAGCTCGCGGCGCTTGCCGCGGCACACGGCGTTGAACGCTGGACCACGGATCTCGATTCCGCCTTGTCCGAGGCTGGCGATACGGTCTTCTTCGACGCCACGCCCACCGAGCAGCGTGTCGAGAACACCAAGCGCGCCATCGCCGCCGGCAAACATGTCTATGTCGAGAAACCCACCGCCGTCGATATGGACGGCGCCATCGCGCTCTACCACGCCGCCCGCGATGCCGGCGTCAAGCATGGCGTGGTGCAGAACTATCTTTGGCTGCCGGGCATGCTGAAGCTGCGGCGCCTGCTCGACAGCGGCTTCTTCGGGCGCATCCTCGCCGTCAAGATCGACTTCGGCTATTGGATCTTCGAAGGCGACTGGCAGCGCGGCCAGCGCCCGTCCTGGAACTACCGCAAGGAGGACGGCGGCGGCATCGTTCTCGACCTCATGCCCCACTGGCGCTACGTGCTGGAGAATCTGTTCGGCGCGGTCACCGACGTCAGCTGCCTGGCGCTCAACCAGACCACGGAGCGTTGGGACGAGAAGGGCTTGCCCTATGTCGCGACCGCTAACGACGCCGCCTTCGCCACCATGCTCATCGACGAGGAGATGCCCGTGCATGTGGCCACATCATGGGGCACGCGTGTGCGCCGCGACGATATCTCGGTGATCCAGGTCGACGGCGTGCTCGGCAGCGCCGTGGTCGGGCTTTACGACTGCTGGATCCAGCCCCGCGCCGCCTCGCCGGCACCGGTCTTCAATCCCGATCCCGCAAACCGCCACGACTTCCATGGCGACTGGCAGCGCGTGCCGGACAATGGCGATTTCCCGAGCGCCTTCAAGATCCAGTGGCAGTTGTTCGCCCGCCACGTCATGGAGGACTTTCCCTTCCCCTGGGACCTGCGGGCCGGCGCCAAGGGCGTCCAGCTCGCCGAATGCGCCCTGCAAAGCTCCGATCAGCGCCAATGGGTGAAGATTCCCGACATTCCCGCGTGATTAGGCTTGGCTGTCACCTCGCCTTCGGCGATTATCGCGCCCCGCCAATTGCCTCGAACAGGGAGAACAAGAGCATGGCTATGATGACGAGATTCTTGGTTGCCGGTATCGCTATTGCTGGCATCGGCACGGCGGCGCTGGCCGGGCCGGAGCGGATCACCTTCCCGAGCGACTATCGCGACAGCTTCGTGCAGTACTACGCAGGCGAGCGCGCCAACGGCACGCAATACGCAATCATCTTCGCCAACTCGGCAGCGGCGGCGGCGGCAGCGGCGAACGACGGCATGCTGCCGGACGGTTCGCAGATCGTGATGGAAGTCTACAAGCCGCAGATGAATGCCGACGAAGTGGTCTTCCGTGATGCCAACGATGCCCTGATACCGGGCCAGCTCGCGGCGATCGCGGTGATGGAGAAGCAGGCCGGCTGGGGCGCGGACTATGGCGATGATCTTCGCAACCGCGACTGGGACTTCGGCATCTTCACGCCGGCGGGCGAGATCAAGAGCGACAGCTCGACCGCCTGCCTCGAATGCCACGTAGGCTACGGCGACACCGCCCACATGCACACTTACGACGCGCTGGTCGAGAACGCCGCGGAGTAAGCACCGGCGACCGCCGCCCGGGTCTTGCCCGGCGCGGCGGCGTCACCGATCACGACCACCGGCGCGTCCAGGCGCCGCCGCAGGGCATCACCCGTGGCGGTGCGGGCGCGATAGTACAGCCAGTCGCGCGAGACCGGCAGCCAGCGCGCCAGCGGCAAGCCCAGCCGCATCAGAGGAAAGCGATAGCGCGCACCGGTCGCCAGCACGACGCGGTCGAAGCCCTCAAGCACGCCTGTCATCGAGAACGGATCCGTGCCGAGACGGATATCGACGCCGGCAGCGCGGCAGATACTTTCAAGCGAACCGATATAAGCATCGAAGGCACCTTCGGCCGCCTCGACCTCCTGGAAGAGCGGCGCCTTTGCCGCCAGCCGCAGGGCGCCTCCAAGGCGGTCCGCACGCTCGAACAGGGTGACGGCGTTCCGCTCCGCCACCAGAGACGCGTAGGTCAGCCCCGCCGGGCCGCCGCCGATGACCGCGATGCGCTCGTCGCTGACGGCAAGCCCCCTTCCCTCGAGTTCGCTTTCGCGCCCCATGGCGGGATTGACGATGCACGATAGCGGCGCGCCGCCGCGCATGCCGTTGACGCAGGAATTGCAAGCCAGGCAGCGGCGCACGGGCTCGCCGGCGCGCACCTTGCGCGGCCAGTCGGCATCCGCGAGCAGCGGCCGGCCGAGGGCGACGAAATCCGCCTTGCCATCTGTCAGCGCAGCTTTTGCCAGATCGGGATCGCCGAGTCGCGCCACAGCGATGACCGGCACCGAGACGCGCGCCTTCACCTGTGCGGCGAAGTCGAGGAAGGTGGCATCGGCCATGGCCATGGGCGGGATCATGATGCTGGGCGGCTGGGAGCGGTAATGCCCGGCGGTGACGTGAATGGCATCGGCGCCGCGCGCGGCGGCCCATTCGGCAACCTGTATGCCATCGCTGAGCGGCATGCCGCCGGCAAAGAAATCCTCTACGGTCAAGCGATAGATTAGGCCCAGGTCGGGCACTGCTGTGCGCACGCGTTCGAGAATGTCGAGACCGAAGCGGGCGCGGTTCTCCAGGCTGCCGCCATAGGCGTCGTCGCGGTGGTTCTCGGCCGGGCAGAGGAACTGCGAAATGAGATAGCCGTGGGCGGCGTGGATCTCGACCGCATCGAAGCCGGCGGCGGCTGCGCGCTCGGCCGCGGCGACGAAGGCTGCCGTGGTCTGCTCGATACGTGCCAGACTCATGGCTTCCGGCACGATCGTCTCCATGGTGCCTTCGTAGACGTCATGAGGCACGGCGGAGGGTGCGATCGGCGTCTCGCCGCAAATGTCGGCGCGGGTGTGGCCACCGCCGTGGCCGAGCTGGATGGCAGCGCACGCCCCCTCGGCCTTGATCGCCGCGGTCAAGCGCCGCAAGCCCGGCAGATAGCGGTCGTGATAGATGCCAAGCTCACGATATCGGTGGCGGCCGACCGCCTCGGGCGAGGCCATCTCGACCGTGACCAGCCCCACGCCGCCACGGGCGCGGGCACGGAAATAGGCGATGGTGCCATCCGTGACCTCGCCGCTCTCAGCGGCAGAGCGCGTGGTCATGGACGGCATGACGATACGGTTCGGCAGCGTCAGCGGCCCGATCCGCCCCGGGCTGAAGAGATCGCTCACTCGGCGGCTTCGGCGAAGGCCCCTTCCCGGCCGATGCCGGCCGCATCCAGCGCCGCTTGCAGGCGTGCGATCTCGTCTGCCTTGAGCTTCATCAGCGGCGGCCGCACCACCGCCTTGTCGAGGCGCCCGAGCAGCACCAGGCATTCCTTCATGCGATTGTGCATGTCGAGGAAAGGCGGCGCATAGAACGCCTGCGCCAGGGGATAGATGCGGTCGTTGACCGCCTGCGCGCGCACCAGATCCTTGGCCTGCACGGCCTCGAACAGCGCCACCTGCAAATCGGCGATGACACTGCCCGCACCCGACAACAGGCCGCCCGCGCCCATCGCCAGCGAACTCATCAGCCAGGCGCTGTGGGTGGTCAGCACCGTGATCGGGCGCGGCAGATTGGGCAGGGTACGGCTGTGCTTCTCGTGCAGCATGGGGTCGGCACACCAGTCCTTGATGGCAACGATGCTGGGAATGCTCTCCAGCAGCGACATCAGCGTCTCGAAAGGATAGCCAAGCCCGCTCGCCGCCGGATACTGGAACAGGATCATCGGCAGGTCGGTGGCCGCGGCGATGGTCTCGAAGTGGGCCTGCGCCATCTCGGGCCGCAGCTGCCCGCCCATGCTCATGGAATTGGGCGGAAAGACCAGCAGGCACGACGCGCCCGCGGCCTCCGCCATCTTGGCGATGCGCGCCGCCTGATGGCTGCCGTCGGCATAGACGCCGTTGACCAGCGGCACCTTGTCGCCCACTTCGTCGAGGGAGAACTCGAGAATGCGCTGCTGCTCGTCGAAAGTGCAGGCATGCACCTCCGAGGCATGGCCGTTGACGGTCGCCGCCGTCACGCCAGGCACCAGGGCGCAGTCACGCAGATGCTTGCGCGAGCTGGCCTCGTCGATGGTGTAGTCCTCGTCGAACGCCAGCAATGTCGCGGGAATAACGCCGTGTGGGCGGTACATGGCTCGTCCTCCGTGTCGCGGCTTCAGTCGATGATCGCCTGGTTGACCAGATCGCGCAGCATGGTGCGGTAGTGGCGGCGATTATACGTCTGTTGGCTCATATAGATCACGATCATTTCCGCATCCGGGTCGACCCAGAACAGGGTGCCCGCATAGCCCGCCCACCAATATTCGCCGGGCACCCCCGGCCAGGCCGACAGCCCGGCATGGGTGCGCACCGAAAAACCGAGCCCGAAACCGTAGCCCGGATGCCAGGTCGGCATGTCGGCGGCCAGGTGGTTCGAGGTCATCAGGGCCACCGTGCGCGGGCCGAGCAGGCGCACGCCGTCGAGGGCGCCGCCGTTGAGCATCATGGTGGTGAAGCGCAGATAGTCGTGTGCGGTCGAGAACAAGCCGCCGCCGCCGCTTTCGTAGACCGGGTCGGTGGCGGGATCGAGATAGGCCGGCTTCTCGTCGGTGCCCGGAACCGGCTGCGGCTCGACCACGCGATGCAGTTGATCGGCGGGCACATAGAAGCCCGTATCGCTCATGCCAAGGGGCGCGAAGATACGCTCGGCCAGATAGTCACCGAGGGACTGGCCGCTGACCACCTCGATGAGATAGCCGAGGACGTCGGTGGAGCGGCTGTAGTGCCAGACCTCGCCGGGATGGTACATCAGCGGCAGCTCGCCCAGCGCCGCCGTCATCGCGCCCGTGCTGCGGTCCTTGAGATGGATGCCGGCCGCCTTGTACTTGCGCTTGACCCAGGAATCGCCGAAGACGCCATAGGTCAGGCCCGAGGTGTGGCGCAGCAGATCCTGCACGGTGATGTCGCGCTTGGCGGCCACCAGCTCGACCTCGCTGTCGCCGGCGTCCGGGCGCGGCGCGTTCGCCACCTGCAGGTCGCCGAGCTCGGGAATCCACTTCGAGACCGGATCGCCGATCTGCACCCTGCCCTCCTCGACCAGCATCATCAGCCCGACGCTGACGATGGGCTTGGTCATGGAATAGATGCGGTAGATGGCGTCGGCCGCCAGGGCATCGCCGACTTCCGGATCGCGCACCCCGAAGGACTCCGCATAGGCCACGCGCCCCTGCCGCTGTATCAGCACCTGCACCCCCGGCAGCGCGCCCGACGCGATCTCCGCCTCGAACACCGACGTAATGCGCCCCAACCGCTCGCTCGACAGCCCGACGGCCTCCGGCACGGCGGACGGCGGCATATCGGCGCGGGCGGCCGTGGCCAGAAACAGCGCGAAGGCGGCGGCGGCAAAGATTCGGGTCATTGAGGCTCTCCGGTCAGGGGCGGGTGAGGTTCCATAGCACATTGCGGGCGCTGGCGGGCGTTGCCAAGCGTCCGGCGTACAGGCCAGGCTCGGCAGACATGCGATGGCCTGGGCGACGAACCCGAGACTGCGGCGGATACTGAGACATGACCGTGCCAGACATCGCGGAAATCGCAATTGGACAAATCGACTTTCTGTCGAGTAACGAGGCCTATCCTGCCAGGCCCCGTTGGAACGTCCAACACACTGACATCAGACATAAATCCGGAACGAACGTGATGTAAGGTATCGCTACAAGGCGACATCCGCGAACCCGCCAATCTGGATGATCTGGTCGATGAATTTCGCTTCTATTCGCATAGCATTTCGATGGCGCCTGCTGGGTTGAGGCACGACGTGCCAAGGCGTATTCTATAAGAAAATGAGAGTTGGTGGTGTGGAGGCTGTTTCGGGGGAGCGTATCATGGCCGAGACCCGTATCGCCGACACAGTAGTCGCTGTCCTGGCGGCCAATACCGACTGGCGATGGCGGCTTATGGCCGCTCATGCTCCAGCAGCCAAAATCAAGCTGGACGTGACTGGGCTCCCCTGTGACCACCACACCGAGGTCAATCAGGGCAGGGTCATCAGGACATGAACGAGCAGTCCGACGAACAGGCTGGCAAACGGCGAATGGCAGCAGTCTTGGCAGCCGATGTCGCGGGCTACTCTCGCCTGATGGGTGACAATGAGGAAGCGACCATCGCCGCCTTGGGCCGCTCGCGGGCGGTGTTTCGCGAGCATGTCTCCGATCATGCCGCGCGGGTAGTCGATACGGCCGGAGACAGCGTGCTCAGCGTATTCGAGAGCGTCATCGAGGCGGTGCGCTGCGCCCTGGCAGTCCAGGAGACACTTGCTGCCCGCAACGCCGATGTGCCTGAAGACCGGCGCATGCAGTTCCGCATCGGCGTCCATTTCGGCGACATCGTCGAGCAGGAGGATGGCACGGTCTATGGCGATGGCGTCAACATCGCCGCGCGCCTGGAAAGCCTCGCAGAGCCCGGCGGCCTGACGGTCTCCGGAACTGTTCACGAGCACATCGAAGGCAAGCTCGGCATCGGGCTCGCCGATCTGGGCGAGCAGGAGGTGAAGAACATCGCCCGCCCCGTGCGCGCCTGGCGCGTCGCAGCTGGTGGCGAGCCGACGCCGGCTCGTGCAAAGAAACCCAACCGCGTTGCGCTTGCCGCTGCTGCCGCGCTACTGGTGGTTATGGCCGGCGGTGCGGCTTGGCTGCTGATTCAACCCAACGAGGCGACGGATACATCCCCCGACCTCGCCCTGGCTCTGCCAACCGGCCCCAAGATCGCGGTAATCCCCCTCGCCAATCTCTCGGGTGACCCAGCAGAAGAGTATTTCAGCGATGGCCTGACCGAGGACATCATCAATCGCTTGACCAACTTTCCAAACCTTTTGGTATTCGCGCGCAACTCTACCAGCAAGTACAAAGGCCAGGACGTGGACGCCAGCACGGTGGGCGAGGAGCTGGGTGCGGAATACGTGGTCGAAGGCAGCGTGCGAAGATCGGACGGTCACCTGCGTGTGACGGTGCAAGTGCTAGACGCCATCGATGGGACCAATCTCTGGGCCAAGAACTACGATCGCGACTTGACCGCAGCTAACGTCTTCGAAGTCCAGGACGCGGTCACCGAAGGCATAGTAAATGCGATCGGCGACTACTCGGGCCTGATTGCGCGGGCCGAGTTGGAAAAAGCCTTGCGCAAACCTCCGAACAGTCTGACAACCGTGGAATGCGGGTTTCTGTTGACGCCGTTTTACGACGGGCCGACGCCGGAGAAGCATCTGGCGATGCGCTCGTGTTACGAGCGTGCCGTGGAGAGCGATCCCGAGTTCGCCCCGGCCCACGCTTGGCTCGCTTGGGCCTATCTCGACGAGTATCGATTCGGTTTCAATACCCAGCCGAATTCGCTGGACCGAGCCCTGGCGTCCGCATTGCGAGCGGTCGAGATCGACCGAAACCTCGTAGAAGCACATCAGATCGAGGCCCTGATTCACTTCCACCGAGGAGAATTGGACGCTTTTAAGATTTCGGCGGAACGGGCGATAGCTTTGAACCCGCACAATGCAACGGTCTTGGCGGATATGGGACTTCATTTGACATATGTTGGCGATCCGGATCGCGCGACCGCGATGGTCGAAAAAGCGATCATGATGAATCCGACCCATCCACCCTGGTATCACTATTCACTGACACACCATTATCTTACCAAGAAAAATTATGAAACCGCGCTGAACCACGCGCCCAGGCTTACTTGGGGTCTTTCCTGGGATTACATGTTTCGCACTGTGATCTATGCGCGGAGCGGGCGCATGGACGAGGCGCGCACCGAAGCCGGCAAATTGCTCGAAAACTACCCGAGCTATGGCGAGGATGCGCGGGGCGAATTCGATATGTACCATTTCTCCGAAGAGGTGATCGGAGCCTATTTCGAGACCTTGCGCGAGGTCGGGATCGACATTCCGGATGAGCAGCCGCCGACGAACTGAGTTTCACGAGCATCCGTTGTGGGTCTTGGCCGTGTAGAAACGTGCGGCAGGATAGGTGGCAGGCGGCGCGTGCCGATCGCTTGAGAGATATTCCGAGATACTGGGCCGTTTCCGGCAATGGGGCCGATATGGCGCCTATGAGGGTCTGATTGGCGCTGGGCGGGCCGGATCCGGCAAATCCCGAGCAAAGGGCTCTCCCCTATGGCCTTATCGCAGCCGTCAGGGGGCGAACGCCCATGATGTTGATGACGAGGGTGAGATTGTAGGCGAGGAATTATGGGGACACGAATTATGGGGACACGAGACTTATCTCCCTGATCTCAGCCTGGCAATTGCGTCTCGTGTCCGGTTAACTCTGTGCGCTGGGTCTTGAGATGGATGCTGGCCGCCTTGTACTTGCGCTTGACCCAGGAATCGCCGAAGACGCCATAGGTCAGGCCCGAGGTATGCCGCAGCAGGTCCTGCACGGTGATGTCGCGCTTGGCCGCCACCAGCTCGGCGTCGCCGGCGTCGGGTCTCGGCGCGCTCGCCACCTGCAGGCCGCCGAGCTCGGGAATCCACTTCGAGACCGGATCGCCGATTTGCACCTTGCCTTCCTCGACCAGCATCATCAGCCCGACGCTGACGATGGGCTTGGTCATGGAATAGATGCGATAGATGGCATCGGCCGCCAACGCATCGCCGACCTCGGGATCGCGCACCCCGAAAGTCTCCGCATAGGCCAGCCGCCCCTGCCGCTGGATCAGCACCTGCACGCCCGGCAGCGCGCCCGACGCGATCTCGGCCTCGAACACGGAGGTGATCCTCGCCAGCCGCTCGCTCGATAGCCCGACGGCCTCGGGCAGGGCGGACGGCGGCATGTCGGCATGGGCAGCGGTGGCCAAGGCCAGGGCAAAGGCGGCTGCGGCAAAGATTCGGGTCATGGAGGCTCTCCGGTCAGGGGCGGGTGAGGTTGCATAGCACATTGCGGGGGGTGGTAGCGCACGGCCGTGCGGTGGCGGGGGCGATGACCCCGAGACTTCGGCAGACCCTAGGACATGACTTCACCGGAAATCCCGCAAATCGGAATGGCACAGGTAGACTTGAGCGGCAAACGCTGGATGGCTCGCTAACCCACTGACATCAGAGATAAATCTGGACTGAGCATGACGGGAAGGCCTAGCCGAAGCCAGTCTTTCGGTGTTCTCAGTGTAATGACTTGCCCCTGCGTGTAACATGCCCGCAGGAGGGGTGGTGTGTGGCCGATACGCGGGAGTGGCTTGAGGACTTGGGGCTCGGTGAGTTTGCCGAAGTATTCGAGCGTGAGGATATAGACCTCGACGCTCTCCAACACCTGAGCGACAATGACCTGAAGGAATTGGGCCTCACGATGGGACCGCGCCGCAAGGTGCTGGCCGCCATCGAGGACTTGGTACCCGCCGCAAAATCGGCCGCTTCGTCCGCTGCCCGTGAAGCCGAGCGCCGACAGATCACTGTCATGTTCTGCGATTTAGCCCGAATTATTCATGCCGGCCATGAGATTTGATTGGAACGTGCGGTATCG
>CAYPAX010000095.1:0-18095 GCA_964408735.1 uncultured Rhodospirillaceae bacterium | reverse complement strand
AGAATCAGACACAGCGACACGCGTCCAGAGCAGACTTCGTCAACGGGCTGCTAAGGGCGAGCGGCGGCGTGTGTTGCACATGCTGTTCGACAGCATTCCGCAAAAAGTGCGTTTTACGGCCGAGCCCGTCGCCGAGGGCGGCAGCGTGTCCGGCACGGTCGAGGTGGCGGGCTCGCGCTGGCTGTTCCGCAAGGCGCCCGCGCCCCATGCCCTGGCGGCCGAGAACGTCTTCGACAAGGGCATGTGGGACAGCCGTTATGCGATCTATGTCACCCCCGACGAGGACGTCCGCATCCGCTTCGAAACGCGCCATGTCAGGGCCAAGCTGCTGTTCCTGGCACTCGGCGGCGTGGTTGTCGCGGCGGTAGCGGCGGTTGCCGTGATGGCGGTGCTTCGCAATGCCGGCTGACTCCCGCTGGCAGGTCAAGCTGGTTACCTTGCGCACGCGCGATTCCTATTTCGAATCCGATGTCACCTACGAGTACCAGGTGAGCTACCGCAGCAACGGCAAGCAGGTCTATGCCTTCGGCCGCAGCGAATACGAGGACGACCGCGGCAGCAGGGACAGCGGCGCGGCCAGTGTGACCATCGCCGATGACGACGCTTCGCTGACGGTCAAGTTCGAGGACGGCAGCGAGGAGACCCATCCGCTGCCGCCGACCGAGTAGGACCTCAGCGCCCCTCTTCGGCGTCGATGCCACCCCAGCGGATGACTTCGAGGATGTTCGAGTGGTCGTCGGTCCAGGCCGGCGCGCCGTCGGCAGCGGGCAGTGCCCACCAGCGCTCGCCAAGGCCGAGGCGGTTGAGCGCCGTCTGGTCGCGGGCGAGCGCCAGCCACAGGGATGGCAGGTCGCCGTAAGGCCCGTCCTCTTCCGTGCCGCCTTCGCTCAACCCGACCATGCCGACCAGGCCAAGCGTCTCGGCAATGCGCGAGACCACCGGGCGCAGGTCGAGGAACTGGTTGGAGATGTGCAGCACCAGCACGCCGTCGTCCGTGAGCTTATCGAAATAGAGCGCCATGGCTTCCGTGGTCAGCAGGTGCATGGGGATCGAATCCGAGCTGAAGGCGTCGACCACCAGCACCTGGAACGCCGCGGCGGGCTCCCGCGCGAGAGTCAGGCGGGCGTCGCCGAGGATGATCGGCACGTGCGGCACGCAGGCCGGCACCAGGGCGAAGAAACGGCCGTCGCTGGCCAGCTGGGCGACCAGCGGGTCGATCTCGTAGAAGCGCCAGTCGTCGCCCGGGCGGTAGTAGCAGGCCAGCGAGCCGGCGCCGAGCCCGACCAGGCCCATGCGCGTGGCATCGGCATTGGCTTGGGCGCGGCGGATGACCTCGGCGGCGGGGCTGCGCTGGGTGTAATAGGCGATGGGGCCATAGCGCGGGCCGGGCAGCAGGCGCTGGCCGCCATGCAAGGTTGGGCCATGGTAGAGCATGCGGAATTTTCCGTCGTCGGTCTCGGCGACGCGGTAGATTCCGAAGAAGCTGCGGCCGCGGAACAGGGTGGTCTCGGGCACGAAGGTGAGCAGCGCGCCGGCGAGAATGGCGGCGATGCAAAGCCCGAAGCCGAGCGGCCGGCGGCGGTGCGGAAACGCCAGCAGGGCCAGGATCGGCACGGCAAAGGCACCCGCCACCATGGCGTTGGTGCCGAGCCAGTCTGGTGCCGCCTGGCCGAGGGCGAGCAGCAGGGCGAAGGCGACACCCGCATAAGTTGCATCTCCCAGCGACGCCGCCCGCTTGGCCGCCGGCAATAGGGCGCAGGCGGCGGCGATGGCGATGGGATACTCCCACACACCGCTGAAGATCAGCGGCGCCAGGAGCGCCGTGAACATGCCGCCGAGCACGCCGCCGATCGACAGGAACAGATAGAACTCGGTCAGCGCCGCGGCCGGCGGGCGGCGGCGGGCCAACTCGCCATGGCACATCAGCGCGGTGAGGAAGAAGGCGAAGAGATGCAGCGGCAAGACCAGGATCGCCGGGTTGCGCCAGAGGAACAGCGCCACCAGCAGCACAATGGCGATGGGCTGCAGGCGCACGGCAAGGGAATGGCGGATCGCCGGGCGCCGCGCGAAGACGATGACGAAGGTCAGCAGATAGAGCGTCAGCGGCACCACCCACAACAGCGGCACCGCGGCGATGTCCGTCGAGATATGCGCTGTCACCCCGAGCAGCAGGGCCGACGGCACGGCACTGTAAAGCGTCCAGCTGCCGCGCTGCCTCCAACTGACCGCCACCGCCTTGGGCTCCTCCTCCTGCTGACGCTCGCCGCCGAGCATGCGCACGCCCGCCGTCAGCACCAGCACGGCCAGCAGGCCGTAGCCGAGGGTCCAGGCCAGGCTTTGCGCCTGTCCCGACAGGCTCGGTTCCAATAGCAACGGATAGCCGAGCAAGGCGATGACGCTGCCGAGATTGCTGGCGCCATAGAGGAAATAGGGGTCGTGCGCCTGGGCGTGCCCGGTGCGCGAGAACCAGCGTTGCAACAGCGGCGCCGTGGCCGAGACCGCAAAGAACGGCAGCCCGATCGAGGCCCCCAGCAGGGCCAGCAGCCAGACCACGGGCGCGCCCGCCGGGTCGGGCTCCCAGCCCGCCGCCACGGCCAGCGGCAGGAACAGCGCCGCCAGCGCCAGCACGCCGGCATGCAGGCCGATCTGCGCCACCGCCGGCAGCGCGCGGGTCAACCAATGGGCATAGGCATAGCCCGCCAGCAGCACGGCCTGGAAGAACACCATGGCCGTATTCCAGACCTGCGGCGAGCCGCCCAGCAGCGGCAGCACCATCTTGGCGAACAGCGGCTGGATCCAGAACAGCAGCGCCGCGCCGGTGAACATGGTGGCCGTGAACAGCGCCAGGGTCGGTGCGCCGGCGCTCGCTTGCTCGTCGCTACTCGTCATTCCGTCCCCCGTCGCCTGGCGATGGCGAAGACCGCGAAGGCGCCGGTCACCAGCGCCAGGGCCAGCATCAGCCCGTTGGTCCCCCACATCTCCATGGCGAGGCCGCCGAAGGCCGGCCCCGCGACGCTGCCGATTCCATAGGCGATCGTCAAGCCGACCGTGGCGCCGGCAAGGTCGGCATCCTCGAAGCGCTCGCCGACCAGGGTCATGCCGAGGATCCAGTAGCAGCCGATCATGCCGCCGATGACGAACAACAGGCCGTCGAGCAGCCACGCGCGCGCCTCGAGCAGCGCCACCGCCGCCAGCGCCGCGGCACCGACGACACCGCAAACGGCGAGCACGAGCCGGCGGTCGCTGCGGTCCGCCAGCCAGGCGATGGGGTACTGCATGGTGATGGCGCCGAGCACCAGCGCCGTGATCAGCTGCGCCGCGGCGACCGTATCGAGGCCGATGGCGAGCCCGAAGACCGCAAGCAGCGACAGCAGCCCGCCGTCGAGCAGGCCGAACAGCGCCGCGGCGGCCATCGGCACGGGCACCAGGCGCATCAGCGCGACGATGCCGCGCGACGGCGCGCCGGACAGGGCCGGGGCATCGCCCCAGCCGATGGCGAGCGGCACCAGCCCGGCCAGGGTCAGTGCCGCGCCGCAGACGAAGGGCAGCGCGCCGTCGATGCCGGTGGTGGCGATCAGCAGCGGCCCGCCGGCGAAGCCGAGCGCCAGGGCGGTGCCGTACAGCGCCGTCATGCGGCTGCGCAGGCGGTCGGCGACGGCGGCGTTGATCCAGGTCTCGGCGGCCACGAACAGCACGCCCTCGGCGCCGCCGAAGACGAAGCGCACCACAAGCCAGCCGCCATAGCTGTCGAGCTGCGACAGCAGCAGCAGACACGCTGCACAGACCAGCAGCCCGGCCAGCATCGCCTGTGCCAGGCCGACACGCCGGATCAGCCCCGAGGCCAGCGGGCTCAACAGCAATATGCCGACGAATGTCGCCGCCGAGTTGATGCCGATCAGGGTCTCGCCGTAACCGCGCCCTTCCAGCACCAGCGCCAGCAGCGGCATGGTCAGGCCGATGGTGACGCCAAAGACGCCCGCCGTGGCGATGGCTGCGACCAGACCGCGCATAGCAGGCCCCGTTATGTGTCGGCTTTGCCGTCCTCGAAGCCGTGCATGCGGAAGGCCCATTGCAGGCCGATCAGCGCCCCCTTGACCGGCGGCAGCAGGAACAGGGAAAGGCCGAGGGTGAGCGGGATCCACAGCGCGAAATGGGCCCAGGCCGGCGGATGCGCCATGGTCTCCAGGCCGAGCATGCCGGCAATGACGATATGGCCGACGATCATGATGGTGAAATAGGGCGGCGCATCGTCCGCCTGATGCCCGTCAAGCGCCAGCGCGCAAGACCCGCAAGTCGGCGAGACCTTGAGATAGCGCCCATACACCGCCCCCAGCCCGCAGCGCGGACAGCGCTTGCGCAAACCCCGCAGAATGGCCCGCAAGCGTGGACGCTGCGCCAGCGCGTCATCGCCGAATGTCAACGGCTCAGGCATATCCCAACATCCTCGCTCCCGCCCCGATCGCGCGATGCTGTAGCACAGCGGCAGGGGCTGGGATAGTGGGCGAGGCGCATTCGGCACGTGAGGCCAGCAATCCCGAAAACCGCCCAAGGCCCAGCCAGGGTCGCAGGCAACGGGGTCAAGTCTTTCATTTTAGCATATTAGGTCATTCTAATATGCTAAAATGAAAGACTTGACCCCAATTGACGCGATAAGTATCGGATCGGCGCGACGGTCGCGGCCCCTCCGCGTCTCCGCGCCTCCGCGTGACCTCATTTTGATACCTCACGCTTAGGCGCCGATCCGTGGAGGGGCAGGAATTACGTCGACAGTTTGCTTATTACCGCCGCTTCCGCCGTCTTCCGCCCGGTCGCTCCCGCCGCGGCCTCTCCTCGCCCTCGTCACCCAGCGAGAACCTCAAGCTTCCCGTCACCGCATCCGCCTCCGCGAGCGTCACCTCCAGCGTCTCTCCCAGCCCTATCGCCCTGCCGCTGCGGCTGCCGACGAGGCGTTGGTGGGCCTCGTCGTGGTCCATGTAATCGGGGAAGTCGCGGATCGGGATGAGGCCTTGGGCGCCGGTATCCGCCAGCTCGACGAACAAACCGAAGCGGGTGACGCCGGAGACTCTGGCCGCGAAGGCGGCGCCGACGCGCTCGGCGAGGAAGCGGGTGGCGAAGCGGTCGGTGGCGTCGCGCTCGGCCACGGTGGCGCGGCGCTCGGTGCCGGATATGGCCTCGCCGATCTCCGCCATCTCCGCACCTGCTCTCTTGGGCAGGCCGCCGGCGCCGAGGCCCAGTGCCGAGATCAGGCCGCGGTGTACCAGCAGGTCGGCATAGCGGCGGATGGGCGAGGTGAAGTGGGCGTAGCGCTCCAGGTGCAGGCCGAAATGGCCGATATTGTCAGGCGAATATTCAGCCTGGGATTGACTGCGCAGCACGGCCATCGCCACGGTCGCGGCCTCGGGCTTGCCGGCGGCCTGGTCGAGCAGGCCGGTAAACTGTTTCGGCGCCAGGCGGCGGCCGCGCGGCAGCTTGTAGCCGATGCCGTCGAGGAACTCGCGCAAGGCTTCCAGCTTGTCGTGCGGCGGCTGGTCGTGAATGCGGAACATGCACGGTGTGCGCCGTTCGATCAGCGTCGTCGCGGCGGCGACGTTGGCGGCGATCATGAACTCTTCCACCAGGCGGTGGCTGTCGTAGCGCGGACGCTCCTTGATGGCCGTCACGTGGCCGTCGTCGTCGAAGTAGACCCGGCGCTCGGGCATGTCGAAGTCGAGGCTGCCGCGCTGTTTGCGGGCGGCCAGCAGGCTGGCGAAGGCGCCGTATAGGGCCTTGCCGGCGTCGTCGAGGCCTCCCGCATCCGCATCCGCCTGCAGGCCGCGATAGGTCAGCCGCGCCGCCGAGCGCATGAGGCCGCGCACAAAGCGGTGCTCGCGCAGGTTTCCGTCTGCATCCAGGGTCATGTGGCAGGCGAGGCAGGCGCGCTCGGCCTCGGGCAGCAGGGAGCAGAGGTCGCTCGACAAGGCGTGCGGCAGCATGGGCACCACGAGATCGGGCAGATAGACCGAATTGCCGCGCTGGCGCGCCTCGCGGTCGAGGGCATCGCCGGGACGGACGTAGTGGGCGACGTCAGCGATGGCGACGATCACGCGCCAGCCGCCGTCGTCGGCCGGCTCGGCGAAGACCGCGTCGTCATAGTCGCGGGCGTCGTCGTCGTCGATGGTCACGAGCGGCAAGTCGCGCAGGTCCTCACGCTCGCCGAGCTTTACTGGCTTCGCCGCTTCAGCCTGGGCCGCGGCGGCGGCGGGAAATTCGTTGGGAATGTCGTGATTGGCGATGACCAGCGTCGAGATGCCTTGTGGTTCGCCGAGCGGCCCCAGCGCCTCCACCACGCGGCCTTGGGCTAAGCCCATGCGTTTCGCGCCCGTGGTCTCGACCACCACCAGGTCGCCGACCGCAGCATCCAGCGCGTCGCCGTCGGCAATGAAGACCTCGCTCTTCTGGCGCCGGTCGCTGGGGCGCACGCGCCCGCCGATGCCGCCGGGAATCCGGGCATAGACACCGACCACGCGCTTGGGCCGCGCTTCGAGCACGCGGATGACCTGGCCGTCATAGCGATCCTTGCCGCGGCGTCTCACCTTGACCAGCACCCGGTCGCCGATACCCGGTGCGGCCTGGCGGTTGCGTGTCTCGGATATGGTGATGCGGGGCGGCGGGGCGTCTTCCTCCCAGGTCGCCGGGCGGGCTGTGGGCATGCCGTCGTCGTCGATGGCGAAGACCTCGGCCACCACCACGGAAGGCAGCTCGCCGGGCTTGCCGAGGCGGCGGCGGTTGCCGGCGATGAGGCCGTCGTCGGCCATTTCGCGCAAGAGCGATTTCAGCGCCACTCGGTCGGCGCCGGTCACACCGAAGGCGCGCGCGATCTCGCGCTTGCCGACCTTGCCGTCGGCGCCCTCGATGAATTCGAGAATCTGCGCCCGGGTGGGAAGACCGCCCTTGCCGCTACTTGGCACTACCGCCGCGCTTGGCCTTGGGCTTGGCCTTCGCCTTGGTCTTGCGCTTGGCCGGCGCCCGCTTGCTCTTGCCCTTCTTGGCCGCCTTCTCGGCGAGCAGGGGAAGCGCCGTCTCCAGTGTCACGCTTTCCGGGTCCTCGCCCTTGGGCAGGGTGGCGTTGATCTTGCCGTGCTTGACGTAGGGGCCGTAGCGGCCGCTGAAGAGCGCGACATCGCCGTCGTCGTCCGGGTGCTTGCCGAGCACCTTCAGGGGCGTCGCGCCGCCGCGCCCGCGCGCGGGCTCGGCGAGCAGCGCCACGGCGCGGTTGATGCCGACCGTCAGCACGTCGTCGTCGCCCTTGAGCGACTTGAAGGTCTTGCCGTGCTTGACGTAGGGCCCGTAGCGGCCGATGCCGGCGCTGATCATCTCGCCGCTTTCCGGGTGGGCGCCGATTTCGCGGGGCAGGGCCAGCAGGCCGAGCGCCACGTCGAGGTCGACATCGTCCGGGCCGGTGCCCTTGGGCAGGGACGAGCGCTTTGGCTTCTCGCCGTCCGCCGCCTCGCCGCGCTGGACGTAGAGGCCGTAGGGCCCCTTGCGCAAGGTGATTTCGGTGCCGTCCTTATCGTTGCCGAGCACCTTGGGGCCTTCGGCCAGCGCATCGTCGTTGCCGTTCTCGCCATTGGCGCTGACCAGCGGGCGCGTGAAGCGGCATTCCGGATAGGCCGAGCAGCCTATGAAGGCGCCGAACTTGCCGAGTTTGAGGCTGAGCTGGCCCTCGTTGCAGCGCGGGCAGACGCGCGGGTCGCTGCCGTCGCCGTTCTCCGGGAAGATATGCGGCCCGAGCATCTCGTTGAGCCTGTCGAGGATCTCGCGCACCCGCAGATCGCTGATCTCTTCCACGGCCATGGAGAAGGCGGTCCAGAACTCGTTCAACACGCCTTTCCAGTCGAGCTCGCCGTTGGAGATCTGGTCGAGCTGGTCCTCGAGGCGCGCCGTGAAGTCGTATTCGACATACTGCTGGAAGAAGCTTTCCAGGAAGGCGGTGACGAGCCGGCCGCGGTCCTCGGGCTGGAAGCGCTTCTTCTCGAGGGTCACGTAGTCGCGATCCTGCAGCACAGAGATGATGCTGGCATAGGTCGAGGGCCGGCCGATGCCGAGCTCCTCCATGCGCTTGACCAGCGAGGCCTCGGTATAGCGCGGTGGCGGCTCGGTGAAATGCTGGTCGGGCTTGGCATCGCTCAGGCCGAGCGCATCGCCCTTGTCCACATTGGGCAGGCGGCGGCCCTCGTCGTCGTCCTCGGCCGGATCGTCGCGGCCTTCGGAATAGAGCCGCAGATAGCCGTCGAAGGCGACCACGGAGCCGGTCGCGCGCAGGCCCACCGTTCCGTCCGACGCGGTGATGTCGAGGCGCACCTGGTCGAACACCGCAGGCGCCATCTGGCAGGCCACGGTGCGCTTCCAGATCAGCTCGTAAAGCCGGGCCTCGTCGCTCGCCAGGCTCAGGTCCGCGGCCAGCTGTGCCGGGTCGGTCGGGCGGATCGCCTCATGGGCTTCCTGGGCATTCTTCGAGCGCACCTTGTAGCGCCGTGGCTGCTCCGGCAGGTACTCCTTGCCGTAGCGCCCGGCGATGACCAGGCGGGTCGCCTCCAGGGCCTCGTTCGACAGCGTCACGGCATCGGTGCGCATATAGGTGATGAGGCCGCTTTCGTAGAGCCGCTGCGCCACGCGCATGGTGTGCTGGGCGCCGAAGCCGAGCTTGCGCGCCGCCTCCTGTTGCAGGGTCGAGGTGGTGAACGGCGGTGCCGGATTGCGGCGCACCTGCTTGCGCTCGACCTTGGTCGCGCTATAGGCGCCGGCCTTGACGCGGGCCACCGCATTTGTCGCCGCAGCCTCGTCGGGCAGGGCGAACTTGTCCAGCCGCTTGCCGTCGAGCGCCACGAGGCGGGCGCTGAGGCTGGCACCGGAGGGTGTGCTGAGCGTCGCATCCACGGTCCAGTATTCGCGGCTCTTGAAAGCCTCGATCTCCATCTCGCGATCGACCACCAGCCGCAATGCCACCGACTGCACGCGCCCGGCCGAGCGGCTGCCCGGCACCTTGCGCCAGAGCACCGGCGACAGCGTGAAGCCGACCAGATAGTCCAGCGCGCGCCGCGCCTGCTGGGCGTTGACCAGGTCCATGTCGATGTCGCGCGGATTGGCCACCGCATCGCGCACTGCGGCGCGGGTGATCTCGTGGAAGACCACGCGCTGGGTTTGCGTGGCCGCCAAGGCGCGCTTCTTTTCCAGATGATTGAGCACGTGCCAGGCGATGGCCTCGCCCTCGCGATCCGGATCGGTGGCGAGCAGCAGCCGGCCCGATTCCTTGGCCGCGTCGGTGATATCCTTGAGGCGCTTGGCCGACTTCGGATCCGCCACGTAATCCATGGCGAAATCCTCGTCCGGGCGCACCGAGCCATCCTTCGAGGGCAGGTCGCAGACGTGGCCATAGGTGGCCAGGACTCGGTAGTCCGAGCCGAGATATTTTTCGATGGTGCGGGCTTTCGCCGGCGACTCGACGACCACGACGTTCATGGCGCCGGCTTGCAATGGGATATGCTCACGTTCGTCAGCTCGTTTCGCAAGTCATTGTTATTTCAGGGAAACCGAACCGCTGCTATCGCGGCGCACGCGTCCCGCCAACTCCAGCTCAAGCACCAGGATCATGACTTCAGCGGCTGTTAAGTGACATTGGCGCACCAGTTCGTCAACACCCAGCGGACTGCTGCCGAGCAATGACAGCACTGCCTCGCGCTGGGCTTCGGTGGGGGCGGGCGTGCTCGCGGCCAGCCTGCCGGCAACCGGGCGTGGCGGCTCGGCGAGGTCGCTGCGGCGCGCCGCGGCAAGGGCTTCGATGACGTCGGCGGCGCTTTCCGTCAACAGTGCGCCCTGGCGGATCAGCTTGTTGCTGCCGCGCGAGCGCGGGTCGAGCGGCGAGCCCGGCACGGCAAAGACCTCGCGGCCCTGTTCGAGCGCCAGGCGGGCGCTGATCAGGCTGCCGGAGCGCAGGCCCGCCTCGACCACCACGACGCCAAGCGCTAACCCTGAGACGATGCGGTTGCGGCGCGGGAAATGCCTCCCCAGCGGCTTGAGCCCGAGCGGTTGCTCGCTGATTACCGCGCCAAGCTCGACGATGTTTTCGTAAAGATCCTGGTTCTCAGCCGGATAGACGATATCGATGCCGCCCGCGACCACGGCCACGGTGCCGCTTTGCAGCGCACCCGCATGGGCCTCCGAATCGATTCCGCGCGCGAGCCCCGAGGAGATCACCAGCTCGGCCTCGCCAAGCTCCGCCGCCAGGCCGCGGGCGAAGCGGCGGCCCAGCCCGGAGGCATTGCGCGCACCGACGATCGCCACGATATCGCGGCGCAGCAGATGCCCGTTGCCGAGCACGCTGAGCACCGGCGGCGGGTCGGCGATGGCCGCAAGTGGCGTCGGATAGGCCGGCTCGCAGAGCGCGATCAGCCGCCCGCCCATCGCCTCCAGGCCTTCGAGCTCATCGCGCGCTTGCGCCGCCGGACAGATCGAGATGCGCCGCCTGAGGCCCCCGCGCCGCGCCAGCTCGGGCAGCTGCTCGAGCGCCTCGCTCGCCGAGCCCGTGGCCCGCAACAGATCGAGAAAGGTGCGCGGCCCGACATTCTCGCTGCGATACAGCCGCAGCCAGTCGAGTCGCTCGGCGGCGGATAATTCGCGCGCATCGCTCATGCCTCGACCATGGAGTGCAGGGGAGCAAGCGTCAAGGATGGTGCAACCGAAGGTGTTGCCACGGCCAAGCGCCATGGCGCGCGGCGCAAGGTCCGTACCATGGTCGCTCCGCTACGCTTGCCAAGTCCTTGAGGCGGCAATTTCAAGATCGTACCATCGCCTCTGCACAGGGGAGAGGGTGAGCATGGCCGAGGCCAAGCGGAGTTTGCTGGCGATCCTGGCCGCGGATGTGGTCGGGTACAGTCGCCTTATGAGCGACGACGAACGGGCCACGCTCGACGCGCTCAATGCCTGTCGTCAGGTCTTCCGGGAACATGTCGGGCGCCACAACGGCCATGTCGTTGATACTGCCGGCGACAGCGTGTTGGCGAAATTCGCCAGCGTCGTTGAGGCAGTCGCGTGTGCACTCGCAGTGCAGGACGCACTTGCAGGCCGTAACGAATCGCTTTCCGACGCTCGCCGTATGCATTTTCGGATCGGCGTAAATCTTGGCGACGTCATCGAACAGGATGACGGAACGATCTACGGCGATGGGGTCAATGTGGCGGCCCGGCTGGAAGGGCTTGCGGCGCCTGGCGGCGTGATGGTCTCCGAGGCTGCCTATTGGCAGATCGAACAGACGCACGGAGACGATTTCGTCGATGCCGGGCTGCACGAGGTCAAGAACATCGCCCGCCCGGTCAGGGCTTTTGCTCGCGCAAGTGACACGCTTGACAAGGCATCGGAGGTATCGACGCAGCCGCGTGAGGATCGCAAACCGACTCTCGCCCTAGCCGGGTTCGATGTGGTCGGCGGCGACCAGGACATGGTGATCTTCACGGATGCCGTCCGCGACGCGATTGCCGCATCCTTCTCCAATCAGACGGGTATCGTACTGATGTCGAGCATCGATGAAGCCGACTATGTCGCATCTGTCCGGATCCAGGCGCTTTCAAATCGATTCCGTGCGACATTTCAGGTGATCGATCATGAAAGCGGTCGCCAATTCGCCTCCGATCGTTTTGACGGCGAACTGGACGATCCCTTCGAGGCGCAGGACACGTTGGCGTACCGGATCTACATGTCGATCCGATATTCGATCTACGAGCGTGAATTCAACAAAGATGATAATCGGCCCGATAATGAGCAAAGCAATCAGGCTCTGTTGTCGAAGGCCGGTTATCGACTATTCGGCGCCGACCCGAGACAATATGCGGAAGCTCGCAAACTGACTGATTTGGTCCTGGAACGGGACTCCGACGACTTCATGGCGCTGACAATCAAGGCTTATTCTCTGCTCGGTCAGTATCAGTTCGGGTATCGCAGGATCTCTGAGGATGATGCTGCCGCTGCCTTGCACTCAGCGCATCGGGCGGTACAGCTGAACCCGCGCAGCGATGTCGCGCAGTCCGTATTGGGCTCAGTGTTGACGGCTTGCGGGGGCGATTTGGATACCGCTGAAGGTGCAGCCAGGCGGAGCCTCGAACTGAACCCCTCCTATACGATCGCCATGTGGATGTTAGGGAGCATACAGATATATGCCGGCCGCCCGGAATCCGGAATCGCGCTGTGCCGAAAAGCCTTGGAGACGTTTCCGCGCGATCCGCACAATCACCGCATCATGTTCTATATCGGGCTCGGATATTTCGTATCAGGTGACTATCGGAAATCTGTCGAATGGGCTCGCCGCTCCGACCAGCAGCTGCCCAATGTTGCGCGCACGCTTCTGCTACTCACGACGGCTGCCGCCAATGGTGGTGAGATCGGGGAGGCACGGAGCGCCGCGACACGGCTCCTGGAACAACATCCCGATTTCCAAATGACGGATTTGCATCGCTGGCCATTCCGCGACGCAGGGATCTGGGATCGGTTCGTCGATGGCCTCAACCAGGTCGGCCTGAATGACCCCGCACATATGGCCACCTCGTAAGGGCTCGGGGCACACGAAATACGATTTATGCGCTGCCAAGTGGAACTTTCCGTATATGCCAGTTCCAATACCTCGATACTTTCAAAGAGGCCGCGCAACAGATCGAGAAACGTCCGCGGCCCGACATTCTCGCTGCGGTACAGCCGCAGCCAGTCGAGCCGCTCGGCGGCGGATAATTCACGCGCATCGCTCATGCCCCGACCATGGGGCGGGGTGGCGCATACGTCAAGCAAGTTGCAACCGGGAGTGTTGCGGCGGCGACGCGCCATGCGCTTGTCGTGTCACGCCCATTGAACCTCAATACCGGACGTGCCACCGGCAGCCTTCAAATGCGTAAAAGTGACCCGACCCAGACAATCCGCGAGCCGGTATCCGCCAACTAAACCGCCCGGCCGTCGAGATCGCCCGCATCCAGCATCTCGTCGCAGCGGTTGGCGGCGTGGAGGGAAGCGCTGTCGCCGTAACGGCCGATGAGGAGCTTGGCTGAGCGGTACTTGTCGAGGGTGCCGACTGTCACTGAGCCGTCCTCCGTCCTGCATTCCGAGCCTCTTCCCTGCAGGCCGTCCGCTCAATTAATTGCTCGTGCAGCCCGAAATTCTCCTCGACAGTTCACGGCATTGCTTCTGCCATAGAATTTTCCGCCAACACCCCCAAATTCTCCTAGAATCGTCACGAGATACAGATCCCCATCCATCCAAACAGGGGCATATTGAGCACTGAAACTAAAGGAGCCATCAAGTTCATATTGCCCGGATACACTTTGCCAATAAAGGTCTGCTGCATTTCGGCGGCGTATAGTTTTGTTATCTGCATCAATTTCGAGCTGTGCCTCAGCAAACGCTTCTGAGCAAAGAGGATTGTTAACCACATGGAAAGTAAATTCCCAGCCGCCAGCGAATGGGTCGTCGATTGCCGGGTCATCGGAGGTAACCACGTTATCGGTTGGTTGCGGAGGGGTCGGCACGACTACGGCAATCACCTCAGCGTCCCCCTGCTCAGCGGATTGAACTTTGGCGATTTCCACGACACCATTGCAGTTCCAAACGCTGTCAACCCAACTGCCATCCCCTGCGGTTAGTTTTAGAGCCAAGCGCAAGACTCCGCGTTCTCCCCTCGACAGCCCAATCGACACAACGTGGTCGAGATTCCCCTCGTCGGACGGAATCTCGGGGATGTCGCCTGAAAACGGCCAACCCGCTGATTGGTCCGCAACAATGTTGCCACTTATGCTTTTGCCATCATAATCCAGCCTAACGATCGCGGGCCGGCGGTACATGTGTTGGCATGCGGCAGGCGGTGTCGCCATCGTCATGATCAGCCGGCCCTCCCAACGGCCGATCAAAGATGAGGCCTCGGGCTCAGCGACGGCTGGCGCCTCGGGTGGGTCATCGGGGATGGCCAATTCTTCGGGCGGTAATGGAGGGGGAGGTGTGACCACAGCAACTTCGCGACGCAACTCCGCCAGCCGGGCCTTTGCGATCACCGCGAACACGCCGTCCGGATATTGCGTTAGATAGCCCTCGAACATTGTCGGATCATCGCTGTTCTGGATCGACTGCCAGAAAGCAAGCTCCAGGGCAGCGCGGTCGAATTGCGGCGACGGCTCCGGCTCTGCCACCTCCATCGGCGGCACCATGTAGAAGTCGCCGGTCAGCGACAATGACTCCCAGCTGGTCTGTTGGCCCTGGGTCTCAGCAAGCACGGCCTTACGAACAGTTTTGAACATCGGCTCTATGGCCACGCCTGGCTCGCCAATCGCGGCCGCCAGTGCTCTTGTGTAAGGGCTGTTGGCGCTGTCGCCATCCAGCGCCACCTGCCCCGGTGCGGTCGAATAGGCGATCAGCGTGCCGGTCGGTGCGCTCATCAGTGCCAGGCCGCGGCTGGGGGCGCGGAAGCCGCGCTCATAAGGGTTGTTGCGGCAGGCGTCGAGGATGACGATGTTGACGCGGTTGCGGGCGTCCTCAATGGTCGCCAGCACCGCGCTGGCGCTGACAGCATAGATCGGCACGTCGCCCTCATCCTCGATCGCCGCGTCGGTTGGCACCAGATAGTTGTCGCCGCCGACCTGTATGCCGTGGCCCGCATAATAGAGCAGCCCCACCGCCTCGGCGCCCGCCGCCTTGAGGCGATTGCCGTAGTCTTTCACGGCGAGCTGCATCTCGACGCGGCCAACGTCCAAGCTCTCGATGACCTCGAAGCCCTGGGCGCGCAAGGCCCCGCCAATCAGGCGCGCGTCGTTGACGGGATTGGCCAAGGGGCTGTCGGCATAGGCCGAGTTGCCGATCACGAGCGCAAGGCGTTGCTCAGCAGCCGCACTAGTCACGGTCAGCCACAGTGCTGCAATCGTCGCTAAGGCTCGCTCGGTGCGCCGCATAGGAACCGCTCCCGGATCCTGCAACCACGGGATTATGCCATATCTGCGGCCGGGTGACGACTCGCATCGGTTCTGCGCCTACGTGGCCACGCCCCGACGGCTCTAATCTTAGGGAATAATCGTTAACGTCAGTGTCGAGGTTATAGTCGCGCCTGCTCGCATCAACATGTCGGCAAGATATTGCTGGTACGGCGCTGCCACTGGCGTCAAGACAGGACCAAAGAGATCGTGCGGTAATTGATCCCGAACGCCCGTCTCCGACGCGTAGCAATGGACCGCTTCCGTCCCTGGCGGTGCGGCGGCCTTCAAGACCCCAGGGACCAACGGTCCGGGTATGGTCAAAGGTGCTTCCGCCCTGACCACGTCGCCTTCAACACCCCGATGGGGGAACAGGATATGTTCCATGCCGTCGCTGGAGCGATAAAAACAGTAAATCGCCGCGTCGCGGTTGACACGGACAGAAATGCGGAGCGTCTCTCCAATACGGTAGCGAGGTTGGCGACCACGATCGGTTGATACGTTAATGTCAAGCAGAGCCAATCGTGTCCGCACCTCACGTGTCAGAAGCATCGCCTGCGCCTTGCAACCCGCTTTGAATAGCGCTGAAATGGCAGCAGGGGAAAGTAATTCGTCGATGTCTATGTGGTGAAAAACTACCCGGCTCTGATCCGGCGGATCGTCAATGATGATATCGAAGGCCGCCATATCACCAACGGGAAGTGACGTTGGCCAGGCGACAATATGTTCGCCACTTTGCCATTCCAGAGAGTCTGTTTCTCCGTCTTCATTTGCGATGCGTAATTGCTCTGCACTGTCTGCCTCTGGTCGCCATAAGTGCAGGCCATGATCGGTGATCACACAATAATGTTGCGATACGGAGGCATCGATCCATGACAAGGCTCCGGTCAGACCACCGGCCACGCCAGCGCTCCGAACTGCAGCGGTGATCGACTTCGCATCCAGCTCTCCGAGCAGTGCGCTGATGGCAGCCAGCACGCCGGTATCGCTGGCAATTGCCGAGGTCACGGGCACGGCACGATAGGGGCCTCGTATGGTCAGATAGGCGCCCGTTTCATTGATCAATGTGGCGACTGTATCGTCAGGGAGCGTAACGATCTCACCCGCTTGCACGATCGTCCCGGGGGCCAACTCCTCTGCATTGGAGGCGATTACCACCATGTCCGCCCCTGCGTCCAAGGGCAGTAACACGACAATCATGAACAGGATCGCTGGAATCCGCATCTCTAACGACAGCATCCCCGAAATTTGACAGACTAGAGATTGAACCACGAGGGCAATAGATTCGCCAAGCCGGTCATTGCGAATGCCACGCCAGAGAGCTTTCCGCTTCGTTGTCGTATGTCTGCTCGGTGTCGGGGTGGGTTTTGCCTCAACGCGTGTCCTCCCGATGCTTGCCGCGCTTGAGGAGAAGGCGAATGACGCCCGTGTAACGTACCTGGCAAGCGACGCACCTATCCGCGATGACATTGCCATAGTCGCGATAACGGAACGAACCCTCGCCGACTTGCCCTATCGGACACCGGTCGATCGCGGTTTTCTGGCCGACGTTATCGGCCAACTGAACGCGGCAGGGGTAAAGGCTATCGGCATCGATATGCTGTTCGATTCGGCGACAGAAATCGAGAAGGACGACCGGCTCAAGTCCGTCATGGCTAACTCGGCCGCACCTGTCGTCACGGCATTCGCTGATGCCGACAACGGACTGAGCGAGGATCAGGCCAAATATTTGCGCTATTTCGTCGGAGCGCGATTGCGAGGCGTTCCTGACATTGCTGTCGACGGCTTCGATCATGTCGCGCGTTGGCATCACCCCGCTCGCAAGAGCGCTGCGGTTATTCTGCCCAGCTTCTCGGCAGCGTTGGCGGCTGCGGTGGGAGCTGAGGCTCCCGACGGCCCATTCCGAATTGACTATCAGAAAGGTTCAGGAGCCGAGCGAACACCTTTTCGCGTCATCCCGGCAGAGGCAATAGAGCTTGTCCCGCGCGAATGGATAGATGGTCGAATAGCGATCGTGGGCGTGGTGCTGAATCAACGGGACCGGGTTTGGACCCCGATAGAAGTTGCCGACGCTGCGGGCATGCCGGGCGTCCACGTCCATGCCCAGGTGCTAGCCCAATTGATTGATGGCCGGCGTTGGCCGTCACTGGGTTTGTGGGGGGAGATAGCAGTCGTCACGCTTATGACTCTCGCCGGTCTGCTATCCATTATCGCTCGCCTGTCCGTCCTCGCAAAAACACTGCTGGCAATAGTCGCGGTCGGTGGATTCTGGGTGCTGGCATTCCAGGCCTACGCGACAGCCTCTGTCTTTGTTCCCATTATCGCGCCGACGGTGGGGTTCATTGTCGGCCTCGGCTTTGCGTTAATCGAGGCCAAATCATGGTTGTCGGGCAGCGCCGACCGTTTGGGCTCGGCACTGGCCGTCTACACCCGGTGGGAAACAGCCGAGGCCTTGCGCGAGGGGGTGGCGACATTGCCTAGCGTCACCGCGCGCCGACGCAAGTTGACGGCGGTCATGAGCTCAGATGTTGTGGGTTACTCGCGATTGATGCGGGAAGACGATGCCGCGACGGTCGATGCGGTGCGGGAAGCGCGCGCGCATATCGCGGATAAGGTAGAGAGCTATTCTGGGCGTGTCGTCGACTCACCCGGTGACGCCTTGCTCGCCGACTTTTCCAACGCGCTGGCCGCGGTGGAGTGCGCCCTGGCGATCCAGTCGGAGCCCGTAGCCGAGTCAATCACGGTTCGCATCGGTATCGATCTCGGTGATGTCATTGAGGACGACGGTGCGATCTATGGCGATCCGGTCAATCGAGCAGCTCGCATGGAAAGTCTCGCCGAACCAGGCACAGTCTGCATTACCGATATCGTTGAGGGGCAGATTCGCGGGCGGGTCACGATCGATCCCATTCCTCTCGGACCAAAGAAAGTGAAGAACTTCGCCCAACCGGTCGAGACATTCATCCTGAGGCAGTGTGATCCTATGCAACACGGCTAGAAGTCGGGTGGTATCCTGATAATGTCCCGGCGCGCGGTGCACGAGCTGTAGCTATTCAAACGACCGCTATTTGCTAGAATTACCATACGTTGCCATCTGCATCTATCGTCCGGTATCAGAGCCTTAGC
>CAYPAX010000094.1:0-18123 GCA_964408735.1 uncultured Rhodospirillaceae bacterium | reverse complement strand
GGCCGATACCGCACGTTCCAATCAAATCTCATGGCCGGCATGAATAATTCGGGCTGGGACTTCGACGACGCGACCTACGCCGAGACCGCCAAATCCTTCGACAACCCGGATTTCGTCGACGTGGTCATCCAGTCCTACCGTCACCGCTACGCCAATGCCGAGGGCGACCCGGCATACGACGAAATCGAGGCACAGCTCGCCGCCCAGCCGCCGATCACCGTGCCGACGATCAACCTGCACGGCGCCGACGACCAGGTGATCCCGGACTGGATGACGCAAGGCCATGCGAGCCGCTTCAGCGGCCCTTACGAACGCCGTGTGCTCGACGGCATCGGCCACAACGTGCCCCAGGAGGCGCCGGCCCTCTTTGCCGAGGCGATCCTAGAGCTCTGCCGCTAAGGCCCGGCGCAATGCTTCGATCTCGGGCTCGGCCATGCGAGCGCTGCGGATGGCCTCTTCCGGTGTCATGAAGCTCAAGCTCAGAGGCTCATGGTCGGGCGCGCACGGCTCGCCGTCGCCGGCCACCCGGTAGTAGATCGGCGTATAGGGCGCCAGCGTCCAGGGGCTGAACAGGGTGCCCGGCACGTGCAGCAGGCTGACGAGCGCGATGTCGAGCCCGCTCTCCTCGCGAAATTCGCGCACGAGTGCCGCCTCGGGCGTCTCGCCGGGCTCCACGCCGCCGCCGGGGAACTTGAGGATGTCGCGCCCGGCGACATGCTCGGCGCTCATCAGCACCGTGCCGCGACGCAGCAGCACGCCGTAGACGCGGAGATTGGGCGGGCCTGTCTGCTCAGCTTCTATCACTGCTTGGGATAGCCGACCTTGGAAAGGCCGTCAGCGATCTCGTCGAAGATGACCGGATCGTCGACCGTCGCCGGCATGCGCCACTCGGTACCGTCGGCGATCTTCTTCATGGTGCCGCGCAGGATCTTGCCCGAGCGCGTCTTGGGCAGGCGCTCGACCACGAAGGCGGTCTTGAAGGCGGCGACGGGACCGATCGAGTCGCGCACCATCTGCACGACTTCGGCGACGATCTCCTCATGCGGCTTGTTGACGCCGGCCTGCAGCACCAGCATGCCGACCGGCAGCTCGCCCTTGAGCTGGTCGTCGACACCGATCACCGCGCACTCGGCGACCTCGGCATGATGGATCAGCACCTCCTCCATGCCGCCCGTGGAAAGCCTGTGGCCGGCGACGTTGATGATGTCGTCGGTGCGCGCCATGACGAAGACATAGCCGTCCTCGTCGATGTACCCGGCATCACCGCTCTCGTAATAGCCGGGAAAGGTCTCGAGATAGGCCTCGATGAAATGCTCGTCCTGCTGCCACAGCGTCGGCAGGCAGCTCGGCGGCATGGGCAGCTTGATGGCGATGGCGCCGATCTTGCCTTGCGGCACCTCGTTGCCGGCATCGTCGAGCACGCGCAGGTCGTAGCCCGGCACGGGCACCGACGTCGAGCCTGGCTTGATGGGCATCAGCTCGATGCCGGCCAGGTTGGCGCAGATCGGCCAACCGGTCTCGGTCTGCCACCAGTGATCGATAACCGGCACGCCGAGCTTGGCCTCGGCCCATTCGAGGGTGTCCGGGTCGAGGCGCTCGCCGGCCAGATAGAGCGCCTTGAAAGCGCTCATGTCGTATCGCGCCAGCAACTTCGCCTCGGGATCTTCGCGGCGGATGGCGCGGAAGGCCGTGGGCGCGGTGAACATCACCTTGACCTTGTGCTCGGCGATCACGCGCCAGAAGGCGCCGGCGTCGGGCGTGCCCACGGGCTTGCCTTCGTAGAGCACCGTCGTGCAGCCGTAGAGCAGCGGCGCGTAGACGATGTAAGAGTGGCCGACCACCCAGCCGACGTCGCTCGCCGCCCAATAGACCTCGCCGGGCTGCATGTCGTAGATCGCCGACATGGAATACATCAGCGAAACCATATGGCCGCCGGTGTCGCGCACCACGCCCTTCGGAATCCCGGTGGTGCCTGAGGTGTAGAGGATATAAAGCGGATCGTTCGCGGCGACGGGCACGCAGTCGTGCGGCGCCACGCCCTCGAGGGCCTGTTCCCAAGTCACATCGCGGCCCTCCACCAGATCGGCAATCAGCTGCGGGCGCTCGAAGATGATGCAGGTAGCGGGCTTGTGGGTCGCGATCTCGATCGCCTCGTCGAGCAGCGGCTTGTAGGGCACCACGCGGCCGGGCTCGATGCCGCAGCTGCCGGCCACCATCAGCTTGGGCTTGGCGTCGTCGATGCGGGTCGCCAGCTCGCGCGGGGCGAAGCCGCCGAAGACCACCGAATGGATCGCGCCGATGCGGGCACAGGCGAGCATGGCGATGACCGTCTCCGGGATCATCGGCATGTAGATCAGCACGCGGTCGCCCTTCACCACGCCCCGGGCGGCCAGGGCGCCCGCAAAAGCCGCCACCTGATCGCGCAGCTCACTGTAGCTGTAGGTGCGCTTGGTATCGCTGACCGGGCTGTCGTAGATCAGCGCCGCCTGGGCCCCGCGGCCCGCCTCGACGTGTCGGTCGAGGGCGTTGTAGCAGGCGTTGAGCTCGCCGCCGGCGAACCAGCGCACGAAGGGCGGGCGCGACTGGTCGCAAATCGTATCCCAGCGCTTGCTCCAGACGATGGCCTCGGCCTTTTCCGTCCAGAAGCCCTCGGGATCTCTCAGAGCCCGCTCGTATTCCGCCTTGTATTGCCCGCTCATCGAAGCGCCCTCCCGCTGCTGCTGCCACCGGCGCATATTGGCCGTGCCGACAGCGGCGTACAAGGGGGTGTCCCTGTGCCGACAGGTTTTCCCCAGGCCGGTTGATTGCTATGCTGACACCGAAGCCTGCGTTTCACGGGAGGCAGCAATGACGGAATATATTCCCCCGGCGCTCGATTGGGTTCGCGAGCAGGTCGAGCTCTACGAAAGCAGCGGCGGCACCCAAGGCACGACGCTCAGGGACACGGGCCTGCCCTGCATCATCGTCACCCACAAGGGCAACAAGAGCGGCGGCATTCGCAAGATTCCGGTCATGCGGGTCAAGGTCGACGACGGCTACGTGCTTGTCGGCTCCTACGGCGGGCGCGAAAAGAACCCGGTCTGGGTCTACAACCTGCGTGCCAATGCGGATGTCGAGATCCGTGACAAGACCGAGGTCTTCAAGATGCGCGTGCGCGAGGTGGCGGACGACACGGAACGCCAGCGCCTGTGGGAGGCCAGCGCAAAAGCCTATCCACCCTATGACGACTATCAGGCCAAGACCTCACGGAAGATCCCGGTGTTCCTCGCCGAGCCCGTATAACGCGGCTCAAAGTGCCGGGGCGTAGGCCCTGGCCTCGTCGAACATGGCGACGATATTCTCGGGCGGCACGTCGGCCTGGATGTTGTGCACCGAGTTGAGCACGTAGCCGCCGCCGCGCCCGAGAATGTCGCTGACGCGGCGCACCTCGGCCCGCACCTCCTCGGGCGTGCCGAAAGGCAACACCCGTTGGGTATCGATGGCGCCCCAGAACGAAAGACGATCGCCGTAGTCCGCCTTGAGACGTTCCGGCTCCATGCCCTTGGCGCGCACCTGGACCGGGTTCACCGCATCGATGCCGATCTCGATGAAGTCGTCGAACAGCGCAGAGACCGCGCCACAGCTATGCAGCAGGGCCTTGGCGTCGGTACCTGTCTTGAGCGTGGCGAACATGCGGGCATGGTGCGGCTTGACCAGCTCACGATAGATCTTTGGGTCGAATAGCGTTGACTGCTGGGTCCCCAGGTCGTCGCCGAAACTCGTGACGTCAATAAGCTCCCCGGTGGCGTCAAGGGCGTTCTCGACGACGCGGACCCACCAGTCGGTGATCCGCTCGATCAGACGGCAGGCGAAGTCGCGATTCTTGTAGAGGTCGAGCAGCCAGGTCTCATAGCCGCGCAACCATTGCGCCATGTGAACGATGCCCGTGGGCACGGCCAGGATAATGGCGTAGTCGGTTTCCTGCCTTAGCGCCTGCGCTCTTTGGCGCAAATCCCGGTAATAGCCGGGGTCGTCCGGGTCGGGCCAGACATAGGCTTCGAGATCGCCGAGCGTGCCGCGCTCGTCGTAGAAAGGGCCATCGACATTGAGGTAGGGGCCGTCGCCGGACTTGCGCCAGACCGCGCCGAATTCGTCGGCATAGGTATCCTCGTCGATCTCGCGCTGGTGTCCCGCGCCTTCGAAGGCACCCAGCCCCAGGATGCGCGTATCGACATCGAAGCGCCGCAGCACGCTTTCGTGGATGACGACCGAGCGCGTCATGCGCCGCCCGATCACCGTCTCGTGCTCGAGCCCGAGGAATTCCTTGAGCCTGTCATAGGCCGTGAAATAGATGCCAGTGGAGTTGGTGCCGCCGAAGTCGATGGGCACGCGGTCGGTTTCCTGGTGGCGCAGCGCTGCCATGACGCGCTCGCGGCCTGTCATCGATGCCATGATCGGAGCCCTTTTCTGGTGCTATTGCTGTTCCTCTCCGACTCCAACCACGCCTGCTTCGGCGAGCGCCGCGATCTCCGTCGCGTCGTAGCCTAGCTCGCCAAGTATCTCTGCCGTCTGGGCGCCGAGCGCCTGCGGCGGACGCCGCACGCCAGGGCGCTCGCCGTCATAGCGCGCCGGGTGGCCGAGCACCCTGATGGGGCTGCCGTCGGGCGCCTGCGTGTGCAGGATGGAGCCATTGTGAACCACCTGCGGATCCTCGAGCATGGCAGCATAATCGTTGACCCGGCCGTACCACAGCTTTTGCGATTCGAGCTTGGCCTCGAGCTCGGCGACGCTTAGATCCCGCACTGCCGCCTGCACCAGCGCGGCGATCTCGCCATTCTGCTCGTAAGCCGCTTCCGTGTCGAAATCCGCCAGTGCCGGACAATCGATCGCCTGGCCCAGCGCCGCCAGCGATCCCAGCGAGATCGCCACGTGGCCGTCGCGAACCTCGTAGATGCCGTAGGGGGCGGAAAAATACCAGCCGGCGATATTGCTCGGCGAGCGCTGCGATGCCGGCTCGCCGTTCATGTAGCAGACCAGCGATTCCATCTGCATGTCGAGCGCCGAGGAAAGCAGGTCGACATCTACGCGGCAGCCCTGGCCGCTGCGCTCGCGCCGCAGCAGCGCGGCCAGGATCGCCATGGCCAGGATCTGCGCGCCGTGATGGTCGGCGGCGGAGACGCCGACCGGTGTCGGCGGCTGGTCGGCCGAGCCGGTGATGTTGGCCAGCCCCGACAGCGCCTGTATCACCAGGTCCTGGCCGGGGCGGTTCACGTAGGGGCCATCCGCGCCAAATCCGGACGCAGCCGCATAGACGATGCGCGGGTTGATGGCGCGGGCCGCCTCGTAGCCGAAACCGAGCTTGTCCATGACGCCTGGGCGAAAATTCTCGCTGATCACGTCCGCCGTGGCGATCAGCTTCTCGATCAGCGCACGGCCCTCGGGCGCCTTGAGGTCCACCGCCAGGGAGCGCTTGTTGCGATTGCCGCAGAGCTGCAGCATGGATTCGCCGTCGACCCGGCGGTTGGCGCCGCCCCATTTGCGCTGGAAGGCGCCGTCGGTCGGTTCGATGCCGATGACATCGGCGCCGAGGTCGGCCAGAACCTGCGTGCCGACAGGGCCGAGCAGAAAGTGATTGAAGCTGAGCACGCGAATTCCGTCGAGCATGTCGGTCATGGTCTTTGATTATCCCGGTTTCAGATCGGTTCGTCTTGGTAGAGGCGGGCGAAGGCGGTGCCGTCGTCCTCGGTATAGCCTCGCTTGGCCATGAGGCGGTGCAGCTCGGTCGCCATGGCGGTCATCGGCATCGCGGTTCCGGTCTCGCGCGCCAGCGCCTGCACCGTGTCGAGGTCCTTGAGTGTGGTGCGCAGGTGCCATTCGAGAAAAAAGTCGCCGCTGACCATCTTGGGAAAGAATTGTTGCAGCAGCAAGGAATCGGCACGCCCGCCTGCCAGCGCTTCCGGAATGCGCTCGGCCGCGATGCCGGCGCGTGTCGCCAGGGCCGCGGCCTCTGCCAGCACCGCGACCCCAGTGCCGACCATAATCTGGTTGATCAGCTTGGTGGCCTGGCCGGCGCCGTTGGCACCCATCAGGGTAAAGCGCTGGGAGAGGTGTGCCACCACGGGTGCTGCGCGGTCGAAATCCTCCTGCGCGCCGCCGGCCATGACCGTCAGCGTGCCCGCCTCCGAGCCCGCGACCCCGCCCGAGATGGGCGCATCGAGCCACGCCATGCCGGTCTCGCGCCGCAGGCGCTCGGCCATCTCCCGCGTAGCGTCGGGGCGGATGGAGGACATGTCGACAAGGACCTTGTCCGCCCCGCCGCCCGCCGCGATGCCGTCATCGCCGAAAACCACCTCTTCCACCGCCGCCGTGTCCGAAAGGCAGGTGAAGACGATATCGGCCCGCCTTGCGACCGCCGCCGGATTGACCGCCTCGGCCGCGCCGACGGCGAGCACGGGTGCCAGCTTCGCCGGCGTCCGCCCCCAGATCGTAACCTCGTAGCCCGCCTCGACGAGGCGCCGCGCCATCGGCGCCCCCATCAGGCCGATGCCGATATAGCCCAGCCTAGGCATGGCGCCGGGCGCTCCCTCAGCTGCCGACCAGGGGAGCCACGTCCGACATGAACTGCTCCATTTTTTCGATCTGTTCCTGCACGGTCGGGCTGGCATAGCCGAGCATGATCATGGACACGCCGACATCGCGCAGCGCGGCTATGTCGCCGGCGACGTCGTCGTTGCTGCCGGTGAACAGCATGCGGTTGCCGTCGTCCGTGGTGCGCGGCTCGGGCGAAGGATACCAGAGCGCCCAGAAAGCGAGGTCGATGTCGGAGGGGTCGCGGCCGTAGCCCTCGGCGAGCGCGCCCAGCTCGGCGGCTTTGGCGGCGTAGCGCGGCGCGGTATCGAGCGGTGCCACCTTGTTGGCACCGACCGGATACCAGCCGTCGCCGAGCTTGGCGGCGCGGCGCATGGCGGGCTTGCTTTCGCCACCGACCCAGATCGGCGGACCCGGCCGCTGCACGGGCTTGGGCAGGAAGATGATGTCCTTGAAGCTGACGAACTCGCCGTCGTAGGACGGATCGTCTTTCGCCCACAGCTCGCGGAAGGCTTCGAGATATTCGTTGGTCACCTTGCCGCGCTTGTCGAAGGGCGGTGCGTCGATGGCCTCGAACTCCTCGCGCATCCAGCCGGCGCCGACGCCGACGGTCATGCGCCCGCCCGACAGGATGTCGATAGTCGCCAGGATCTTTGCGGTAAGAATGGCGGGCCGGTGCGGCACCACCATGACGGAGGTGAGAAAGCGGATCTTCGATGTGGCCGCGGCGAGGAAGGCCATCAGGCTCAGCGGCTCCATATATTCGCCGCTGGCGCTGCCCGGAAAGATGCCGGTCTCGGTGTAGGGATAGCGCGTCTCGATATCGCTCGGCACCACGATGTGATCGGTCGCCGCGGCATAGGCATAGCCCAGTTCCTCGGCGCGGCGGGCGACGGTCAGGATGGCGTCGCGATTGCCGAAAACGCCCCTGGTCGGCACGACGAAACCATAGTCCATACTCGTTCCTCCTCGGTTGTCACTCGCTCGCATCCCTCGCAGCGCCAACGCTAGAGCAGTTGCCGCTCGTTGGGAAGCGCGGCGAAGTCTGCCGGCGTGTCGATGTCGAAGCCGATGCCGGGCAGGTCTATCGTTGCCACGGTGAGACCACAGCGGATGGCCTCGGCCCGGTGCGCGGCGGCGCTGCCCTCGCCGAAGGCGAAGCGGAAGCCTTGCGGGCGCGTGAGGTAGAGCGCGTTGGTGCCGCTGCCGTGGCGGTCGCGGCAGATCACCGCCTCACAGTCGTGCGCGCGGACCTGGTCCAGTTCCGCCTTGGTGACCAGCGGCAGGTCGGCCGAGACGACCAGGATTGTCTCGCCGCCCTGCGCCAAAGCGTAGTCGCGCGCGCCCGCCAGCGCGCCGTTGAGGCCTCCGCCGGGTGGCTCTTCGATCACCTCGGTGCCAAGCGTGCGGGCGAAGGCCCGGGTTTCCACGCAGCCGCTGACGACCAGCTGTCGCGCGGCATCGGGCGCCGACTCGATGACATGAGCAAGCAGGCTCTCATTGAGGCGCCGCCGCTCTGCCGCCGACAACACGCCGGCAAGCCGCGACTTGCCCTCGACCAGCGACTTGACCGGAACGATCAGCCAGTCCGGCACGGGATGCTCCTGGCGAAGGACAGCACCTCGCCCGCCAGCCTGGCGCTGTCCTCGGCATCGCGCATGATCGCATCCGTGACCAGCACCTCCGCGCCGCCGGTGCGGATCGCATCCGCCGCTACGGCGTCGACCGTATCGATGACCAGGCCGTCGAGCGCCAGGTCGCGATAGAAGGCGGCGATGCCCGCGGCCGAGGGCTCGTGGCCGAGGCTGCGCATCACCGCCGCCGCCGGCCCCTTGACCGTCTTGCCGCCGATGATCGGCGAGACCGCGACCAGGGGCGCGCGGCGCCCGGCGAGCAAGGCGCGAACCCCCGGCAGGTCGAGGATCGGCTGCAGGCTGAGAATGGGATTCGAGGGGCAGACGATGATGGCGGCCAGTCCGTCGTCGTTGAGCGCCGCCACAAACGCGGGGCTCGGCGAGGCATCGGCAATACCGGCAAAATCGATGCCACTGACCACGGGCTGGGCGCGCCGGCGCACGAAATAGTCCTGGAACTCGAGGCGGCCCCGGTCGGTGTCGAGCATGGTGCGTACCGCATCGTCGCTCATGGGCACGATTGCGTGGCGAACACCGATGCGCGCGCTCAGCGCCTCCGTCACCTGGCTCAGGGTCTTGCCACCGGCGAGCAGGCGCGTGCGCTCGACATGGGTGGCAAGATCCTGGTCGCCGAGCCGGAACCAGGTCTCGACGCCAAGCGCTTCGAGCGCCTCCATGAAGTTCCAGGTCTCGCCGGCCAGGCCCCAGCCGGTCTCCGGGTTGTCGCGCCCGGCCAGGGTGTACATGACGGTATCGAGGTCGGGCGAGACGTGCAGGCCGAAATGGCTGAAGTCGTCGCCGGTGTTGACCACCACCGTCAGCGCCTCGGGCACCAGCTTGCGGGCCAGGCCGCGGGCGAGCTTGGCGCCGCCGACACCGCCTGCGAGGGCGAGAATCTTGCCCCCGCTCATCGGAACAGGTCGATCTCGGCCGGACGCAGCAGGTCGCTGGCCACGCCCTCGCCCGGGCCGTAAGGGACGCCGCGGGCGAGCACGATGGGACAACCCTCGTTGCCCTGGCCCATCATCAGCGATGCGGCGGCGGCCAATTCGTCGGCCACGGCGACCTCGCTGACCTGTAGTGGGCGCCCGTCGCGGTCGAGCCGGCCGCGCAGGTCGACCAGCGCCGGCAGGCCGCTGACGCCGAGCGCGATGCCGCTGGTGCCGAGGCGCCAGGCCCGGCCGACGCTGTCGTTGATGACAACGCCGACATCGACGCCCGCGCGCGCTGCCAGGGCGCGACGCAAATCCATGCAGGATCGGTCCGGGTCTTCCGGCAGCAGCAGCACGCGTTCACGCGCCCCCTCGCCCGGCACGTTGGAGCTGTCGATACCGGCATTGGCAAGCACGACGCCCAGGCGATGCTCGACGATCAGCACGCCGGGGCGCTGGCGCAGCACGCGCTTCGATTCGGCGAGTATCAGCTCGACCTGGCGGGCATCCTTCTCGACCTCCGCGGCAAGGGCACGGGCCTGAGCCGAGGGCACCACCTCGTCGAGAAAGACCGTGCGCCCTTCCGCCTTGGAGACGATCTTCTGGGCCACGACCAGCACATCGCGGTCGCGCAGCTCGCAGCCCGTCGCCAGCACGATTGCCGCCAGGTCGTCGCCTGGCCGCACCTCCGGCACGCCCGCCAGTGGCTGAAGGGTCAGCGGGGCCGGCGCTCTCACGGATCGACGCCGGTGATACGGATGCCGGCGGCAGCGGCCTTGTAGCGCCGGTTGATCGAAATCAGCACGGAGGTCAGCGCCTCGGCGACCACCGAGTTGGCCAGCGGGCCCGCATGCCAGGCTCGCAGGCCGATCGCGCCGGCCAGCGCGACCACGGTCTCGCGGGCGTCCTTGTCGTCGCCGCAGACCAGCACGTCGCAGTCGATCTCGTGCTCGAGCTGCGACAAAAGGTGCGCCGCGACGTTCTGGAAGGCCGAGACCACGCGTACCTGGTCGCCCAACTCTTGCTGCAACACCAACACGGCGGAGTCGCCTTCGGGAAGCTGCACGCGCGCGACCTTGGGCGGCATCAAGGGCACCGTCGCATCTACGAGGATCTTGCCGGCGAGCGCCGGCGCCACGTCCAGCGCGGTTGCCGCCTGGGCGGCATAGGGCACGGTCAGCAGCACGATTTCCGCGCCTTCGGCAACGTCGAGATTGCTGCCGTGGCCGATACGCTCGCCGCCGAGCCGGGCATTGAGCGCCGCCGCGCCGTCCCGCGCGCGCTCCACCGAGCGCGAGCCTATGCCGACCGCATAGCCCGCATGGGCCAGCCTGAGCGCCAGCCCGCTGCCCTGGGCGCCGGTTCCGCCGAGTATGCCGATGCTCGGCAAATCGCTCATTCGGCGACCTGCCCAAGCAACGGCGCCGGCTGATAGAGCGTGCTGCGCTGCAGCGGCTCACGGTCGAGCGACACGATCAGCGCATCGAGGCGTTCCGGGGTCATCTCCTGGCCATGCACGGCGCCCGCGGCGCGCGAGATGCTCTCGTTCATCAGGGTGCCGCCGAGATCGTTGGCACCGGCTTGCAAACAGGCACGCGCGCCCTCCTCGCCGAGCTTGACCCAGGAGACCTGGATGTTGGCGATGTGCGGGTGCAGCACCAGCCGCGACACCGCGTGCATCAGCGCCACTTCGCGAAAGGTCGGGCCTTTTCGCGCGCGCCCGGCGCGATAGATCGGCGCCTCCATATGCACGAAGGGCAGCGGCACGAATTCCGTGAAACCACCCGTGCGCGCTTGCAGGGTGCGGATATGGCCGAGGTGACGCGCCCAGGAGCGCTCGGTCTCCATATGGCCGAACATGATGGTCGCGGTCGAACGCAAGCCGAGACCGTGCGCCGCCGCCATCACTTCCAGCCATTGGCCCGTGCGGATCTTGTCCGGGCAGAGCTCGGCACGCACCTCGTCGTCGAGGATCTCCGCCGCCGTGCCCGGCAGCGACCCCAGCCCGGCATCCTTGAGCCTGGCAAGAAAATCGGGAACGGTTTGGCCGATGCTGCTGGCGCCCTGCCACACTTCGAGCGGCGAGAAGGCATGGATGTGCATCTCGGGCAGCTCGGCCTTGATCGCCTGGCAGAGCTCGATATAGGTCTCGCCCGTATAGTCCGGGTGGATGCCGCCCTGCATGCAGACTTCCGTGGCGCCGCGCTGCCAGGCCTCGCGCGCGCGGCGCACCACCTCGCCGACTGTCAGATTGTAGGGCGGGCCGCGCAGGCTGGCAGCACCGGCGCTCTTGGCGAAAGCGCAGAAGCGGCAGCGGAAAGTGCAAATATTGGTGTAGTTGATGTTGCGGTTGACGACATAGGTCACGGCATCGCCGACCACCGCGGCACGCAGCGCGTCGGCGGCGGCGCAGACGGCGTCATAGTCGGGGCCGCGGGCACCGAACAGAGAGACGATCTCGTCCTCGCCCAGCTCTTCTCCGTCAGCCGCCATGTCGATCAGCCGACCGATGCCAGGATCGAGGCGGCCGGCCACCGGCAAGCGCGGCATATCCTCGAGCGGCGGCGCCGCCGAGCCACCGGGCGACCAGGGGCGCTCGCGGGCGAAGCTGCTGGTCTCGGTGGCGCGTAGGAGTCGCGTCACGAGCCCGGAATCGACCCAGCGCTCAGCCTCGCCGACATAGGCCGGATAGATCGCCAGGCGCTCGACCAGGCGATGCCCCGCCGCCTCGGTTTGCGCACCGAGCGCATCGAGATGGGGCCACGGGGCCTCGGGATTGACGTGGTCCGGGGTGACCGGCGAGATGCCGCCCCAGTCGTTGAGCCCGGCGGCGAGCAGGCGCGGATAGTCGGCGGCGCTGAGGTTGGGCGGTGCCTGGATGTTCATCTCGCTGCCGAAGGCGAGGCGCGCGGCGGCGATGGTCCAGGCCAGCTCGTCGTGGTCGGGCTCGGGCGCGTCGGCCATGGGGGTGCCGGGCTTGGCGCGGAAGCTTTGGACGATGATCTCCTGGATGTGGCCGTGGCGCAGGTGCAGCTCGCGCAGCGCCAGCAGGGCATCGATGCGCTCTTCTCGCGTCTCGCCAATGCCGATCAGCAGCCCGGACGTGAGCGGCACCTGCGCCTCACCAGCCCGCGCGATGGCCTCGAGGCGCACGGCCGGGCGCTTGTCGGGCGAACCGAAATGTGCCCCGCCGCGCTGGCAGAGCCGCTCGGCCGTGCTTTCCAGCATGATGCCTTGCGACACCGAGACCTTGCGCAACGCGCCGATCTCTTGCGCGGAGAGCACGCCCGGATTGACGTGCGGCAACAACGACGTCTCGCTGAGCACCAGGGCGCACATCTCGGCGAGATAGCCGACCGTGGTCTCGTGGCCGAGCTCGGCCAACGCCCGGCGCGCGCCCTCATAGCGCAGCTCGGGCTTGTCGCCCAGGGTGAACAGGGCCTCCTTGCAGCCTTGCGCTTCGCCGGCACGGGCGATCGCCAGAACCTGGTCGGGCGACAGATAGGCGGGCTCGCCCGGGCGCGGCGGCTCGGCAAAGGTGCAGTAGTGGCAGACATCCCGGCAGAGGTGGGTGAGCGGCACGAAGACCTTGCGGGAATAGGACACCAGCCGGCCGTGCCCCTGGTCGCGCAATGCCGCGACGGCGGGGAGCAGCGCCCGCGGCTCGGCCTTGGCCATCAGCGCTCTGAACGCCGGTCCGGCCAGCCCCGAAACCGCTCCCGGATCGTCGCGCAACAGCGCAAGCGCCTGTTTTTCGTCCATCACCCTTGCCAACACAGTCCCTCGCCGAGGCGCAGCATATCCCATGCCGGCGCCGTCGGAAACGCCCGGCCCGGCGCCACGAATTCGCTCATTCGGCGACTTTGGCCCTTTTCCTTGCCGGCGGGCGTGGTAGGCTTGGCGCCATGATACGCAAGACCGCATTGCTGGCCGCGACATGCCTGACGCTGGCGGCCTCGGCCGTCCTGGCCCAGGAAACCCGCTACGAGCAGTGGGGCGAGAGCGTCCAGGGCACCTCGACCCAGGACATGGTCAATCAGCTGCGCGACCTGATCCGTGCCGCCGAGCAGGCGCGCGCCGCCGACCCGCGCTTTCTCGGCGATCTCAATGCCTTGGCGGACCGCTATGACGGCTTGGCGCAGACTCAGGTGCCCGCACCAGTGCCGGTGCCTGTCGCCCGCACCGTTCTGCAAGACGACTTCCGCGACGGCAATTTCGACCGCGGCACCGTCTGGCGCATTACCCGCGGGCGCTGGTGGATCGACCACAATGCCGGCCTGCGCTCCTACGTGGCGGACCAGCGCTATGCGCCCCAGGTCACCACCCAGCAGGATCCCGCGCCGGCGCCGGAGCGCCCGCGCGACGACCTCGCCGAAGCCATTATCGGCAATATCCTCGAAGAGGTGCTGCGGCCTGAGGACGGCGGCGCACAGCCGCAGCCCCAGCCCGCGCCGCAGCCGCCGCCGCAAGGCCAAGGCGACAGCCTGCCGGCGGAGATCCTGGCCGAGGCCAATATCCCCAACGCCTTCTCGCTGCGCCTGGAGCTTTCCTCGCGCGAGCGCTATGGCGAGTTCCGCGCCGGGGTCTACCAGGTCTCGACTCAGAACGGCTGGGGCTATGCCCTGGCCTATACGCCGGGCACCCAGACGCCCTTGCGCCTGATGCGCGTCTCGCGGGGCCAGCACACGGTGATCAGCTATCTCGATGACGCCATCATCTTCGAAGACAACACCTTGCATGTCATCGAGTGGCGCCGCGACACAAATGGCCGCATGACCGTCACCGTCGACGGCAATCGCCTGCTCGACGTCACCGACCGCCGCCTGCGCGACCCCTTCACCCTCGTTGCCCTCGGCAATCAGGGCGGCGATTACGGCATACGCAGCGTAAGCCTCACCGAAGTTCGCTAGCCGCGCTCCGATTCCGGGGATCTGCCCTCAACCGGCTGGCAATGGCGGCAGGGTGAAGGGGTGGGCGGCTTCGTAGGCGGCGGCGGTGCGCAGCAAGGTACCCTCGCCGAAGCGGGCCGCGACCAGTTGCGCCGCCACCGGCATGCCATCGTCGCCGAAGCCGCAAGGCAGGCAGGCGGCGGGCTGCTGGGTGAGGTTGAAGGGGTAGGTGAAGGGCGACCATTCCCACCAGCGCGTCATGCCACTGTCCGGCGGCACCTCGTGGCCGACCGCGAAGGCGGTCAGCGGCAATTGTGGCGACAGCAACAGGTCGTATTGCTCGTGAAAGCGCCGCATGGTCTGGGCCAAGGCCTGGCGCGCCGCCTCGGCCTGGCGATAGGCCACCGCGCTGACCTTTGCGCCTTGCTCGGCAAGGCTCCGCAGCGGCGCTTCGAGCACGGCTTTCTGTGCCTCGCTCATGGCTGCCACCGACCAGGCCAGGCCGACCGACCAGATGGTGATCAAAGTCTCGAGAGGATCGTCGAACGGGGTTTCCACCTGCTCGACCTCGGCGCCAAGGTCGCCAAAATTTTCCGCCGCTTCGGCAACACGGGCCGCAACGTCGTCGGCGACTTGCGCGCCGCCGAGATCGGGGCAAAAGCCGATGCGCAGGCCTGCGATGCCGCCATTCAGGAATTCCCGATAGTCGATGCCGGGCGACGGCACGGCCTGCAAGTCGCGCGCGTCGGTACCACTTATCACGGTCAACATCAGGGCGGCATCGGCGACGCTGCGGCTGATCGGGCCCTGGTGCCACAAGGTGCCGGCGGGCCCGTGCGGGTGCACGGGAACCAGGCCGAAGGTCGGCTTGAGGCCGAACAGCCCGGAAAACCCGGCCGGAATGCGGATCGAGCCGGCGCCGTCGGTCGCCACATGCAGCGCACCCATGCCGAGCCCGCAGGCCGCAGCCGCGCCGCCGCTGGAGCCGCCCGGCGTCAAGGCCGGGTTCCAGGGGTTGCCGGTGACACCCGTCAGCGGGCTGTCGGTGACCCCCTTCCAGCCGAATTCCGGGGTACAGGTCTTGCCGAGAATGACGGCGCCTTGCTCTCGCAAGCGCGCCACGGGCGGGCCGTCCTCGTCCCAGGCCTGGTCGGCATCGACCGCCTGCGAGCCGCGCAGCGTGGGCCAGCCCTTGGCGACGATGAGATCCTTGACCGAAGTCGGAACGCCGTCGGCAAGCCCGGCCGGCTCGCCCCGCGACCAGCGCGCCTCGGACGCGCGCGCCGCTGCCAGCGCCGCTTCGTCGTCGCGCTGGCAGAACGCGTTGACGGTCGGTCCCACCCTGTCCATTCGCTCGAGGACGGCGGTCGTCACCTCGATCGGAGAAAGCTCGCGCGCCCGATAGCGCGCCACCAGCTCCGTGGCGGAGAGCATGCATAGATCCGTCGTCGTCATCAGTCCCTCCGGTCCCACCCTATTGGTCCACGTTGATGGTCTGCCAATGACCGACCTGGCGGCACGTCGAGAGCCGGCGCAGGTGTCACGCGACACATCGGACCTTGTTAGCATGCTCTGCAAATGGCGTCGGGGTCAAGCCGGTGCAGGGAGGGAAATCTGACTCTAGTCGAACAATGCGCGCCGCGCCGCCTTGAGCGTTGCGGACGGCGTCCGGCCATAGCGGGCGCGGTAATCCTTGCCGAAACGGCCGAGATGATCGAAGCCGCAGTCCTGTGCAATGCGGGTGACGGTATCGACCGCAATCGGCGCGGTAAGGCGGTCATGGGCCAGACGCAATCGCGCATTGCGCACGAAAGCCATCGGCGAATAGCCGCGCTGGGTCTGGAACGCGCGATAGAGCGAGCGCCCGCTGACGCCGGTCAAGGCGACGAAATCCTCGATGCTGTGGCGGCGCCCCGGGTCGGCGTGAACATAATCCTCCACGCGCTTGACCGGACGCAAAGCCGCCGACGGCGCGGGGTGCTCGAACAAATGCGTGTAGGTATGCCGTTGCTCGGTCAACAAGGCCGTCATCACCATGTCTTCCAGCCGCGCCACCACCAGCGGCGCATCGCGCAGACCGCTGTCGGCCTCGAGCTCGCTCAAGATGTAAGCCAGCATGCGCGTGTAGCGCCCGGTGAACGGGGCCGCTGCAGGCACCACCGCATCGAAGACCAAAGGCTGGCGGATCGGTGCGCCTATCAGGGCGCTGAGATGGCTTTCCAGGGCACTTTTCGAGATCTTGAAGATCAGCCCGCGCGAGGCGGCGGCGTAGCTGATCCGCAGCGGCCGCGTCGGCGAAGTCACCATCGCTTGTCTCGGCGTCACCTCGCAGAGCTCGCCGCCGTTGACGTAGCGAATGGCGCCGGCATCGGCGATCTGAATGAGATAATAGGTTTCGGTCTCGCCGAGGTCGTAATGAAAATCGGCACCGAAGGACATGGCGCCGATCGTCGTGCGCGCGAGTTGCGCTTCGCAGAAACGAAAACGCAACGCCGACGACGAATCGAGAACCCGCACCTTGTGGCCGCAATAGGTGTGCGAAATGATCTCGATCGCCTCGTCCGGGTTCTCCGTCAAGGCAACCTGATAGCCCAAAAGCGGGCCGCGGCTATGCGCGTCCATGGCTACCGCCACCACTTCATCCTCCCCATCGCGCCGCCCACGAGGTTCCTGGCACCTTCTCAAGCTTTTGGCGCGGTCTCCGACAGCGTAGCTTGACGCCCTCGACCGAGCGGAGTCAAGCACCGCTTGGCACGATTCGGATAGGCTTGGCGCGGAACGGATTGCGGGCACCCCCGGCAACCGCGTTATGTGCTGGTATCTGCGCGATTCGCCATGCCAGGAAGGAGGCCGCTGGAGATGCCCGATTTGACAATCAATGGGCGAAGTTACTTCGTCGATGTCCCGGATGACACGCCACTGTTGTGGGTCATTCGGGAAAATCTGCAGTTGACCGGAACGAAGTTCGGTTGCGGCGCAGGGCTTTGCGGCTCCTGCACGGTCCATGTGAACGGCGAGGCGGTTCGTTCCTGCATCACGCAGGTGGGCTCGGTCGCCGGCACCAACATCACCACGATCGAAGGCCTGCACTACGCCGACCAGCATCCGGTGCAGCAGGCCTGGGTGCAGGTCCAGGTGCCCCAATGCGGCTACTGCCAGTCCGGCCAGATCATGCAGGCCGCGGCCTTCATCGCCGAGAACAACGACCCCAGCGACGACGAGATCGTCGAGGCGATGGACGCCAATTTGTGCCGCTGCGCCACCTATTTCCGCATTGTCGGCGCCGTCAGACGCGCTGCCGAGATCGCGCGAGGGGAGGCGTAAAATGAAACAGTCTCAGAAACAGCAGACGATGAGCGAGCAGGCTGACGGCCTGTCGCGGCGCGACTTCCTGGTGCGTTCCATGGCCACCGGCGCCGGCGCTGCCCTCGGCATCGCCATGGTGCCGACGCTTGGCGGCGGCGCCGCACAAGCAGCTGCAACTACGACATTCACGCCCTCGATCTGGTTCACCATGCTGCCGAGCGGCAAGACGATCATGCACATCGTCAAGGCCGAGATGGGCCAGCATATCGGCACGGCGCTGGCGCAAATCATCGCCGAGGAGCTGGAAGTCGATTGGGATCAGGTCACGCTCGACTACCCCGAAGGCAGCGCCGACAACTTCGGCGTCTACGGCCTTGCCTACACGGTCAACAGCGGCAGCGTGACGACCGAATTCGACCGCCACTCGAAGGCCGGCGCAGCCGGTCGCATGGCGCTGGTCGAGGCCGGTGCCGGCCTGCTCGGCGTGAGTGCCGCCAATTGCCGCGCTTCCAAGAGCCGTGTCATCGACAACGGCTCGGGCCGTTCCGTGAGCTATGGAGAGATCCTGGCACAGGTCAAGGTCGACCGTAAGTTCGCCTATCCCGAGGACTTCAGAGGCATCGCCCTGAAGGACAGCGGCGATTACTCGGTGATCGGCCGCTCCGTGCCGGCGCTCGACATCCCGGCCAAGACCAACGGCTCGGCGGCATATGGCATCGACACCTTCCTGCCGAACATGGTTTACCAGCCCGTTGACGAAGTCTGCTCTGGACGCGTGTCGCTGTGTCTGATTCT
>CAYPAX010000093.1:0-18209 GCA_964408735.1 uncultured Rhodospirillaceae bacterium | reverse complement strand
TTCTTAATGCGGCGCTTTGGATCTCTGCCGCTACAACCTCATATAATCGGATATCACGACATTCGTCATGGTGCATACGCACTATCGCCGCAAAAAAGCTCAGAAATGGACGGTACCGCTTTGATCATTCGGTTGTTTTTGACCCTGGCCATCGTTGCGGCGGCGTACGGCGTCAGCGCCGCATCCGCACAAGGGACCGATTCGGGCGACATCGCGGCCTTGCTCAGCCGCGCATCCGCAGGCGATGCCAGCGCGCAATATGCCCTTGGACAGCGCTATGCGAGCGGCACAGGCGTGGCGCGCAACCTGGAAGAGGCCTATTTTTGGCTCGTCGTGGCCGCGGATGCCGGGATCACCGCGGCAGAGGAGCAACGAAACACGATCGGCACAACACTTCGCGCATCGCAATTCGTGCGCGTGCAACGGCGTATCAGTGAATGGCGCGGTGCCGGGGCGCAGCCGGCGCCGGGCGGTGCCGAGCCGCGTGCCACCAGGCCAGCGCGGACGGGCACAGGGATAGTGGTCGCCGACGGCCGCATCCTGACCAGCAATCATGGCATCGCCGGCTGCAACAGCCTAACCTTGCAAGGTGCGGCCAGCGGCTACGGCCGCGTGACGGCGCAAGATGGTGGCCTCGACCTGGCGCTGCTTTCGGTCGAAGGTACGACCGTCGCCACGGCCCGCTTCCGCTCAGGCAACGATATCGCGCTCGGCACGGAGGTGGTGGTGTTCGGCTACCCCCTGCAAGGCCTGCTAGCCTATGGCGCGAACGTCACCACCGGTATCGTCAGCGGTCTTGCCGGACCGCAAAACGACAATCGCATCGTTCAGCACACGGCGCCCGTGCAACCCGGTAACAGCGGCGCCCCCTTGCTTGACCGCAGCGGTGCAGTGATCGGCGTGGTGATATCGAAAATCAATGCCCTCAAGGTTGCCAACATTATCGGCGACATCCCCCAGAACATAAACTTCGCGGTTCGCGGCGATCCGACGCGGAGCTTCCTTCGCAGCCACGGCATCGGTGTGCAAAACGCGGGCGGCGGCACGAATTCGATTGCCGCCATTGCCGCGGCCGCATCACGCTTTACGGTTCTGATCGAGTGTTGGCAGTAGCCGCGCCATTCTTGCCGGCGTCCATAGCGATCAGGAGTGGCGGCAGCAGCAGGAAATCGGCGAGCAGGGCACAGGTGATGGTGACCGCCATCATCTCGCCCATGACCTCGTTGGGCAGGAAATTCGACAGCGAAAGCACGGAAAACCCGCCTACCAGCACCACGGACGTGACCGTCAGGGCGACGCCGACCGTAGCAAAGGCATAGCGCACGGCATCTTCCGCCGATAGGCCCTGCTCTCTTCGCGCCCGCAGATATTTGCTCAGAAAATGCACGGTGTCATCGACGATGATGCCAAGGCTGGCAGCGCCGAGCACCGAGGCGGCAACGCCGATCTCGCCGACCAGAATGCCCCAAATGCCAAAAGCCATGACCGCCGGCACGGTGTTCGGGAACAGGCTGACCAGGCCATGGCGCAGGTCGCGCAAGGCCAGGATCAGGGATGTCGAAATCAGCAGAATGGCCAGGATCGTTCCGAGGATCATGCTGTTGATATTGCGCTCGGACAGATAGGAGAACATGACCACGGGGCCGGTTGCCTCCGCATCGGCGGCGCTGGGAAAGTTCTCGCCCAGCCATGCCGCTGCGCGGGCCGCGAGATCGCGCGATTCGCGTGTCGTCATGTTCTCCGTGGTCACCACGACGCGGGTCGCAGACTTGTCCACATTGATCTGGTTGTTGAGATCGAGCCCATAGGGCAGGGACAATTCGTACAACAGAAGATATTGCGCCGACAATTGCCGGTCATCCGGCAGGGCGTAATAGGCAGGGTCGTCGCCGTGCAAATTGCGGTTCAAGCGCCGCATGATGGCATTGATGCTGTTCACGTGCATCACCCCCGGCTGCTCCCTGTACCAAGCGGCAAAGGCATCGACATGCTCCAGAAAGGCAGGCTCGGCCACGGCACCGGTATCGCCGGCCGGAAGCGAATAGTGCAGCTGGTAGATTCCGGTGAGATTCTCCATGACGAAATCGGTGTTGTCGCGGAACGGCACACCGCGGTCGAAATAGTCGATGAAGGCATCGTTCAGGTCGATGCGCGGGATCATCGCCGCCAGCGCCACGATCACGGCCGTGGTGCTCCACATGAGCGGTTTGCGTCGGGCGATGACGAATTCGGCCAGCGCCACCATGGCCCGCTCCAGCACATCCGGCCCCTTGGCCTCGCGGGCGCGGCTGCCGCCAGGCAGAAGCGCCATCAATGCCGGCAGCAGCGTTACCGAAAAGAACCAGGCCGCGACCACGCCGTAAGCCGTCAGATTGCCGAGATCGCGGAACGGCGGTGCATCGGAAAAGTTCAAGCTGGCAAAGCCGATCGCCGTGGTCAGGCTGGTCAGGAACACCGGGTCCATGTTGATCCGCAGGGCTTCGACGATAGCCTCGTGACGCTCGCGCCCGAGCCGCATCTCCTTCAGCATTGTCGACAGGATATGGATCGAGTCGGCGACGGCCACGGTGAGGATGATCGTCGGTGCAGTCACCGAGGGCGGCGTCAGCACCACGCCGAGCCAACCGCCGACCCCCATCGCCGCCGCCGCCGAGAGGCCGATCACCACCACCGTTCCGACTGTCCCGGCGGCCGAGCGCAGGAAGGCGATCATGACGATCAGCAAGGCGCCGTACATCAGCGGCACCAGGCTTTCCATGTCGGACTGGCTGAGCTCGGCGAAAGCATTGCTGAGGGCGGTATTGCCAGTGATCACGAACTGCAGGTCGGGATGCTTCCCGGCAAAATCGGCCACCAGCGCACGAATATGCGCCATGGCGGCCGGCACCTCCGTCATGTCGGCTTGCGGGAACATCAGGGTGATATTGACGCCGGTCGTGCGCCCGTCGCGGCTGATCAGGCGATCGACGATCAGGGGCTCGGCAAGGGCCAGCGCTTTGATGCGGGCGATGGCATTGGCGTCCAGGCCGGCGTCAGGATCGACCAGGTCCGCCACGAACATATCGTCGCCAACGGCAGCACTGTGCTGAAAGTTGGTCAGGGAATCGACGCGCGTCGAGAACGGCGTTTGCCATGCCGCCTCGGTGAACGCTGCCAGTGCCGTCAAGGTCTCGGCCGTGAACAGGTCGCCCTCGGCCGGCTTGATGGCGATCAGCAGGTTGTCGTCCTTGGTGTAGATGTTTTGCAGCTCCTCGAATGCCGTGAGCTGCGGGTTCTTGTCACTGAAAAAAACGCGGTAATCGGTCGAAAAGCTGAGGAAGCGCATACCGCTGGCCAGGCCCAGCGCCAGCACGATGGACAGGCCCACCACCAGCCAGCGCCGGCGCACCAGCCAGCGGGCATAGGCGACGACCGTATCGTCGCCGAATACGCGCTTGCCGCGCCAGCCTGCCTTCACCATGTCTCACTCCTGAGCTCGTCCGGGCATGTAGAGCATGACTTCGAGACAATGCCAACCACAGGAAGTCTTTGCCGCCAACGGATTACGGACCTACATTCTCGGAGCGACCCCTCTTTGCACCTAGTCAGATGCTGCCAATGACCTACCGCCCGCTTTCGCCGGACTTTGCCAAATGGCCTCACGTGGAGCGCTTCGTGCGCGGCCCGCTGGAGCAGGTCCATTTTGCCCAAGCGCGCACGCTTTTGCGCCTGCCGCAAACGGAAGCGGGCCTGCCAAACGGTTGCGAGACCGCTCTCGGCGGCCTGTTGCTGGCATCGCTCGGCGCCATAGCGGATGCCCTCTACCGCAGCAGCGGCGGCGATCACCGCGAAGCGTTCCGCACATTAGCTGGTGCGCGAATATCCCTGGGACACGGAAGAGAACAGCCCGGCCGGCGCCATGCAGGCCGTCTCGGCGCTGATCGGCGAATATCGCGGCGATCCGGTCTCAGCGCTCGGCGCCTGGGCGACACTCGGCGATGAGGAAGCGCCGGCCGGCAGCAGCCCGGGCCGCCGCGTCCATTTCCGCCGCCTGGAGACCACCGATGGCAACGGCCTCGCCGAGCATATGCTGGAAACCCTCGAGGTCGCCCGCGACTGGCCCCTCGACGCCATGCCGCGCACGCTCGATGCGGACGAAGCCGCCTCCTACGTCAATCTAGAGCGCTTCTATTGGGGCATCCGCGAAACCGTCAACCGCCTCGCCGCCAAGCCTGCCGTGATGGTGGCAGCCGAACGTTATCTGTCGAGCTAAGCCGGCGGCGGCACCACGACTTTGTCGTATGGATGCCGCGAGGTGATAAGCCCCGCATGCTGGAACACGTCGAGCGCGCCTTCATAAGCGGCTTCGGTGATCTCGACATCGGGCGTCCAACAGCCAAGCGCCTGGTAGGTGATAATCGCCATACGTACGGCGTTCGGCGAAACCTCCGGAAAATAGGGCGCGATGATCCCGGTCACGTCGTTCTCCGGCCCTTCGGCGACAAAAGCTCGCGCCTTGCGATAGGCGCGAATGAAGGCAACGGCCTCGTCACTCGCCAGCCAGTCCGGCGTGGCGATGAGGCTGGAAAATGCCGTCAGTCCGCTGGCCGCCCCGCAGGACGCCAGCACGTGGCAGATCCCATCCTCTGCCAGCTGTTGCGGCGCCGGGCCTTGCAGGTGGATGAAATCCCCCTCGCCGGCCCGGAAAGCCGCTTCCATCTCCGCCGGATCGCCGGCGTCGACCGCGTCGATGGTGCCGTAATCGAGTCCCATCTTGTGGCAGGCGTATTGGAACATGGCTTTGGGTTGGCCGCCGTGATCCACCAGCACGCGGCGCCCCGCGAGGCTCGCCCAGGTAAAATCCTCGTCGCGCTCGCGGCCGGCCAGGAAAAAGCCGTCCGCCTCGTTGATCTGCGCGAAATGGGGCGTTTCCACCCTGCCGCCTTTTTCCAGCGCCATGAAACCGGCCGAGACAGCCGCCTGCGCCACCGTGGCTTCGCCCGCCTGTACCATGGTAACCGCGGTTTTGCCCGCCGGTACCGGCTGGTGCGTGACCTCGAAGCCTTCGTCCTGCAGGAAGCCGCCGGCAAAGGTGGCGATTAGCGGGCTGTAGAAGACCGAGAAACGGCTGAATACGATGTGCATGGCGGCCTAGTGATCCGGTTTCGAGATGTGCTACCCATGGCGCGGCAAGAATGGAGCAATCATGACGTCCCAGCTTAGCGCGGCGATAATACCGGTAACGCCTTTCCAGCAAAACTGCACACTGCTCGTCTGCACGGAGACGGGCAAAGCAGCGGTCATCGATCCGGGCGGCGATATCGAGCACGTGCTCGCCGTGGCCGCGGAGCGCGAGGCCGAGATAGAGCACATCTTCCTCACCCACGGCCACATAGACCATGTCGGCGGCACCGCCCTGCTGGCCGAGCGCACGGGCGCGCCGATCGAGGGCCCGCATATCGATGACAAGTTCTGGATCGACGGCATCGAGGAACAAGGCGAGCGCTTCGGCTTCGAGGGCGCGGCCAGCTTTACGCCCGACCGTTGGCTGGAGGGCGGCGACACGGCGAGCTTCGGCAATGTCACCCTCGACGTCGTGCATTGCCCCGGGCACACGCCGGGGCATGTAATCTTCCACCATCCGGGGATGAAGCTGGCGCAGGTGGGCGACGTGCTTTTCCAAGGCTCGATCGGCCGCACCGATCTGCCGAAGGGGGACCACGAGACCCTGCTGCGCTCGATCCGCGAGCGCCTCTGGCCGCTCGGCGACGACACCACCTTCATTCCCGGCCACGGCCCTACCTCGACCTTCGCCGAGGAGCGCCGCAGCAATCCCTTCGTGCACGACTAGAGTGCTTCGATATCGCCGGTCACCAGGCTTGTCTCGAAAGCTTGGATGAAGTCGGACAGGGCGCCAGCCGCTATGGCGTCTCGCAGGTCTGCCATCAGGGCCTGGTAGTGGTAAAGATTGTGGGTGGTCATGAGCACGGCACCCAATATCTCGCCGCAGCGCACCAGGTGGTGCAGATAGCCGCGGCTGTAGCCGGCGCAGGCCGGGCAGGCGCAGCCGGCTTCGAGCGGGCGCGGATCACCGGCATGGCGCGCGTTGCGGATGTTGACCTTGCCGCCGCGGGTGAAGGCCTGGCCGTTGCGGCCCGAGCGGGTCGGTAGCACGCAATCGAACATGTCGACGCCCGCTGCGACCGCCGCGACGATATCCTCCGGCCGCCCCACCCCCATCAGGTAACGAGGCTTGTCTTGCGGTAACAGCGCTGCCGTCGAACGGCTGACCTCGCGCAGCAGCTCAGGCCCCTCGCCGACCGCAAGGCCACCGATGGCGTAGCCGTCGAAACCGATGTCGATCAGCGCCCCGGCCGAATGCTGCCTGAGCTGTGGATAGACGCCGCCCTGGACGATGCCGAACAGCGCATGGCCGGCGCGCTCGACGAAGGCCTCGCGGCAGCGCTCGGCCCAACGCATGGAGCGCTGCATCGAGTCTTCCACATCGCCTTCGCTGGCCGGAAACGGCGTGCATTCGTCGAGCACCATGGTAATGGTTGAGCCGAGCTTGTTTTGGATGGCGATGGCGCTTTCCGGGGTCAGGCGATGGCGGCTGCCGTCGATATGGGACTGGAAGTCGACTCCGTCCTCGTCAAGCTTGCGCAAGTCCGCCAGCGACATCACCTGGAAGCCGCCGGAATCCGTCAGCAGCGGCCCCGGCCAGCCCATGAAGCGGCGCAATCCGCCGAGCTTCTCGACCATCTCGGCGCCTGGGCGCAGCATTAGATGATAGGTGTTGCCCAGCACGATGTCGGCACCGCTCGCCGCCACTGCCTCGGGCAGCACGCCCTTGACTGTCCCGGCCGTGCCGACAGGCATGAAGGCCGGCGTCAGCACCGGCCCATGCGCCGTCTCCAGCCGGCCGCAGCGGGCGGCGCCATCGCGCCCGGTCACGCTGAGGGCGAATGCGTTCATCGCGACAGCAGACACGCATCACCATAGGAATAAAAGCGATAGCGTTCGGCGATCGCATGGGCATAAGCCGCCTGCATGCGCTCGAGCCCGGCAAAGGCCGAGACCAGCATGAAGAGCGTGGAACGCGGCAGGTGGAAATTCGTTAGCAGGCGATCGACGACACGAAAGCGGAAGCCCGGCGTGATGAAGATGTCGGTCTCGCCGGCAAAGGGCAGCACGCCGTTCGCGCCAGCCGCGCTCTCAAGGATGCGCAGCACGGTCGTGCCCACCGCCACAACGCGCGGCGCCGCGTTGATCCTCTCGGCCGCATCCGCGGATACCTCGCCATATTCGCTGTGCATGCGGTGGTCCTCGGTGTCCGCCACGTCGACCGGCAGGAACGTGCCCGCCCCCACATGCAGGGTCACCTTGGCCATTTCAATGCCACGGGCGCCCAGAGACTCGACAAGCCGCGGCGTAAAATGCAGTGCCGCCGTGGGCGCGGCGACGGCACCCGGGTGGTCGGCGAACAGGGTCTGATAGTCTTCGCGGTCCCGCGCATCGGCGCCATCAGGCCGGGGGATGTACGGCGGCAACGGCATGGCGCCGTGGCGCTCCAACGCCTCTTGCAGGGCGGCGTCGGACAGGCCGAAATCGAGATCCGCCTCGCGCCCTGAAGGCCGCGCGGTCACGCCGGCCGCGAGATCGTCCGCAAAGACGATCTGGTCGCCTTCGCGCACGCGCTTGGCCGGCCGTATGAAGGCGCGCCAGTGCCCCTTGCCGAGGCGCTTGTGCAGGGTCGCCTCGACCTTGGCCTCGCCGCGCCGGCCCGTGAGCCGGGCCGGGATCACCTTGGTGTCGTTGACCACCAACAGGTCGCCCGGCTCGAGCAGCGTCGGCAAATCGCAAATGGTGCGATTCTGCAGCACATCGCCGACCAGCAGCAGCCGCGCGGAATCGCGCGGGCGCGCCGGACGCTCGGCGACCAGCCCCTCAGGCAGTGCGAAATCGAAGGCGTCAACGCGCACGGCGCGCGCGGCGGCGTCGCTCAGTCGACGTCGGCGGCAACCCGCATGCTGACGATATGGTCGGGATCGCGCACGGGCTCGCCACGCTTGATCGCGTCCACATGCTCCATACCCTCAACTACCTGGCCCCAGATGGTGTACTTGCCGTCGAGGAAAGGTGCCGGCTGGAAGCAGATGAAGAACTGGCTGTCTGCGCTGTCCGGGTGCTGCGAGCGTGCCATCGACATTGTGCCGCGCAAATGCTGGGCCACGTTCGGCGGCGAGAATTCGGCCGGAATGTTCTGGCCCGAGCCGCCGGTGCCGTTGCCGGTGGGATCGCCGCCCTGGGCCATGAAGCCCTCGATGACGCGGTGGAAGGTCAGGCCGTCATAGAACTCGGCCCGCGCCAGCTCCTTGATGCGGGCGACATGCTGGGGAGCCAGGTCGGGGCGCAGCTCGATAACCACGCGGCCGGCTTCAAGATCCATATAGAGGGTGTTCTCGGGGTCGGCGGCAGTGCCTTCCGATGCGGTCATGGCCAGGCTCGCTATTGTGAGAAGTGAAAGCAGAATACGTCGCATAAGTGCCTCCCGGGCTGGCGGCGTTACAGGTCAGGTTTCGCCGGGGTCCTGCCGAGATATATGGTCCTCCAGGCGGCGTGCAACATTTTCCGGCACAAAAGGCGTCACATCGCCGCCAAGAAGGAAGATTTCCTTCACCAGGCGCGACGAGATGAACTGGATGCCCTCCGAGGCCATCAGGAACACGGTCTCAACTTCGGGCTCGAGGCGCGCGTTCATGCCGGCCATCTGGAACTCGTACTCGAAGTCCGAGACCGCGCGCAAGCCGCGGATGATGACACTGGCGCCCTGCTCCAGAGTAAAATGCATCAACAGGTTGCGAAACGGCACCACAGACACGCGGCCGTCCACTCCTGCCTCGCGCAGGCAGTCCTCGACCATCGAAACGCGCTCATCGACGTTGAACATCGGCCCCTTGCCGGCATTGATCGCCACCGCCACCACTAGGCGATCGACCACGCGCAAGCCCCGGGTGACGATATCCATATGCCCGAGCGTGGGCGGATCGAAGGTGCCGGGATAGACGCCGATACGGCCTTCGCTCATGGAATCGCTCCTCAGGGATCGGGACAGGGTGTCGGGGCGCCCCGGTATTAGACAGGACCGTGGCAATGCGCAAGCCACTCCGACGCTGAGCCTGGGCTTTGAGAATTGTTTCGTTCACACGGAGGGGGCGGAGCCCCTCAATCGAGATACTTCCGCAGCGTGAAAGCGCCGCGGATGTCGCCGGCGGCGAAGCCGCGCGCCTGGTCGTCGGGATAGCGGGCGTCGAGGGCGGCGGCAAGCTCCGGGTCGAGGTCGCTGCCGTGGCAGGTCAAGCAGACGCCGCCGGTGGGGATGGCTTTCATGTAGCGGAAGACCTGGCGGCCGTTCTCGTTGACGATCTCGGCGTGATCGATGCCGGCGATGTCTTCGCCCGCCGCCAGGCGATCCTCGAAGGCGTTGAGAACGTCCATTTCCCAGCCGTCCGGCGCATTGGCGGCATTGCGCCGGCGCAGGCTGGTGCGGCCGACGCGGCCATGAAACGCCGCCGACTGCGTTGCCGCGATGGCCGGCGCGTCCATGTTGCAGACGCCGATGGCGTTTAGCGGCCCGCCTTGTTCGACAGCACCGACCAGCGCCGCCTTGAGCGAGCCGCCGAAGCCCTTGATGGCGCCCCGGCTCTCGGCCACCAGCGCCTCCATATCCGCAGCCATTGCCGGCGCCGCCAGGCAAACCGCGAGCGCGGCCAATACGAGTTTTTTCATCCTGAGTTCTCCCGTTGCCTTGGATCGAGTTCAGCGATACGTGAAGGGGTCCAGCAGCGCCACGTCGAGATGACGAAAATCGCGGATATTCCTGGTCACCACTGTCAGTCTGTGAACGAATGCCGTCGCCGCGATCATGGCATCCTCGATGATCGTATCGGACTTGCGATGCTTGAGCCTGGCCCATTCCCGGAAAGTCGCCGCATCCATGGGCAAGACGCCGTAGCTGGCGACGACCTGGTCGAGCCAGGCCTCCAACTCCCCTGCCTTGGCTGCATCCTGCTCTCGTGTGATCTCTATGCCGGCTTGAATTTCCCCAACCGTGACGGCCGACAGAAAGAGCTGATCCGCCGATACGTCCGCAACCCATTGCAGTACAGCCTTGTGCGGCTTCCGGCGCCGCAATTCCGACACGACATTGGTATCGAGAAGGTACATCCGCCTACTCGTCGAGAATCGGCGTTGCCCTTTGTCGGTGGCTCTGGCGCGGCGGCGTCAGGTCGTCGGTGCGCGCCTCCGGGGCCAGCAATAAGTCCTTCAGTGAAGGCTTTGCCTTTTTCTGCAACCGCCGCCACTCGTCGATGGGCAGGAGAACGGCAGCCTCCACGCCGCGTTTGGTGACGATTTGCGGCCCGCTTGTCACGCTCGCCTCGAGAAACTCACTGAACCGCGCCTTCGCATCTTGCACTTGCCACGTATTCATCTCGAAACCTCCGGCAATATCTATTATGACTAGATATATGACTAGTCAGGACTTCGATCAAGAATTAGCCGCCCCGCCCGCACGGCGATGGGCCAGCTGACGCGGCGTCGTCGATCGGCATCGCCCCAGATGTCGATGAGGTCGGCCTCAAAGCGCTGCACCACATCACCGCGCCCTGCTTTACGTGCCGCGCCCACGGCAGACCAGGTGCGGAGGTAGCCGAGCAGATCGGCCAGCGTCCAATCGCGCTCAATGGCCAGCGCCGGCATGGCTAAGGGCTCGAAAGGAAAGGCAAGGTCGCGATAGCCGCTCTCGACATGCTTGCGCTCGGGCGGCCAAAAGGGCTGGATTTCGTGCCAGTAGAACTGCTGGAAACAGGCATCGATATCGTCCTCGACCAGCATTACGCCATAGGTGATCAGTGCTATCGCTGCGCCGGGGGCAGCAATGCGGCGCACCTCGTCGTAGAAGGCCGGCAGGTCGAACCAATGGGCGGCCTGGGCCACCGTGATCAGATCGGCACTGCCGGCGGCGGCGCTCAATGTCTCGGCTGGCTCGCAGCGATAGGCGATGCGCGTATGGGGCTCAGCCTTGGCGATCTGCTCCGCGCTGCTGTCGCTGGCCAGAACCTGGTCGAAATGCTCGGCCAGGAGCCGCGAGAGCTGGCCGCTGCCGCAGCCCACGTCGAGGGCCAGGCGCCGCGCCGACGCCAAAGCCGCGAGCGCGTTTGCCAGCTCGGACGGATAGCTCGGCCGATGGCGCGCGTAATCGGCCGAGACGGACGAGAAATGTTGCACGGCTTCGCTCATACCGCAGGCATATCACTTGGCTTTCCGCGACAGCAAGGCGTTCGCAGGCAAAAAAGGGGCACCCGAAGGCACCCCCCATGCTCGGTGCGATCGCCTCAGACGGCGCGGACATCGGCGAGGAACTTGTCCACGACCGTCTTGAGGTCATCCGACTGCTTGGCGAGGTCCTGCGAGGCGCCAAGCACCTGGCTCGCCGCACTGCCGGTCTCGCCGGCCGCCTGCTCGACATTGACTATATTGGCGGAGACCTCGGAGGTGCCCGCGGCCGCCTGCTCCACATTGCGGGCGATCTCGCTCGTCGAAGCTTGTTGCTCCTCGACAGCGGCGGCGATCGAAGCGGCGATCTCATTTATCTCGCCGATGGTCTTGCCAATGCCCTCGATCGCCGCGGCCGCGTCCTCGGTCGCCGCCTGTACGGTGCCGATCTGGCCACCGATCTCCTCGGTCGCCCTGGCCGTCTGGTTGGCCAGGTTCTTGACCTCGGAGGCGACCACCGCGAAGCCCTTGCCCGCATCGCCCGCACGTGCCGCCTCGATGGTGGCGTTGAGGGCCAGCAGGTTGGTCTGCTCGGCAATCGCGGTGATCAGCGAGACCACCTCGCCGATCTGCTTGGCAGCATCGACCAGCCCCTGAACGGTATCGTGGGTGCGCTGGGCCTCGGTTACCGCTGTCCTGGCAATATTGGTCGATTTGCCCACTTGCTGGCCGATTTCGACGATGGAATTCGACAGCTGTTCGGCAGCGGCCGCGACGGTCTGCACATTGACCGAGGCCTCCTCGGAGGCAGCCGATGCCGAGACCGCCTGCTGGCTTGTTTCCTCGGCCGTTGACGACATTGATGTTGCCGTCTGCTCCAAGGCACCGGCAGCACCGGACACGGTGTCCAGGATACCGCCGATCTTGCCGTCGAAGTTTTGCGTAAGCTCGTCGACGGAACGCGCGCGGCGCTCGCGCTCTTCCTGCTCGCCCCGTTGAACCTCGGCAAGCCTTTCGGCCTCGATCATGTTGGCCTTGAACACGTCGACGGCAGCGGCCATCTCGCCGATCTCGTCGCTGCGGCCGGCGCCAGGAACCACGACGGTCTTATCGCCGCCGGCAAGCTTGTTCATTGCCCCGGTCATGCCGATGACCGGACGGGCGATGCCGTTGCCGACGAGCCAGGCAAGAAAAGCCCCGAAAGCGAGGCCACCGAGCATGCAGATCCAGATGGCCGCCTGGGTCCAGCTTACGTTTTCGCTGTTGGCCTCCTGACGGCTCGCCATCAGGCCTTGCTCTTCGGCGCGAAACTCCGCCATCAGACCACGGAAGGTATCGAAGTACTGCTTGCCGCGCGCTTCGCCGATCAGATCGGCCATGTCGTCCATGGTCTTGGCGGAGCCGATCTTGCGGCGCAGGGCAATCGTCGGCTCGGTCACGTCGGTTTGCCACGAGGCGATGGTGCCTCGCACCTCGTCGAGAAGCGCGACCTGCTCGGCGTTATCGCTAACCGTCTCCTGCAGACCGTCGACCAGGCTGAGAAATTGCCCCTTCCCTGAATTGTAAGGCGCGAGAAAGTCCTCCTTGCCGGCCAGCAGATAGCCGCGCATGCCTGTCTCCATGTCAACCGCGGCGGAAAGGATGCTATTGGCTTGCTCGATCACCCCATAGGTGTGGGTAACCCAGCGTTCGTTCTCCTCCATAACCGCGATCAGCGATTGGGCCTTGGCCTCGGCAGCATCCGCGTCGGCTTGGCGCTGGCCGATCAAGTCGGCCTCGATGCCGCTGAACTCGGTCATGATCGTCCGGAAGCCGTCGAAGTAGGTCTTGCCGGCCTTGCGCGATACGTAGGCATCGACATCCTGCAGGCTCGCCGAGCCGGTCTCGACACGCCGCCTGAGCATAATCGCGGGCTCTGCCACGAGTTCCATCCACTCGCCGATCGTGGCCTCCGCTTCCTCCAGGCGCGCCACTTGCGGCGGATTGTCGGAGACCGTCTGCTTGAGCGCCGCCAACTCATTGAAGATCGCTTCCTTGCCGGCATTGTAGGGTTCGAGGAAATCGTTCTCGCCAGCCAGCAGAAAGCCGCGCATGCCGGTCTCCATGTCGACCGCCGCTGCGACGATGCGCGCGGAGGCGGCCAGCACCTCATAGGTATGGTCGACCCAGCCGGCGCTCTGCTGAATGGCTGCGAGGGCCTCGCCGACACCTTTCTGGGCGCTGGCGAATTCGGCACGGCGCTGCTCGAGAAGCGTTGCCTCGCGTCCGATAAAGGTGGCGATCTGCTCGCGGAAAGCGTCGAAATAGACTTTTCCGCGCGCCTCGCCGACGAGGGCGGCCATGTCGTTCATGGTCTCCGCGTCGCCGATCTCGGCACGCAAGGCAATGGTCGGCTCGATCACCTTTTCCTGCCATTCGCGCAGGATGCGCTCGACTTCCGCCAGGCGCTCGACCTGGCCCGGGTTGTCGCTGACAGTCTCCTGCAGCGCGCTGATGCCGGCATAGGTCTGTGCCTCGCCGCTTTCGTATGGCGCGAGGAAATCTTCCTTACCGGCAAGCAGATAGCCGCGCATGCCGGTCTCCATGTCGACCGCGGTGGCGACGATGCCATCAGCATCCGAAAGGACATTGTGCGTGTGCTCGACCCACCGGTTGGTCTCGACGATGCTAGCGACACTCGTCATGGTCACCACGCCCAGCACCACCAGCAGCGCCAGCGGCGCCACGGTACCGGCGAAGATCTTGCCCTTCAGACCAATGTTCGAGAACACGCCTCCTATTGCGCCTTGTGCTGGCTGGGCCGAGTTCGCCAGAGTCCGGGCCACTTGGATGACGGACATCAAATCTCTCCCATTCTTGCCTCACTGTCGCGGCGCTGCCGCATCGCGATGGGCATCTCATTGATACGGCTGCGGGCCGACTGGTATGAGCGCCGTTAGCCTCACGACGCCAACTAAACTATGCCTTAGCGGGGCTTTGTAAAGTCCGATGAAACAAATTGGTTATTTATCACCTTCAAAGCGTGGCAGCGAGACGAATAGCAAGCTTTTAGCAACCATCTGCGCGCTTCTGCTGCCAGTAACACCCTATAATAATACTGGGTTAAATGTCGGAATCGCTGGCCGCTGCCACAGCTGTGATGCCCGCCGCGCCCGCTGATGCTTAGCCCTGCCCGCAATAGCGATTTCCGGCGCTCGGCCCGTGGTCTATAAGCCTCAGCAGCGATCCAGAGAGGAACATCGACCATGAACGCTATCGATCTCGCCGGCCGCGTCGCCGTGATTACCGGCGGCGCCGTCGGCCTCGGCTATGCCACCGCCCAGCGCATGAAGGCATCCGGCGCCACTGTCGTGTTGTGGGACCGCGACGAGGCGGCGCTGGCCACGGCCGAGAAGGAAGGCTTCGCCACGGCCGTGGTGGATGTCAGCGACCCGGCCTCGGTCGATCGCGCCGCCGCCGCCAGCGGAAAAGTCGATATTCTCGTCAACAGCGCCGGCATCGGCGGCACCAATGCGAAGGTCTGGGAGATGGAGATCGAGGACTGGCGGCGCGTCGTGGACATCGACCTCACTGGCACCTTCCTCTGCTGCCGCGCGGTGGTGCCGCGGATGATCGAGGGCGGTTACGGGCGCATCGTCAACATCGCTTCCATCGCCGGCAAGGAAGGCAATCCGCTGGCCGCCCATTACAGCGCCGCCAAGGCGGGCGTGATCGGCTTCACTAAATCCCTCGGCAAGGAATGCGTGGGCACGGGCGTGATCGCCAACTGCATCGCGCCGGCGGTGATCGAGACGGCTATCCTCAAGCAGAATACGCCAGAGCAGAACGACTACCTGATCTCGAAAATTCCCATGGGGCGGGTGGGCCAGCCCGAGGAGGTGGCGGCGTTGATTGCCTGGCTATCGTCGGAGGATTGCAGCTTCAGCACCGGCGCCGTCTACGACATCTCGGGCGGCCGCGCGACCTATTGAGGAACAAGACGATGGCACATACGGACTTCCACGGCATCTATCCGATCCTCTACAGCTTCTTCGACGACGACGGCCGCCTCGACAGGGCTGCCATGCGCCGCCAGGTCGAGGCCTGCATCGCCGGCGGCGCTCATGGTGTTGCGGTGATGGGGCTCGCCACCGAGGTCGGCAAGCTCGACGTCACCGAGCGCCGCCAGGTCATCGACTGGGTGGGCGAGGACATTGCCGGGCGCGTGCCCTATGCCGTGACCGTCGGCGAAGGCAGCGTTCCTGGCCAAATCGAATTCGTGAAAGCGGCCGTGGCAGCGGGTGCGAACTGGGCGATCCTGCAGCCCCCAGCCGTGGCAGGGGTTCCCGAAAGCGAGTATGTGCGCTTCTTCGGCCGCGTTGCCGACAGCGCGGAGGTGCCGCTGGCGATCCAGAATGCGCCGGGACTGATGGCGACCAGCCTGTCCAATGGGGCGCTCAAGGAGCTCAACCGCCAGCACCCCAATGTCTGCCTGCTCAAGGGCGAAGGCCCGGCCACCTATGTCCGCCAGTTGCTCGACGATACGGACAGCGCCTTCGACGTTTTCGGCGGCTATGCCGGCATCCAGCTGCCCGACACTCTGCGCGCCGGCGCCGTCGGCATGATCCCGGCGCCCGACCTGTTCGATCCGCAAGTGCGCATCTACGAGCTGATGAAACGCGGTGGTCCCGAGGACTTGGCCGAAGCCGAGCGCATCCACCGCGAACTGCTGCCGCTGATCGTGTTTATGATGAGTTCGGTGGAGAACTTCATCGCCTACGGCAAAGCCCTGCTTGCCCAAAGGCTGGGCTTGGGCAATGGTGCGGCGCGCCAGCCGACCCTGCCGGTCACGGATTTCGGGCTCGAGGTCATGGCCCATTGGGCGAAGCACCTGGGCCCCCTGCCCGGCGCAGAGGATTAGGAGACGACATGAGCGGAAACGTGGACTGCGCGATCATCGGATCGGGCAATATCGGCACCGACCTGATGGTCAAGGTGATGCGCAGCGCCGAGCATCTGCGCCTGGCGGCGATGGTCGGCATCGACCCGGAGTCGGACGGCCTGGCACGCGCGCGCAAGCTCGGCGTGGCGACCACCGACAAGGGCATCGACGGCCTCGTGGCGATGCCCGAGTTCGAGGCCATCGAGCTGGTCTTCGACGCCACCTCGGCCAAGGCGCACGCCTATCACGCCGAAGTCTGCCGCAAACACGGCAAGCGCATGGTTGACCTGACACCGGCGGCGATCGGGCCCTATGTGGTACCCGTGGTCAACATGGAGGAGCATTTCGCCGAGCCCAACCTCAACATGGTGAGTTGCGGCGGCCAGGCCACCATCCCCATGGTGCATGCGGTGGGGCGTGTCTCGAAAGCCCTGCCCTATGCCGAGATCGTCGCCTCCATCGCCAGCAAGTCCGCCGGCCCCGGCACGCGCGCCAATATCGACGAGTTCACCCGCACCACCGCGTCCGGACTGGAACGCGTCGGCGGTGCCGGCCGCGGCAAGGCCATCATCGTGCTCAACCCGGCCGAGCCGCCGCTGATCATGCGCGATTCCGTCTACACCCTCAGCCAGGGCAGCGAGACCGAGGATATCGAGCGCTCGGTCGACGAGATGGTGGCGGAGGTGCAGCAATACGTGCCCGGCTACCGGCTCAAGCAGAAGGTGCAGTTCGAGCATTTCGGCGACAACAAACCGCTGCACATTCCGGGCTATGGCGACTTCGCCGGCATCAAATCCTCGATCTTTCTCGAGGTCGAAGGCGCCGGCGACTATCTGCCGGCCTATGCGGGCAATCTCGATATCATGACCTCCGCGGCCCTCAAGACTGCCGAACGCTACGTCGCCTTGAGCAGGGGTTGATCATGCCGGACCTATACCTCCAGGACGTCACCCTGCGCGACGGCATGCATGCCATCCGCCATCAGTTCGGCCTCGATGCGGTGCGCGCCATCGCCATCGCCCTCGATCGTGCGCGTATCGATTCCATCGAGATATGCCATGGCGACGGCCTCAACGGCTCGAGCTTCAATTACGGCTTCGCCGCCCACACGGATGTCGAATGGATCGAGGCCATCGCCGAGGTGCTGCAGCATGCCACCCTGGCGACGCTGCTGATCCCCGGCATCGGCACGGTCGAGGACCTCAAGCGCGCCTACGACGCCGGCGTGCGCTCCGTGCGCGTTGCTACCCATTGCACCGAGGCCGACGTCGCCAAGCAACATATCGCCTATGCCCGCGAGATCGGCATGGATGTCTCGGGCTTTCTGATGATGGCTCATATGAACGAGCCCGGGCCGCTGGCCGAGCAGGCCGTGCTGATGGAGAGCTACGGCGCCCAATGCGTCTACGTTACCGATTCCGCCGGCGCGCTCACCATGCAGGGGGTGGCGGAACGCTTCAACGCCTTCAACGACGCGCTCAAGCCGAAGACCCAGCGCGGCATTCACGCCCACCACAATCTTTCGCTCGGGGTCGCCAATTCGGTGGTCGCGGTGGAGCATGGCGCCACACGCGTCGATGCTTCGCTCGCAGGCCACGGCGCCGGCGCCGGCAACACGCCGCTGGAGGTCTTCGTCGCCGTCGCCGACCGCATGGGTTGGCAGCACGGCTACGACCTGCATACCCTGATGGATGCCGCGGAGGAGCTTATCCGCCCGCTGCAGGACCGGCCGGTGCGGGTCGATCGCGAGACCCTGTCGCTGGGCTATGCGGGGGTCTATTCGAGCTTTCTGCGCCACGCCGAAACGGCGTCCGAGACCTACGCCATCGACACCCGCGACATCCTCGAAGAGCTCGGCAAACGGCGCATGGTCGGCGGCCAGGAGGACATGATCGTCGACGTGGCCCTCGATCTGGCGAAGGAAGACGGCTAGAGGGAACCGGTTTGACCAGCGCAAATCCCACACCCTGCGCCGCTGGCGTAACAGCCCGTTGATTAAGTGGCTTTGCTGATTCTCACTCCCAGACGATGA
>CAYPAX010000092.1:0-18262 GCA_964408735.1 uncultured Rhodospirillaceae bacterium | reverse complement strand
CCAGGACGGCGCTGAGACCGGTCAAACCGGTTCCATCTAACCATGAAACGCTCTAGGCCGCCCCGTGACAGTCTCCATTGCCATTGTCGGCCGCCCCAATGTGGGCAAATCGACCCTGTTCAACCGCCTCGTCGGGCGCCGGGCGGCCCTGGTCGACGACCGCCCGGGGGTCACGCGCGACTGGCGCGAGGGCACCGGCAGGCTGGGCCCGGCGCAGTTCCGCGTGATCGACACCGCGGGCCTGGAGGACGCCGACGCCGAGAGCCTCGAAGCCCGCATGCAGGCCAGCACCGAGGCCGTGCTGGGCGAGGCGGATCTGGTGCTGATGGTGACCGACGCCCGCGCCGGGCTGACGCCGCTGGACCGTCATTTCGCCGACTGGCTGCGCCGCCATGACCAGCCGCTGCGCCTGGTGGTCAACAAGGCCGAAGGCAAGGCCGGCGATGCCGGCGCCGCCGAGGCCTGGGCGCTCGGCCTGGGCGAGCCGGTGGCGATCTCGGCCGAGCACGGCGAGGGCCTGGGCGAGCTCTACGAAGCCCTGGTCGAGGCCCTGCCGGCGCTCGAGGCGGACGCCGACGAGAGCGACGGCGACGACGGCGAGGGGCCGCTCCGCATCGCCGTCGTGGGCCGCCCCAATGTGGGCAAGTCGACGCTCATCAACCGCCTGCTCGGCGGCGAGCGACTGCTGGTCGGGCCGGAGGCGGGCATCACCCGCGACGCTGTGGAGGTTCCCTGGCGCTGGCAGGACCGCGACGTGGTGCTGGTCGATACCGCCGGCATGCGCAAGCGCGCCCGCGTCGTCGAGACCCTGGAAAGGCTCTCGGTGGGCGATTCCCTGCGCTCCATACGGGCCTGCCACGTGGCCGTCCTCATGGTCGACGTGACGCACTCGCTGGAGCGCCAGGACCTGACCATCGCCTCGCTGATCGCCAATGAGGGACGGGCGCCGCTGATCGCCGCCAACAAGTGGGACCTGATCGAGCATCCCGATATCGTCCGCCGCCAGCTGGCGCAGCAGGTGGACGCCGCCCTGCCGCAATTGCGGGGCCTGCGCGCGATACCGATTTCCGCCCGCGACGGCACAGGCCTCGACAGCCTGCTCAAGGCGGCATTCGCGGTGCGCGAGGTCTGGGCCAGGCGCCTGCCCACGGCCAAGCTCAATCAATGGCTCGAAGGGGTCGTGGCCCACCACCCGCCGCCCATGGACAAGGGCAGGCACGTGAAGATGCGCTATCTCACCCAGGTCTCCGCCCGCCCGCCCACCTTCGCGCTCTTCGTCAACCGGCCGAAAGGCGTGCCGGAATCCTATCGCCGCTATCTGGTGAACGAGCTGCGCGACGCCTTCGATCTGTCGGGCACGCCCATCCGCCTGAATTTCCGCGGCGGCAAGAACCCCTATGCGAGCCCACCGCGGTAAATTGCTTGGCGCCTTGCCGGCGCACACCCCGCGTCGTCCTCATCGCTGGAGATGTCCGATCTCGGAGGCACTACCGACCTATTCCGCAGCTCGGCAGGTAGACGGCTCGCGACCCTAAGGAGACTCTCGTGGTCCCGCCGCAGTGGCGTATTCCAGCTCCACAAGCGGCGCCTTCTCGCCTTTCAGATCCTTTCCCTCGCATTGGTGCCATTCTGTCAGGCCTGAGCGGCGTTGATATGCCACGAGAAAATACATACGCTCCGACTAGGCCCCTTCGGCCAATTGCACTGGAGGAGGGGGAGACTTGGCGGAAACTGACGACAAGCTGAGGCTGGCAGCCGTCTTGGCGGCCGATGTCGCTGGCTTTACGCGCCTTATGGCCGATGACGAGCGAGCGACAATGGCGGCGCTCGAAGCCGCACGAGCAGTGTTTCGCGAGCATGTCGCGGTCAATAGCGGTCGCGTGGTGGACACCGCTGGCGATTCGGTGCTGGCGGTTTTTGAGAATGCTGCCGGTGCGGTCCTGGCTGCGCTCGCGGTTCAGAAGAAACTTGACCAAATCAACGAGGACGTGAGCGAAACGCGTCGAATGCTGTTCCGCGTCGGCGTGCATCTGGGTGACATCAACGAGAAGCCCGATGGCACCATCTATGGCGACGGCGTCAATGTTGCAGCGCGGCTTGAAAGCCTAGCCAAGCCCGGTCGGATAGCCGTGTCCGATACCGTGTTCGGTACCCTCCGCGGGCGAATGGATGTCGGGTTCATCCATATCGGAGACCATAAAGTTAAGAATGTCGCCGAGCCGGTCCGCGCCTATCAGGTGACGACCGAGGACGACGTCCCGGTAGAGGTTAAGCGCGCCATTTCGCCGAAGAGCCTTGGGGCGGTCGCCGCAGCTTCTGTCGCTGCCATGGGCGCGGCAATTGTGATTTGGTGGTCCGACCTAGGTGTTGACGAACCTGCGCCGCCACAGACGAGCCTAATTGATGGAGAACAGCATGCCGATTTGTCCGCGGTGCCGCCGTTACCCGAGGGCCCAAAGATCGCCGTCCTGCCCTTCGAGAATCTGTCCGACGACCCATCGCGGGAGATTTTCAGCAACGGGCTGACCGAGGACATCAGCCTCGCGCTATCGAAGTTTCAGAATTTCTTCGTGATCGCCCCGCAATCTACTGCCCGCTACAAAGGTCGCTCCGTCGACCTATCCGTGATCGGCGATGAATTGGGTATAGATTACGTGCTCCTGGGGAGCGTGCGGCATGAGCATGAGCGGATTAGGATTACGGTCAAGGTGCTGAACGTTCAGGACCAGACCCAAGTCTGGGGCGATACTTATGATCGCGACCTCAGCACGCACGATATCTTCGCGATTCAGGACGACATCGCGGACAATATCGCGAGCCGCCTGGGTGGCGAGACCGGCCAGATCAGCCGCGCCCACCGCGCGACCCTTGGCGTATCGGCGCAAGATGACCTGGAGGCCTATGCTTGCGTTTTGCGGGCTCATGGGTTTTATGACAAGATTACCGAAGAGGAACACGGAATCGTTCGGGGATGCCTCGAAAACGCGGTCGCCAAGAACCCCGATTTTGCGGAAGCCTGGGCCTGGCTGGCCTACATGTACCGGGATGAAGTGGCACATGGCTTCAACACCCGCGGCGACGGCGAGCCTCCCCTGGATCGAGCGCTGGCGGCGGCCCGGAAGGCGGTGACGCTAGCCCCGAGCGATCAACTTGGCTATGACGTTCTCGCATCCGTCTATTTCGCGCGCCGTGAGATGGATCTCTTCAAGGTCGAGGCGTTGAAGGCGATCGAGCTGAATCCCAACAGCTCGCGAACCGTTGCCTGGATGGGGTCCATGATCGCACTTGCCGGCGATTGGGAATATGGCATCCAATGGCTTCGTCGAACCATGGCATTGAACCCCTATCACCCGGGCTGGTACCAAATCGTCTTGGGATATTACTATTATTTTCACAAGCGCGATTTTCGCCAAGCACTGGAGGAGTTTCAGAAGGTCAATATGCCGGGGTTCTTACTATGGCACATGAGTCTGGCCATGACTTATGGTCAACTCGGCCGACCCCAAGACGCCCGCGCCGAGCTTGACCGTCTGATCGAGATTGTGCCTGATATCGCGGAGACTTATAGAGATCACCAACGGCAATGGATTTGGTCTGAGGACGAGATCGAGCTGGGCGTCGAGGGCCTACGCAAGGCCGGCCTCGATATCCCCGACACATCAGGCGCATCCGACTAAGGCGAGTTCGAAATGTAACGACTGATTGTGCTACTCAATGTCCTTTTTTGCCTAAACTCAGCCTACCTGCCCCCGCGCCCCTCATGCCCGGTGCTGGGGTGATCGCGGACAAGGCGCGTATCACCCCTGCGCCTTGACCACCTCGCCGTTGCGCTCGCAATCGAGGCTGGCCAGCGCCAGGAAGGCGTCGGTGATCGCGTCCGGCGTTTGCAGGGTTTGCGGGTCTTCGCCGGGCATGGCTTTGGCGCGCATGGCGGTGCGGATCTTGCCAGGGTCGAGGGCGTTGACGCGGACGTTGCTCTTGGCCACTTCGGCGGCATAGACGCGCACCAGGCCCTCCAGCCCCGCCTTGGCGACCGCATAGGCGCCCCAATAGGCGCGCGGGCGGGAGGCGACACCCGAGGTGACGAAAATGGCGCGGCCGGCTTCCGATGCGCGCAGCAGCGCGTCCGTGGCGCGGATGAGGCGCCAGTTGGCGGTCAGGTCGACCTCCAGCACGCGATCCCAGCTGCGCGGCTCGATGTGGGATAGGGGGCCGAGATCGCCGAGCAGCGCGGCATTGCCCACCAGCACGTCGAGGTGGCCGTAGCGCTCGGCGATGGTACCGCCCAGGCGGTCGAGGGCTTCGCCGTTGGTGACATCGAGCGGGACCAGGGTGGCGGCCTCGCCGCCGGCGGCGCGGATGCGGTCGTCGAGCCCGGTCAGCTCGTCTTCGTCCCGTGCCACGGCCACGATATGGGCGCCTTCGGCGGCGAAGCGCTCCGCCACCGCCGCGCCGATGCCACGGCTGGCGCCGGTGACCAGAACGATGCGTCCGTCGAAATCCGCCACTCAGGCGCCCTCGGCGAGCAGCGAGAGCTGGGCGGATTCTTCGCCGCCGTCGCGATCGACCAGGGGAATGGGGTATTCGCCGCTGAAGCAAGCATCGCAGAATTGCGGCTGTTCCCCATTGCGCGATGGCTCACCCATGGCACGATAAAGGCCGTCGATGGTGATGTAGCGGACGGAGTCGGCGCCGATATGCTCGGCCATCGCTTCGATATCCATTTGCGAGGCCAGCAGGTCCTCGCGTTTCGGCGTGTCGACACCGTAGAAGCAGGAATGGGTGGTCGGCGGGCTGGCGATGCGCATATGCACCTCGGTGGCGCCGGCCTCGCGCACCATCTGCACGATCTTGGTCGAAGTGGTGCCGCGCACGATGGAATCGTCTACCAGCACCACGCGCCTGCCTTCCAGGGTGGCACGGTTGGCGTTGTGCTTGAGCTTGACGCCGAGGTGGCGGATCGAATCCGAGGGCTCGATGAAAGTGCGCCCGACATAGTGGTTGCGGATGATGCCGAGCTCGAAGGGCACGCCCGCCTCCTCGGCATAGCCGATGGCCGCGGGCACGCCGGAATCGGGCACCGGCACGACCAGATCGCAAGGCACGCCGGCCTCGCGCGCCAGCTCGGCCCCGATGCGCTTGCGCGCCGTATAGACGCCGCGGCCCTCGACCACGCTGTCGGGGCGCGAGAAGTAGATATATTCGAAGATGCAGAACTGGGAATGGGCGCTGCGGAAGGGCTTGGTGGAGCGCATGCCTGCCTTGTCGATCACCACCACCTCGCCGGGCTCGACATCGCGCAGCGCCTTGGCGCCGATGATGTCTAGGGCACAGCTTTCCGAAGTGAGGATGGTGCCGCCGTCGAGCGTGCCGATGGTCAGCGGACGGACGCCGAAACGGTCGCGCACGCCGATCATCGCCTGGTCCGTCAGCATGATCAGGGAATAGGCGCCCTGCAGCTGACGCAGCGCGTCGACCAGGCGGTTCATGAAGCCGGACGCCCTGCTGGTCGCGATCAAATGGACGATGACTTCGGAATCCATGGTCGATTGGAAGATGCAGCCGCGGCGCACCAGCTCGCGGCGTACTTCCAGCGCGTTGGTCAGATTGCCGTTGTGGGCAATGGCCAAGCCGCCGCCGGCAAGATCGGCGAAGATCGGCTGCACGTTGCGCAGCACCGTGTCGCCCTGGGTGGAGTATCGATTGTGCCCGATGGCGCTGTCGCCCTCGAGCTGCGCCATCACGGCCGGATCGGAAAAGATGTCACCCACATGCCCCATGCCGCGATGGGCATGAAAGACGCGGCCGTCATAGCTGACGATACCGGAGGCTTCCTGGCCGCGGTGTTGCAGGGCGTGCAGGCCGAGGGCGGTGTGGGCGCCCGCCTCCGGGTGGCCATAGACCCCGAATATGCCGCATTCTTCTCTGAGTTTGTCGTCGTCCCAGGGATGGCGGGTGGGCATGCGCGGCGCTCTATTCGCTCGGGCTTGTCGCGGCTTCGGGCGCCGTGCCCTCGGCCGCCGGCGCCTCGCTCGCGCGATCCAGCAGCGCCCGTTCCTCGTCGCTGTAACCGGGATCCTCAGGCGGCGTGTCCGCAGGCGCCACTGGCGGCAGCGCCAGCTCCTCCGGCGTCGCCGGCATCAGATCGTCGACCGGGAAATCCCATTCTTCGGGGATGAATGCCGTCATTCGCCTTGCCGTATATTCGATCAACGGCAGGCTGCGGGCACTTTCCAGCCATTCGGGGCGGGCATCCCCGTCCTCGTTCCAGATCAGCTTCTCGCCGGCGATGAAGGCGACGGCGACCACGATGACGCCGCGGGCGATGCCGAAGAGAAAGCCCAGTGAGCGGTCGAGGGCGCTCAGGGCGCTGGCCTTGACACGGGTGACGATGAGGTGGATGGCGAGCCAGAACACCACCAGGGAGCCGAGAAACAGCCCCGCGCCGGTGGCGATGTTGATGAGCAGCTCGTCGGGCAGGTATTGGGCCACGTAGGGGCGCGCATCGTCGAAGAAATAGACCGCGAACACCGCCGCACCGACCCAGCCGGCGATCGCCAGCACCTCGCGCACGAAACCGCGATAGAAGGCAAAGATCGCCGATACCAGGACAATGCCGGCTACGGCCAAATCGGTCCAACCTACCGTTTCCATGATCCCCTGCCCGCTACGTTAGGTCCGACACGTCGGCAAGTTGCTGAACGATGTCCGGCAGACGCGCGATCTCGATGCATGCCATGCCGGCGGCGATGCTGCCGCGCGGCGGCGGCATCAGGGCCCGCGTGAAGCCCAGTTTCGACGCCTCTCTCAGCCTTGCTTCGGTATGCGCCACCGGTCTTACCTCTCCCGACAGGCCGATCTCGCCAAAGGCCACGGTTCTCTCCGGCACCGGGCGGTCTCCCAGCGAGGACACCAACGCCGCCACCACGGCCAAATCCGCGGCCGGCTCCGAGACCCGTAAGCCCCCGGCGACGTTGAGATACACATCGTTGGCGCCGACGGCAAGGCCGCAGCGCGTTTCGAGCACCGCGAGGATCATCGCCAGGCGCGCCGAATCCCAGCCTACCACTGCACGGCGTGGTGTTCCCAGCGGTGACGGCGAGACCAGGGCCTCGATCTCCACCAGCATCGGCCGCGTGCCCTCCATGCCCGCGAATACCGCGGCGCCCGAGACCGGCGTCTCGCGCTCTGCCAGGAACAGGGCGGAGGGATTGGTAACCTCGCCGAGGCCGGCATCGGTCATCTCGAAGACGCCGATCTCGTCGGTAGCGCCGAAGCGGTTCTTCACTGCGCGCAATATGCGGAACTGGTGGCCGCGCTCGCCCTCGAAATAGAGCACCGTGTCGACCATATGCTCGAGCACCCGCGGGCCGGCGATCTGGCCCTCCTTGGTGACATGGCCGACCAGCAGCACGACGCTGCCGCGCCTCTTGGCGAGGCGGATCAGCTCCTGGGCGCTGGCGCGCACCTGGGCCACCGTACCGGGGGCGGATTCGAGGGAGTCCACATACATGGTCTGGATCGAATCGATGATCAGAACGTCGGGCGCATCGCTATCCAGGGTGGCCAGGATATCGCGCACGCTGGTGGCCGAGGCCAGCGATACCGGCGCCTCGCTCAAGCCCAGCCGGTTCGCCCGCAGGCGCACCTGATCGGCCGATTCCTCGCCCGAGACGTAGACCGCACTGGCGCCGCCCTTGGCCAGCGCGCCGGCCGCCTGCAACAGCAGGGTCGATTTGCCGATGCCGGGATCGCCGCCGATCAGAATGGCCGAGCCCGCCACCAGGCCGCCGCCGAACACCCGGTCCAGCTCGCCGATGCCGATGGCGCGCCGCGGTGTCTCGCGGCTCGGCGCGGAAAGCGCTTCGAGGGCAAGCCGCGTGCCGCCGCCGCCCTTGAGGCCCTTGGGCGGGCTTTGTGCCGGGGCCTCCTCGACCAGGGTGTTCCAGGCGTCGCAGGCGTCGCAGCGCCCGGCCCACTTGGCGTGCACCGCGCCGCAGGCCTGGCAGGTGAATACGGGTGCGGCACGGGCCATGGCCTCAGAGCGCCCGCACTTCCATCTGGATGGGGCCTTCGGCGCTGCCGTTGACGAACTGGTCGACGAAGGCGTTGCCGCTGTCGTCGATATCGGCAATGGGGCCGGTCCAGATGATCTTGCCCTTGTGGAGCATGGCGACGCGGTCGGCGATGCGCCGGGCGCTGATCATGTCGTGGGTGATCGAGAGTGCCGTGGCGCCGAGGTCGCGCACGCATTTGACGATCAGGGCGTCGATGACGTCGGCCATGATCGGATCGAGCCCGGTGGTGGGCTCGTCGAAAAAGATGATCTCGGGCTCGGCGGCGATGGCGCGGGCCAGCGCCACGCGCTTCTTCATGCCGCCGGAAAGCTCGTCCGGATAGAGCGCCGCCACGTCGTCGCCGAGGCCGACGGCGGCCAATTTCTCGAAGGCGATCTTGCGCGCGGCCTCGTGCTCGACGCCCTGGCCCTGGATCAGCGAGAAGGCGACGTTCTGCCACACGCTCAGCGAATCGAACAGGGCGGCGCCCTGGAACAGCATGCCGAATTTGCGATTGACCGCCTCGCGCTCGCGCCCGGAGATGCGAGTGACGTCCTGGCCGTCCACCAGCACCCGCCCGGAGGTCGGAGTGAGCAGGCCGAGCACGATCTTCAGGGTGACCGACTTGCCGACGCCGGAGCCGCCGATCACGACCATCGATTCGCCTGCCTCGACGACGAGGTCGACGCCGTCGAGTACCACCTTGTCGCCGAAGCGCATATGGACGTCGATCAGCTCGATCTTGGGCGTCGTGCTCATTTCGCGAAGAACGCCTCGGTCAGGCAGTAGTTGGCGACCAGGATCAGGATCGAGGCCGAGACCACGGCGTTGGTGGTCGCGCTGCCGACCCCTTGCGCGCCGCCACGCGACTGATAGCCGTGATAGCAGCCCATGACGGAGATGATCAGCCCGAAGCTGGCGGCCTTGACGAGGCCCGAGACCACATCCATCGTCTCCAGGTTCTGCCAGGTGTTGCTGATGTAGGTGGCGCCGTTGAAGCCGAGCTTGTTGACGCCGACCAGATAGCCGCCCATGACGCCGATGATGTCGGCGACCATGACCAAGAGCGGCAGCATGGTCACGCCGGCGATGATGCGCGGCGCGACGAGATATTTCATCGGATTGGTCGACAGCGTGACCAGGGCATCGATCTGCTCGGTCACCCGCATGGTGCCGATCTCGGCAGCCATCGAGGCGCCGATGCGCCCGGCCACCATCAGCCCGGTCAGCACCGGCCCGAGCTCGCGGGTAATGGAGATGACCACCACGGTGGGGATCGCGCTCTCGGCGCTGAAGCGGCTGAAGCCCGTATAGCTTTGCAGGGCGAGGACCATGCCCGCGAACAGCCCTGTCATGCCGACGACGGGCAGCGAGTAATAGCCGATATCGATCATCTGGCGCAGCACGAGGCGCGGATAGAGCGGCGGCCGCACGCAGTGGCCGAGGCCGCTGCCGGTGAACATCACCACCCGCCCCGTGGTGGCCATGAAGGCGAGGAAGACGCGCCCGATCAGGGCCAGCGGGTTCACGCGGCTCCCCCCGCCAGATAGACGCGCGGGATGCGGCGCCCCAGCCTGACCAACAGTTCGTAACCGATGGTTCCGGCCTCGGCAGCAAGTGCATCGAGCGTGCGTACGCCGCCGATTAGGGTGATCGCGGTGCCGATCCGGGCCTGCTCCGACGGCAATGCGCTAACGTCCAACGTGACAAGGTCCATCGATATCCGGCCCACCACCGGCAAAGGCGGCGACACCGCGTCGCCGTTGGCGAGAAAGCCACTCGCCTGGTTGCCGAGGGCCCGCGGATAGCCATCCGCGTAGCCGATCGGAACAGTTGCGATCCGGGTCTTGCCGGACGCGCGATAGGCGGCACCGTAGCCAACGCTCTGGGGCGCGTCAATCTCGCGCAGCGCCACGATTCGCGCTTCCAGGCGCACGGCCTCGGCCATCGGATTGGCCTCGCCCGGGGTCGGGTTGATGCCGTAGAGCGCGGCGCCGGGGCGGACCAGGTCGAAAGCGTAGTCGGGCCCGAGAAGGACACCCGACGAGGCGGCGAGACTGGCGGGCATCGCCGGCAGGCTTTGGCGCAAGATGCGGAAGCGGGCGAGCTGCTCGCCGTTCATGGGGTGGCCGGCAGCATCGGCACAGGCAAGGTGGCTCATGACAAGCGCTGGTCTAAGCCCGGCCAGGCGATCGGGCGCATCGGCGAGCCGCGCCACCTCGCCCGGCGACAGACCGAGCCGGGCCATGCCCGTATCGAGGTGAATGACGGCCGGCAGCGGCGTTTCCATGCCGCGCGCTTGCTCCGCCCAGCGCTCGATGGCGCCAAGATCGTTCAACGCAGGCTGCAGGTTCGCCGCCACAAGCTCGGCCTCGCAGCCGGCGGGGCTACCGTTGAGGACGGTGATAGCCGCCTCGGGCAATATGCCGCGCAAGCCCAGGCCTTCGTCGAGGGTGGCAACGAAGAAATCCTCGCAGCCCGCAGCGGCCAAGGCGGGTGCCACCTGCACCACCCCGAGACCATAGGCATCCGCCTTGACTACCGCTGCAGTGCGGGTCGTCGCCGGAACGCGGCTCTTGATCTCGAGCCAATTGCGGCGGATCGCCGCCAGATCAATGATTAGCCGGGCATCGGCAGGCTGCCCGCCGCCTGCTGTCACAAGGTCTGCTCCGGCAGCCGGGCCGATTGGGCATAGCTTGAGAAGCTCGTAGTCTCGGCCTCGAAGCGCAGCTTGACGTTGCCGATCGGCCCATGTCGCTGCTTGGCGATGATGACGTCGGCAAGGCCCTTGGCGGATTCGAAGCGTTGCTGCCAGGTATCGTAGCGCTGGTCGAAGCGCTCGCGCGATTCCTCCTGGCGCTGCTGGGGCTCGGCGCGTTCCAGGTAATATTCGTCCCGATAGACGAACATGACCACGTCGGAGTCCTGCTCGATGGTGCCCGATTCGCGCAGGTCCGAAAGCTGCGGCCGCTTGTCCTCGCGCTGCTCCACCGCGCGGCTCAGCTGCGACAACGCGATCACCGGCAGGTCGAGCTCCTTCGCCAGCGCCTTCAGGCCCTGGGTGATCTCGGAAATCTCCTGCACCCGATTGTCGTGGCGCCGGTTGGGCCGCATGAGCTGCAAATAGTCGATCACCAGCAGCGACAGCCCATGGGTACGCTTGAGGCGGCGGGCGCGGGTGCGCAGCGCGGCAACGCTGAGCGCCGGCGTGTCGTCGATGAACATCGGTGCCGACGACACGTCGCGGCTGGCCTTGACCAGCTGCATGAATTCGTCGTTCGACATCTTGCCGCGGCGGATATGGTCCGAGCGAATGCCCGAGACCTCGGCCAGGATGCGCCCGGCCAACTGCTCGGCCGACATTTCCAGCGAGAAGAAGCCGACCACGGCGCCATCGACCGGCTGCAGCTTGCCGGTGGCATCGGGCTCGCTGCGAAAGCTCTTGGCGGCATGGAAGGCGATGTTGGTGGCCAGCGCCGTCTTGCCCATGGACGGCCGCCCGGCGAGGATCAGAAGGTCCGAGGGGTGCAGGCCGCCGAGCAGGTTGTCGAGGTCGATCAGACCGCTGGCGACACCCGAGAGCTGGCCGTCGCGCTTGTAGGCGGCCTCGGCGCTTGCCACGGCTTCGGTCAGTGCCGTGGAGAAGGACTTGAAGCCGCCTTCGTCGCGGCCGGTCTCGGCGAGTTCGTAGAGGCGCGATTCGGCGGTCTCGATCAGCGAGCCGGCGCTGTCCTCGACGCGCGGATCGTAGGCCACATTGACCACGTCCTCGCCGATATGGATGAGACTGCGGCGAACACTCAGGTCGCGAATCACCTGGCCGTAGTCGCGCGCATTGATGATGCTCGCCGCCGCCCCGGCAAGGCGCGCCAGATACTGCGCGCCGCCGATATCGGCGAGTCCCTCGTCGGCCTCGAAATAGGACTTCAGGGTGACCGGGTTGGCGATCTGGCCGCGCACGATGAGATCGCGCGCGGCCTCGTAAATCCGTGCATGCACAGGCACATAGAAGTGCTCGGGCTCGAGAAACACCGAAACCGGATCGTAGGCCGCATTGTCGATCAGCAACGCGCCCAGCAGCGCCTGCTCCGCCTCTATATTTTGCGGCAGGCTGCGCGCGCCAAGCGCATCCGAGCCGCCTGCGGGCTCGTCTTCGGGGTTGGAGAAGGGAAGCGGGTCCATGTCCCCAGTCTTACTCCACCCGCCCGTCGCACAACATCCTCAATCTGTGCTCTGCCCTGTGAATCCCGAATCCCGAATTACAAGAAAAGCGGGGACAGATTTAGAAGCGGTCAAGCGAGAACGGCGCGAGCGGTGGCTCCTTGCCGCCGATCAGGTCGGCGATCAGGCGGCCCGTGACAGCGCTCAGGGTCAGGCCCAGGTGGCCGTGGCCGAAGGCATAGAAGACGGTGTCGTGGTGCGGCGAGCGGCCGATGGCGGGCTTGGAATCCCACAGCACCGGCCGGTGTCCCATCCATTCGCGCTCCACCGTGTCGCCAAGCCCCGGCAGCGATCTGTTGGCATCGGCGACCAGCCGGTGGATGCGACGGTAGTTGGGCGGCGCGTCGAGGCCGGCGAACTCCGCGCCCGTGGTCAGGCGCAGGCCGTCGCGCATCGGCGCCAGGGTATAGCGCGGCTTGCCAACGACGACCGGCCGGCTCAGTGCCACGCCCTCGCCCGGGCGCAAGCTCAAGTGATAGCCGCGCTCGCACTCCAGCGGCGCGCGCAGGCCAAGCTCTCTGAGCAAAGGCCGTGACCAGGCGCCGGCGGCAAGCAGCAGCAGGTCGAGGGCGTGCTTTCCCGAATCGGTCACCAGGCTGCGCGGGCCGGGCCCTGCCATCTCGAAGCCTGTCACGCGCTCGCGACGGATAATGCCGCCACGCGCCTCGAAGGCCGCCGCATAGGCCTGTGTCAGCGCCACGGGCTCGACCGCAAAGCCACCCTCCCGCACATGAAAGCCATAGCGGAAGTCGCGCGCCAGACCCGGCTCCAGGGCCGCGATGTCAGCGCCGTCCAGCACCTCGCAGGCAATGCCGTGCTCGGCCATCAGGCTGCGCTGCAAGGCGGTTTGTTCGAAGCCGTCGGCCTCGCGCCAGACATGCAGATAGCCTTCCTGGCGAATCAGCCTCGCCTCGACGTCGGCTCCGCTCATCAGGCTGCGATGGGCGTCATAGGCGGCTGTGGTCAAGGGCGCCATCTCGGCCGCGACCGTGTGCGCCCGGCTGGTCCGGCCCTCCGCCAGATAGCGCAGCAGCCACGGCGTGGCGCGCGGCAGGTAGCGCCAGGACAGCATGAGCGGGCCGAGCGGATCCAAGACCATGCCGGGGGCCGCTTTCCAGAGCCCCGGCGTGGCGTAAGGCATGATCGAGCCGGTCGAGATGATGCCGGCATTGCCGAAGGAGGTCGCGGCGCCGGGCTCGTCGCTGTCGACAAGCGTTACCTCGTGGCCGTCAAGCCTGAGTTGGAGGGCGCAGCAGGTGCCGACAATGCCAGCCCCGACGACCGTGACGTGGCGTGCGCTCAAGGGCTACTCGGCCGCAATGCCATGGTCACTGTCACGACTCTCGCCATCATGCAGATAGTTGCGAGTCAACGGCACCGCGTCCTGACGGCGCGCCAGCTGAATTTGGTAGACCACCATGCCGAGATGGCGAAAGGAAACTTCCGAGCCTGCCAAGTAGAACTCCCACATTCGACAAAACCTGTCGTCGTAGAGTGCCATGGCACGCTCACGATTGGCCAGGAAGTTGTGCCGCCATTCGCGCAACGTATCGGCATAATGAAGCCGCAGCACCTCGATATCGGTGATGATCAAATCAGTTCGCTCGATCGCCGTCACCACCTCCGACAGGGCGGGAATGTAGCCGCCGGGGAAGATGTACTTTCGGATGAAGCTGTCGGTAATGCCCGGACCATCGCTGCGGCCGATGGTGTGGAGCAGCGCGACGCCGTCGGGCGCCAGAAGGTCGTGCAGCTTCGAAAAATAGTCGCCGTAGTAGTCGATTCCGACATGCTCGAACATGCCGACCGAGACGATGCGGTCGTAGAGGCCGCCATCGTATCGGTAGTCTTCCAGCGCGAAGCTCAAGCGGTCATCGAGGCCCGCCTTGCGCGCCGCGGCCTCTGCATAGCGGTGCTGTTCGTCCGATAGGGTCAGGCCGCGCACATGAACATTCTCTTCACGGGCGAGATAGGCTGCCAGGCCGCCCCAGCCGCAGCCGATATCGAGCACCTTCTGTCCCGGCGCCAACAGCAGCTTGTCGGCGACCAGCCGCATCTTGGCGCGCTGCGCATCCTCGAGGCTTTGGCCGTCGGCCGTGAAATAGGCGCAGGAATATTGCCGCTGGGGATCGAGAAACAGCGCGTAGAGCGAATCCGACAAATCGTAGTGGTGGGCGACATTGCGGCGCGCACGCAGCGGCGAATTGTGCTGCATGAAGCGCCGCGTCCATAAGCCCAGGCTCTTGAAGCACGTATAGACGCCGGGCAGATGGCCGCGCCCGATATTCAGAGCGGCAATGTCGAGAAAATCGTATATCTCGCCATCTTCGATGCTGAGCGAGCCGTCCATGTAGGATTCGGCCGCGCCCAGGCTGGGATTGCGCGCAATGCGCCGGCCCGCCGCCGCGTTATGCAGGCGTATGATGACGTTTGGTCCAGGCTCGCTGCCGTATACGACGCTGCGCCCATCCGCGTAGCGCACCGTCAGCCGGCCGCACTGGATAAGCCTGGTGAAAAACGCTTCCACCAACATAGCCGCCCTCCGCCGAGGGCGCATCGGGCATCAAAACCGGTCGATCGACGCCCTTTGCAGCGCCTCGCCTCAGTTCAGCCCATAATATACTAGAGCTTGCGGGTTGCGCAAAATCGCCTTAGGCGGCGGGCTCTTCCTCGTCTCCGCCGGCCTCGCCCTCGCTTTCGGCCTCTGGCTGGGCGTCATCGTCGAAGACAGCCGCCAGATCCTCACCGCCCTCGTCCTCGGGCTCGTCGTCCTCCATGGCGGTGACGTCTATGCCGGCGGCCTGAAGCTTGGCTTCTTCCTCGGAGCGGGCGGCATTGACCGTGACCGTCACGCTGACTTCCGGGTGCAGGGCAACGCGCGCCTCGTGCAGGCCGAGGGTCTTGATCACGGTATCCAGGCGCACCTGACGGCGGCCGACCGTAAAGCCCGCTTCGGTGACCCCGGCGGCGATGTCGCGGGCGTTGACGGAGCCGTAGAGCTGGCCGGTATCGCCGGCCTGGCGCACCATCATCACCGACAGGCCTTCCATGCGCTCGGCGATGGTTGCCGCCTCCGTGCGTGCCTCGAGGTTGTTGGCCTCGAGCTGGACCCGCTGCGTCTCGAAGCGCTCGCGGTTCGCGGCCGTCGCCCGCAGCGCCTTGCTCTGCGGCAACAGGTAATTGCGTGCGTAGCCGTTCTTTACGGTCACCAGATCGCCCATCTGGCCCAGCTTCTCGATACGTTCGAGCAGGATCACTTCCATAGCGCTCGGTCCTCGCCTCGGATTACTTTACCAGGTACGGCAGCAGCGCCAGAAAGCGCGCGCGCTTGATGGCCTGGGCCAAACGCCGCTGCTTGGGCGCCGAGACCGCCGTGATGCGACTGGGCACGATCTTGCCGCGCTCCGAAATGAAGCGCTGCAGCGTCTTGATATCGCGATAGTCGATCTTCGGCGCGCCAGGCCCGGAAAACGGGCAGGTCTTGCGGCGGCGGAAGAACGGCCTGCGGGGCAACGGCACGCGGCGGGACCCTGAACCTTGCTGAGCCATGTCTTACGCCTCGCTTTCGGTGGTCTTGGGAGCGGCGTCTTCGCTCGGCTTGTCGCTTTGCTCGGTCTTCTTGGCCGCCTCGTCGCTCGCAGCGCGCGACCGCCGCTCCTCGCGGCGGCGCTCCTCGCGGGCCGAACGCGTCTGCATCATCGAGGATGGCTCCTCGTCGACGGCATCGATGCGCACGGTCATATAGCGCAGCACATCCTCGCTGATGCGCATGTTGCGCTCCATCTCCTGGATTGCCGCCGAAGGCGCGTCCATCTGCAGCATGGTGTAATGGCCCTTGCGGTTCTTCTTGATGCGATAGGCCAGACTCTTCAGGCCCCAATATTCGTGCCGGGCGATTTCGCCGCCAAGCTCGGATACGATGCCCTGGAAGCGCTCGGTCAGCGCTTCGACTTCCTGCGCCGGGATGTCCTGGCGCGCGATGAACACACTCTCGTAGAGCGGCATGAACGGCTCCTCAAAGTCGCACGGGGTGCGTGGTGGATCGCCTGCGGGATCCGGTAATCATGGCGCGCGGCAGGGTTCAGCGGTCGCGCGCCGGAAAACGAGGCGCGCACTATAGCGATTTCGCCACCCGCTGCAAGCACCTCAGGCTGGGCGCTTGACAGGGCCGTCAGCGCGGGTAGTTCTGGGCCCCTGAAATTGCACAGGGGACGGCTATGGCGAGAGCGTTCGTGTTTCCCGGTCAGGGGTCGCAGGCGGTGGGTATGGGGCGCGAGCTGCATGATGCTTTCGCGTCCGCGCGCGAGGTCTACCAGGAAGTCGACGACGCCCTCGGCCAGAACCTTACGCGGCTGATCTTCGAAGGTCCCGAGGACGAGCTGACCCTGACCGAAAACGCCCAGCCGGCGCTGATGGCGACCTCGCTTGCCGTGGTCCGCGTCATCGAGCGCGAGGGCGGTGTGGCCCTGTCCGACAAGGCCGCCTTCGTGGCCGGCCATTCGCTCGGCGAATATTCCGCCCTTGCCGCCGCCGGTGCGCTCGGCCTAGCGGATACGGCACGGCTGCTGCGCCGCCGCGGCCAGGCCATGCAGAGCGCGGTGCCGGTCGGCGAAGGCGCCATGGCGGCGGTGCTCGGCCTCGATCTCGAGGCGGTGCGCGCGGTGGCCGAGGATGCGGCCGCGGCAGGCGGCGGCGTCTGCCAGGTCGCCAACGACAACGCCCCCGGCCAGGTCGTGCTCAGCGGCGCGGCTGCGGCGGTCGAGCAGGCGGTGGCATTGGCCTCCGAGCGCGGCGCCCGGCGCGCCATGTCACTTCCCGTCAGTGCGCCGTTCCATTGCTCGTTGCTGGCGCCCGCTGCCGAAGTCATGGCCGAGGCCCTGGCGGAGGTGACGATTGCCGCGCCGGCGCCGCCGCTGGTCGCCAATGTCACGGCCGATGCGGTGGCCGAGCCGGAGGCCATCCGCACGCTTCTTGTGGAGCAGGTGACCGGCATGGTGCGCTGGCGCGAATGCGTGCTGACCATGATGGCAAGCGACGTCGACACCCTGGTCGAGCTTGGCGCCGGCAAGGTGCTCGCCAATCTCGCGCGCCGCATCGACAAGGCGCTCGGCGGCAGCGCCGTGCTGGCCCCGGCCGACGTCGAATCGCTTATCGGCCAATTATGATCCCTATCGCTGAGGTGCAAGATTAGGCCCATGTTTGACCTGGCTGGAAAAGGCGCGCTGGTGACCGGCGCTTCGGGCGGAATCGGCGGTGCCATCGCCAGCGCCCTGCATGGCGCGGGCGCGCGGGTGGCGCTGTCGGGAACCCGGCGTGAGGCGCTTGACGCCTTGGCGGCGACGCTCGGAGAGGGCACCGCTGTGCTGCCCTGCGATCTTTCGGACGCCGAGGCCGTCGCAGCGCTGCCGGGCGAGGCGGATGCCGCGCTCGATGGCCTCGACATATTGGTCAACAACGCCGGGCTGACCAGCGACACCCTGGTGCTGCGCATGAAGGACGAGGATTGGGAGCGGGTGCTCAACGTCAACCTCACCGCCAGCTTCCGGCTCTGCCGCGGCGCGCTCCGGGGCATGATGAAGCGGCGCTGGGGGCGCATCGTCAACATCACCTCGATCGTCGGCGTCACCGGCAATCCGGGCCAGACCAACTACGCCGCCTCCAAGGCCGGCATGATCGGCTTCACCAAGTCGCTCGCCGGCGAGGTCGCGGCGCGCGGCATCACCGCCAACTGCATCGCGCCGGGCTTTATCGACACCGCCATGACCCAGGCGCTCGACGAGGCCCAGCACGAGCGCCTGCTGGCGGCGATTCCGGCCGGCCGCCTCGGCGACCCCGGCGACATCGCCGGCGCCGCGGTCTACCTGGCTTCGCCCGAGGCTGCCTACGTCACCGGCCAGACCTTGCATGTCAATGGCGGTATGGCGATGATCTAGTGGTCCAAATCTGACATATGGTACCCATAGGATCGCCTCTGCCGTCGCTTC
>CAYPAX010000091.1:0-18271 GCA_964408735.1 uncultured Rhodospirillaceae bacterium | reverse complement strand
ATACCGCACGTTCCAATCAAATCTCATGGCCGGCATGAATAATTCGGGCTAGCACCGGAGGCGCGATCAACACTTGCAATCTCGAGTCCCCTCACCCCGCGCAGCCCCTTGAACTCGCTTGGCAACAAGCCTGAGAGTGCCTTGACGCTGGCATCGCCCGGATCGAGGGTTCCGGTCGGATCCAAGCCAGCGGCGATCTGGAAGGTGGCCAAGGCTTCGTTGAGCGCGCTGCTCGCCCGGCCATCGACCCCACCTTCCCAGAACGGTTGGGAGGTTCCCGGCATATCGATATTGGCCAGCGCAGCCTGCAAGACCGCGATATCGTGGACGGCGTTAGCGCCGCCCTTGCCGACCGAGCCCGTAAATATGGGCCAGCTCGTACTGCCGCTTGCCAGGCGTGCGGCAGGGAACGACAGCGTGTCCGTCGAGACCAAAGTCAGCTGGGCGCCCTGCATCTGCGACAGCTTGAAACGCTGCGAGCCGCCGACGGCGGTATCGACAAGGGTCTTGATGACGCCAGGGACCGGCGCGGTCTTGCCGGGAATGCGCCCCTGTGGGTCGAGGAAGCGCAGGCCCAGCTCCACAGTCACACCACGGGCCTGTTCGTGCATTTGTCTTCAAGGCCCATCGCCGACACGACAACGAATAGCGGAAAAATAGTACACGCCTATTGAACCTCCTGTCATTGTATTCCTATTCTCGAAGGCCGACGGCGTTGCACTTTCCCTTGCCCTCGCCATAGACGCGGATTGCAGCATCCCAATCGCGCGCTGTGGCGCGTAGCGCCTCGTGGCGATCAGGATCGGTCTGTTCCAAGATAGCCTTGAGCCGCTGCCTTGCGGAAACCAGATCCAGCTCATCTTGCAACCGTTGACTTGCCAAATAATAATACTTAAAGGCCGCTTCGGGACTTGCGCGTCCGAGTGCGCCGCCCTCCGATAACTGTGCGGCTATCAGGAGCGCGGCCGTTTCCCCGCAATGTGCGCGTTTGCGCAATTCCCAGTGGTGAAGGTTATATTCAGGCGAATCGATCCATTGACTCCCGCCTTCCACCGTGTCGCGCCCGGCCTTGTGAGGCCCCGTATCCAAGCGAAAGGCAAGGTTCGGGTGGCTGTCCGCCCACGCGGCCAAGAGCGATTCTCCGATTTCCCGCCGCCGGTCGCAGTCATCGAAGAATATCATGTACATATCGGTGGTGTTGGCGGCCCCATCCTGAAAGCGATAGCCGAAAAGCGCCGCCACCGGATCGTTGGTTGCCAAATACTCGTGCGCCGCATAATACGCGTTGGTTAGGATGCCTGGGTAGATGTCAGCCAGAACTTCGATGTTGAATCGGATTATGCAGTCTGATGCCCGGAAGCGTGGCTCCAACTCAAAGAAGAAATACCGTTCGTGGGCGCGCAGCCTTGGAAGGTCGTCGGAACGACGAAGCTGTGCGCCGACGATCAATAAGGCGGCCAATGCGAGACATGCGCACACGCCGACAACCCAGATATTCACGGCCGGCGTGAAAAATCCTGAACGCCGGCGACCTGGAAGCACTAGTGTTTCCAGACACGTTTGAGCTGAGATCCTCGTTCCACAAAGATGTTAAGAAACACGCCAGTCGACATATCATGATACGCTGGCTGAACGGGTATGAGAATCTGAGCTCGATAGCCATCGGCATCCTTCGACGGCGGCCGAAACTCCTGAATTCGATCTATCTCCAGAATCTTCTCCAACAAAGGGTGAAATGCGTGACCACCGCCGGCCTCCCCACTTGCGCGTCCTGTTGACGGCATAGAAGAATATTTCTGGGTGACCTCGCCTCGCCTGCATCAGCGACGAAGGTCAGCACCAGCTCTGTCGTGGGCGTGGTGGGGTACAGGCCGAGCTGGGGCTCGTCGCTGAGCACAAGGCTCAATGCCTTGCGTACCACCAGCGGTACGTCTTGCGGGCGCATGAGCTTGCCTTGCTCGTCGAGAAACCGCTCGCCTCCGAACGAGACTCGCAGATGTAGGCGGCCAGCCAGCTGGCGCGGCATCTCGCGTACCAGCAGCGTCACACCATGATACCGCTCCAGCGCTTCATTGATCGGCGCCAGCGCAGCTGCCAGTGCTGGCGGCAGCAATTTTGTCTGAATCTCTATCCAATCGCGCGCCGCCGCGACGGTCACTGCCGCCATATCGACAACGCCTTTGAGATCTTTGAACTCGGCAGGCAATAACGCCGACAGCGCCCTTACGGTCGCATCGCCGGATTTCACCATGCCCGTGGCACCAAGGCCGGCGGCGGCTTGGAAGGCCAACAAAGCCTCTTTGAGGTCGTTGCTTGGCCTGCCATCGACACTGCCGCCCCAGAACGGATCAGAGGCGCCCGGTGTGGTGATATTGGCCAGTGCCTCCTGCAAGGTGGCGACATCATGAATGGCATTACCGCCGCTCTTCCCGACCGAACCGGTAAACACGGGCCAGTTCGATGAACCGCCAGACAGCTGTGACGCCGGAAACGCCGCTGCCCCCGTCGAGACCAGCATCAGCTGGGCGCCCTGCATCGGCGACAGCTTGAAACGCCGCGAGCCGCCGACGGCTGTCTCGACGAGGGTCTTGATGACGCCGGGGACCGGCGCCGTCTTGCCGGGGATGCGGCCCTGTGGGTCGAGGAAGCGCAGGCCGAGATCGACCGTGACCTTGTCGTGGCCATTGGCGTCAACGCCGTCCGCGCGCACCGTCGGCAGGTAGTTGAGCGCCTTTTCCAGCCGCCCCATCAGAGCGAGCAAGTCGGCGGCCAGGGTCTCGGGCAGGGCGAGGTCGCCCACGCCGCCGTCGGGCTTGGGCCGCTTGCGCGCGACATGGCCGGCAACGATATTGGTGCCGGGAATCCCGTGCATGTCCTTGTAGGTGGTCGGCAAGGCGCGCCCGAGGGCGTCGAAGGCATTGCCGCTGTTCGGCATGGCGCCGGTCATGCGCAGATTGGCCTTGCTCTCGAAGCCGGCGATGGCGGCGGATAGCGAGTCGATATCGCGCGTGCCGGTCTTGCCGTCGATCGGCCCCGCCCACAACGGCCGGCCGTTCGATCCCTTGATCTGCTTCAGTGCCGCCTGCACCAGTGCCACATCATCGATCTTGTTGCTGCTCATCTTGCCGACCGGTCTGGTCATCCTAAACATTGTTGCGTCTTTCAATTAGAAATAGCAAGAAAAATCCCCTTGCGCCGATCCGATATGGAGACGATATCATTGAAATCAATATATCGGAGACGAATTGCCTTGGCCAACTCCTGTAAACTCATAGAACTCAGCAGGAAATCAATGAGTTAATTTTCCCCAGAATATTTACACAACGTCTCCAATTTATGTCACCAAAATACGCCATAGGGCGAATCACCTCTGCCGGCGCCGCCGGGAATGGCGGATTGACGGCGGCGGGTGGGCTGCGGAGAATGGCGGCCTCGGCGAAAGTGGCGGTCAGAGGACGGGAGCTTGGCTATGGTGAGGTTCGAGGCGCTAGACGGGCCGTTCGGCGTGGCGGTGCATGGGGTGGACGTGGCGGCGGGGGTCGATGACGCGACCTTTCGGGCCCTGGCCGAGGCGCTGTACGACAAGCGCGTCATCGTGCTCAAGGGCCAGGACTGCGACAAGGCCGCCTATCTCGCCTTCGGGCGACAATGGGGGGCGCCGATACCGCATGTGGTAGACACCGCGCGCATGCCCGATTTTCCGGAGATGATGGCGCTCGGCAACACCAGCGACTGGGCCAAGGACGATATCAGCCGCAATGCCGCCGCCTTCTGGCACACGGACCAGTCCTACGACGGCGACCCGGCCACGTCGACCATGCTGTACGCGCGAAAAATGCCGGATGTGGGCGGGCAGACCCGCGTGGCCGACATGAAGGCGGCCTATGACGATCTCGACGATTCCATGCGCGCGCGCCTTGACGATCTCGTGGCCATGCATTTCTACGGCGCCACCTCCGGCCAGGACGGCGAGCTCGGCATCGCCAAGGTCAATGCGCGCCAGGCGGCGGAAGTGCCGCCGGTGCCGCACGCCCTGGTGCGCAAGCATACGGTGACCGGCGAGAAGGCGCTCTATGCCGTGGCGGGGACGGCCTATGGCATACAAGGCATGGCGGATGACGAGGCCCTGGCACTGATCGCCGAGCTGAAAGCGCACGTGACCCAGGACAAATATGTCTACGAGCACGCCTACGAGGTCGGCGACATCGCCATGTGGGACACCCAAATGACCCTGCATTCGGCAACCCCCATCGGCCTGCCCGACGGCCCCCGCAGCGAACGCCTGGTCTGGCGCATCAGCGTGCGCGGCAAACCGCCGATCTATCAATAGAACACCGAACCGACGACAAGGGAGAGCTGCCATGCGCGGTCTGATGATGGACACGCCGTTGATGATTTCGTCGCTGCTCAGGCATGCGGCAGTCAATCATGGCGAGCGCGAGATCGTCAGCCGCTTGACCGACGGCACGATCCACCGCACCAATTACGGCGAGACCCATGCCCGCACCCAGCGGCTCGCCAATGCGCTCAAGCGGCTCGGGGTGGCCGAGGGCGACCGCGTCGCCACCATCGCCTGGAACAATCACCGGCACTTCGAGATCTATTTCGGCGTGCCCGGCATCGGTGCGGTCTGCCATACCATCAACCCGCGGCTGTTCGGCGAGCAGATCGTCTATATCGCCAACCATGCCGAGGACAGCGTGCTGTTCCTCGACCTGACCTTCGTGCCGCTCGTCGAGGGCATCGCGGGCGAGCTGACCTCGATCAAGACCTTCGTGCTGATGTGCAACGAGGACGAGATGCCCGAGACCAGCCTGCCCGGCGCGCTCTGCTACGAGACCCTGCTGGCGGCAGAAGGGCCGGACTTCGCCTGGCCCGATCTCGACGAGAACACGGCGTCGTCGCTGTGCTACACCTCGGGCACCACGGGCAATCCCAAGGGCGTGCTCTACAGCCACCGCTCGACCGTGCTGCATACGCTGTGCGCGCTCGGCGCCGAAACGCTCGCCATCCGCAACAAGGATTGCATGCTCGCTATCGTGCCCATGTTCCATGCCAATTGTTGGGGCACCCCCTATGCCTGCGCCGCGGCGGGCTCGAAGATCGTCTATCCCGGCCCCTTCATGGACGGCGACAAGCTGCATCCCCTGATCGAGGCCGAAGGCGTCACCATTGCGCTTGGCGTGCCGACGGTGTGGCTGGGGCTGATCAATTACATGAAGGCGAACGACAAGCGCATCGACACGGTGGAGCGCACGGTGATCGGCGGCACGGCGATCCCCGAAAGCATGCTGCGCACCCTCGAAGAGGACTATGGCGTGAATGTGCTGCACGCCTGGGGCATGACCGAGACCAGCCCGCTCGGCTCGGTCGGCACCTTGCGCGCCGGCGAGGACGAACTGCCTGCGGCCGAACGCCGCGCCATCAAGCTCAAGCAGGGCCGCGCCATCTACGGCGTCGAGATGCGCGTGGTCGGCGACGACGGCGCCGAGCAGCCGCGCGACGGCGAAAGCTCGGGCCAGCTCATGGTGCGCGGGCCCTGGATCGCCAAGAGCTATCTCAAGGGCGAAGGCGGCGAGATGATGGACGATGCCGGCTGGTTCCCGACCGGCGATATCGCCACCCTCGATGGCCACGGGCGCATGCAGATTACCGACCGCGCCAAGGACGTCATCAAGTCGGGCGGCGAGTGGATCTCCTCGATCGAGCTGGAGAACGAGGCCATGGGCCACGACGGCGTTGCCGAGGCCGCGGTGATCGGGCTCTATCACCCCAAGTGGGACGAGCGCCCCCTATTGGTGGTGGTGCGCGCGGCAGGCTCGGCGGTCACGGCCGATGAAGTGATGCGTTATCTCGCCGACAAGGTCGCCAAGTGGTGGCTGCCGGACGAGGTCGTCTTCACGGACGAGCTGCCGCACACGCCGACCGGCAAGGTGCTCAAGACGCGCCTGCGCGAGATCTACGCCGACCATGTGCTGGCCAGCGTGCGCGAAAGCGCCTAGTGGTCCAAATCTGACATATGGGACCCATAGGATCGCCTCTGCCGTCGCTTCGCTAGAAAGGTGCGTGCCGGCGATGCCGGCCCATCGGCAAACGTGCCTGACGACGCGAGGCGGCGTCAGAGGCGACCCAAAGGGCGGCCGTCCACGCCCACCGGCGTCGTTGCGCGGCCCTTGCGATGGACCCGCATCGCGGCGCACCGCGCGCCTAACCGGTGGGCACGGGCGACCGTCCTATGGGCACTATATGTCAGATTCGGACCACTAGTTGCGGCCGGGAACTTTGTGGTTCGCCCAGGCGAGCGTGACGCCAAAAGCGCTGAAAGTGGCGAAGATAATAACGAGATAAAGAGTCTCGGCGGAGTCCATGGTTTCCCCTCCCATTTGCGGACCGGCAAGAGACTGCACGGGCGAGGTTTTCGCTCCTTAACCTGGATTAATGTCGTACACTCCGGCACCAGGGGTGAGTGCCGGTGAAACTGTTCTCGAATCGAGATCGCGCGTTCCATCTCGGGCCGTTTCCGCTCGAGCGGCTGGCGCGCGCGCCGTTGCCGGCGGCCGAAGTCGACGGCGTGCGCCCGCCGCGCCCGACACCGCCCGCCGCTCCTTCCGGCCTGGCCGCGGTGCTGGGGGGCTACCTTGACCTAATCTTGCAGTTCAGCGATGGCCGGCCGGCCGCCGAGCGCGCGCCGATCGCCCTCGATGCGGTCGAAATCGCCAACGATCTCAAGGCCGGCGGCTATTTTCTCGACGCCAGCATGATGGCCTGCTGCTCCCTGCCCAGCTCCGCCTGGTATGCCAACGACGCGGACGGCAACGCCTTCGCGCCCTACCATTCCAATGCGGTGGTGGTGATGGTCGAGCACGGCCGGCCCATCGAGGCCGGCAACCTCGCACACGACTGGACGGCTGGCGCCGATGCCGCGCGCAGCGCCTTGCGGGCGCTCGAGATCGCCAACGTCCTGGCCGGCTATATCCGCAATCTCGGCTGGTCGGCGCGGGCGCATTCGCGCCACGGCGGCGACGTCAACCACGACGCCCTGGTGGTCCGCTCCGGCCTCGGGGAGCGCATCGAGGGCAAGCTCGTCAACCCGTTCATCGGCACGCGTTTCGCCACCGCCATCGTGACCACCGAGATCCCGCTCGCCCCCGACGCGCCCCTGGCGAGGACGCGGCGGCGCGACCGCGACCTGCGCTTCTGGCTCGGCCGCGGCGGCTCTTATCCCGAGCTGGCACGCCGCGCCGAGCGCCGACGGCCGGCCCACATGAGCCGCTATCCCATGGAGCGAATCCGCAAGGTCGCCGAGCCCACCACCCTGATCCTCGACGACGAGGTGCCGCGGGTCTCGAAGCGCGCCGCCTTCTTCGAACGCGCTCTCCGCGGCGACCTCGGCGAGAAATCCCAGGCCGAGCGCACGCGCTTCGCCGTCAAGCACCCCTTCACCTTTGCCATGCGAAGCATGCAGGGCGCCATGGTGCCGCTGCAGGACGGCGAAGTCACCGGCAACCCACAAGGCGACGATGCCGCGGCCAATGCCAAGGCGGTCAAGGCGCTCTGCTACTGGATGGGGACGGATCTTGTCGGCATCTGCCGCATTCCGGATTACGCCTGGTTCTCGCACAAGGAGGACGGCACCCCGATCGAGCCCACTCACCGTTACGCCATCGTGTTGTTGATCGACCAGGGCTTCGAGACCATGGAGGGCGCCAGCGGTGACGACTGGATCAGCGGCACGCAGTCGATGCGCGGCTATATGCGTGGCGCCGAAGTGACAGGCGTGATCGCCGAGCATCTGCGCCGGCTTGGCCACTCGGCGCGATCGCAAACCAATATCGATAGCGAGGTCTTGCATATCCCCCTGATCCTGAACGCCGGCCTCGGCGAGCTCAGCCGCATCGGCGAGCTGGTGCTGAACCCCTATGTCGGGCCGCGCTTCAAGTCCGCCGTGATCACCACCGACATGCCGCTTGCCGTCGACAAGCCGATCGACTTCGGCCTGCAGGACATGTGCGGGAAGTGCCAGAAGTGTGCGCGCGAATGCCCCTGCGCCGCCATCCCGGCAGGGCCCAAGATCATGTTCAACGGCTACGAGACCTGGAAGCCGGATGTCGAGCGCTGCGCCCGCTACCGATTGACCAATCCCAAAGGCGCAGCCTGCGGCCGCTGCATGAAGACGTGCCCCTATAACCATGAGGGCCTGCTCGGCCACCGCCTGATGCTGTGGCTGGCGATCCACGTTCCGGCCAGCCGGCGCTGGATCGCGCGCCTCGACGACAAGGTGGGCAATGGCCGGCGCAACCCGGTCAAGAAATGGTGGCGCGATCTCGAATGGTCGCGCGACGGCGTTGCGATCGAGCCCCATGCCGGCACCAACCAGCGCGACATCGAGCCCGACAAGGTGATGGACCCGGAGAAGCAAAAGATCGCCTATTATCCGGCCAATGCCATGCCTGTTCCGGACGATACCAATCCTCAGCCCGTCAGTCGCAAGGCTGCCCTGGCCGCTGCGGCGCTGATCGAGACGCCCGAAGAGGCCCGTGCGCGCCTCGCCCGTGGCGAGCCGGCGCCGACCCATTACCGCGCGACACCGGCCGGCGGTCAGCATGGCCCGGCGGTCGCGGTCGGACGCTCCGGCCTGGCCGAGCCGGAAGACAGCGAATGAGCGAGCTGCGAAGCTGGCTGGACGGGCTGGGCCTCGGCAACTATGCCGCGGCTTTCGAGGCCGAGCAGCTCGACCTCGAACACCTGCCCGACCTCGACGAGGCCGACCTCAAGAGCCTCGGTCTGCCCATGGGTCCGCGCAAGACCTTGCGCAAGGCGATCGAGGCCGGAATTGCCGCGCCGGCGGCCTCGAGCGCCCGCGAAGCGGAGCGACGGCAGATCACCGTAATGTTTTGCGACCTTGTCGGCTCGACCGCCCTGTCGGAAGCTCTCGATCCCGAGGAATTGCGGGAGATCATGCGCGCCTATCAACAGGCCGCAGGCGGGGTGATCGAGCGCTACGAAGGCCACGTCGCGCAATATCTCGGCGATGGCCTGATGACTTATTTTGGCTGGCCCAGAGCCCATGAGGACGATGCCGAGCGCGCCGTGCGCGCCAGCCTCGACATCGTCGCGGCCGTGCACAATGTGCAATCCCAGAAACCGCTCGCGGTGCGCATCGGCATCGCCACCGGCCCCGTGGTGGTCGGCGAGACGGGGGCCGGCGACGCCTCGGTGCCCAATGCCGCCGTGGGCGAGACGCCAAACCTGGCGGCCCGTCTGCAATCCCTCGCCGGCAGCGACGAAATCGTCATCAGCCCATCGACACGGCAGCTGGTGGGCGATGCCTTTGCTCTCGACAGCCTGGGCGACCAAGCGCTCAAGGGCATCGCCGAGGCGGTGACCGCATGGCGCGTCGAGGGATTGGCAAGCGGCCGCAGCCGCTTCGAGGTCTCGCGTGGGTCGCGCCTGACGCCTTTCGTCGGGCGTGAGGCGGAAGCCGCACTGATCCTCGACAAATGGGAGATCGCCAAGGACGGCGAAGGCCAGGTGGTCCTGCTGTCGGGCGAGCCGGGAATCGGCAAGAGCCGCATCACCGAGGAGCTGATCCGCGCCACGGCGCCAGACGATCCGATCCGCCTGCGCTACCAATGCTCGCCCTTCCACACCAATTCGGTTCTCTACCCGGTCATCGAGCAGTTCGTGCATGCTGCCGGCTTCGAGCGCGATGACAGCATCGACGCGCGCCTCGACAAGATGGAGGGGTTGCTGAGGGAAAGCGGCGATGTCGAGGAGTCCGCACCTTTTGTCGCTGCCATGCTGTCGCTCGACAGCGACCGTTACGCACCGATTGATATGTCTCCCGAGCGTCAGGCGCAGCATCTGCGCGAGCTGCTTGCCGCACAGGTCGGCGGCCTCGCCCGGCAACGCCCGGTGCTGTTCATCATCGAGGACGCGCACTGGATCGACCACAGCTCGGAGGAGATGCTCGACCTCGCCATTAGCCATGCGCGCGAGCATTCGCTGCTGATGGTCGTCACCTTCCGCCCCGAATATCAGCCACGCTGGCTCGGCGGCGGCGACGTGACGGCGCTATCGCTGACGCGCCTGGGGCGGCGCCATGCCGCGACCATGGTCGCGCGTGTTACCGGCGGCAAGGCCCTGCCGGAGGCGGTTCTCGACCAGATCGTCGCCGAGACCGACGGCGTGCCCCTGTTCGTCGAGGAGCTGACCAAGACAGTGCTCGAATCCGGCCAGCTCAGCGAGCATGAGGATCGCTGGGAATTTGGCGGAACCCTGCCTGATCTCGCCATCCCGGCCACCTTGCAGGATTCCCTGATGGCACGGCTAGACCGGCTCGCCCCGGTCAAGGAGATCGCCCAACTCGGGGCCTGCATCGGCCGTATCTTCTCGCACCGGCTGCTGGAGGCGGTCTCCCCGGTCAAGGGGAACGAACTCGCGGAAGCCTTGTCGAGACTGGTGGAAAGCGAACTCGTTTTCAGCCGCGGCAGCGGCCCCGAAGCGATCTATACCTTCAAGCACGCCCTGGTTCAGGACGCCGCGCACGGCTCGCTGCTGATCAGCCGCAGGCGCGAATTCCACGGACGCATTGCCGCGGCCCTTGAGGAAGCGGGCGACGCGGAGCCGGAGCTGCTCGCCTATCACTACGGCGCCGCCGACACTGTCGCCCGCGCCGTGCCGTTATGGCACCAGGCCGGCGCCGAGGCCGCGGCACGCGCCGCCAATACCGAGGCCGTGGCCCATTTCCGCAGCGGCCTGGAGGTAGCCGAAAGCTGGCAGGACGATGCCGAGCGCATTCGCTGGCAGGTCAATATCGGCGTCGACCTGGCGATGACCCTGCGCACTTTCGATCAATTCGACGAAGCGCTCGAGGTGCTCGACTGGACCGAAGGCATAGCTGCCGACCACAAGGACCCCGCCGAACGCGGCCGTGTGCACTATTCGCGCGGCAACGTCTATTTCGCACTGGGCAAGGTCGATGGCCTGCAGGAGGAACATGAAAAGGCGCTGAAACATGCCCTCGACGGGGGCTCGGCTGAAATGGAGGCACGCGCCTATAGCGGCCTCGGCGATGCGGCTTATGCCGCCGGCCGCATGGCCACCGGCCACGACTACTTCAAGCGTTGCGTGGCCTTGTGCGAACGCGAGGGCTTCGACGAGATCCAGGCCAGCAATCTGCACATGGTGGGCTGGACCGCGCTCTACCTCAACCGCCCCGACCAGGCCGAGGCCAGTGCGCTCGCCTGCGTCGAGCTGTCACGGCGGCTCAGCGCCCAGCGCCCGCACATTCTCTCGGAATCGCTGGCCGGCTATGTCGCCGTCGAGCGCGGGCGCAACGCCGAAAGCCGGGCCGCCCTCGATCGTGCCCTGGCGCTGAGCCAGCGCGCCGGCGCTTCCAGTTTCGATGCCCAGGCCGCCGCCATGGTGGCGCGTCTGGCCTGGCACGCGGGCGATGCTGCCACCGTGCGCGACTATATCGCGCGCGCGCTGACCGGAACGCGGGCCACGGCGATGACGTTTTTCGGGCCATTCTGTCTCGGCGTCGCGGCGCTGGTCGCCGAGGACGCGGGCGAGGCCGACGCCCTGCTGGCCGAGGCCGAGGCGGCGCTCGATGCCGGCTGCGTCAGCCACAACTATCTCTGGTTCATGCGCGAGGCTGTCGAGATCTACGCCCTGCGCAGCGACTGGGACCAGGTCGAGCGCCACGCCGACCGCCTCGAAGCCTATACGCGGCCCGAGCCCCTGCCCTGGAGCGAGCTGCAGATAGCCCGCGCCCGCGCGCTGGCCGCCCATGCCCGCACCCCCAGCGACGCCACTCGCGCCACGCTCGCCGCCATCCGCGACCGCTGCGTCGCCGCCGAGCTAACAACGGCCCTGCCGGCGATAGACCGGGCGTTGGGGGGTTAAGCCGCGAGTTTGCTGTCGTCGTGGAAGCTGGCGCCTATGGCCGCCATGTCGCGCAGCAGCTTGGGCGGGGTGAAGCGGGGGCCGTGGGTTTGGGCCAGGCGGTCGCAGGCGGCGGTGAAGTCGGCCACGCCGATCATGTCGATCAGCGACAGCGTGCCGCCCGTGTGGGCCGGGAAGCCCCAGCCGAGGATGGAGCCGATATCGCCGTCGGCGGCATTGGTCAGCACGCCTTCCTCGACGCAGCGCGCGGTCTCGATGGCCTGGACGTAAAGCAGGCGCTCCTTGACCTCCCCCACGTCGGGCTGGTCGGCCGCCAGTGGGAAGCTGTCCGCGAGACCGGGCCAGAGGCGCTTGCGGTCGTCCTTGGGGTAGTCGTAGAAGCCGCCGCCGGCTTTGCGGCCTGCGCGCCCGAGCTTGGAGACCATGGCCTCCATCACGTCCTCGCCGACGGGCGGCTTGTAGGCGTCGCCGAGATCGGCCTTGGTTTGTGTGGCAACCTTGTGCATGAGCTCGATCGAGACTTCGTCCGAGACCGCCAGCGGGCCGACCGGCATGCCGGCCATGCGCCCGGCGTTCTCGATCAAGGCAGGCGCGATGCCCTCGGCCAGCATCGCCATGCCTTCGCGGGCATAGGTGCCGAAGACGCGGCTGGTGTAGAAGCCGCGGCTGTCGTTGACGACGATCGGAGTTTTGCGGATGCGCTGCACGTAGTCCATGGCGCGGGCCAGGGTCTCGTCGCTGGTGGCCTCGCCGCGGATGATCTCGACCAGGGGCATCTTGTCGACGGGCGAGAAGAAATGCAGGCCGATGAAATTGGCCGCCCGCGCGCTGGCCTCGGCCAGGCCGGTGATCGGCAGGGTCGACGTGTTGGAGGCGAAGATGGCGTCATCGGCGATGACGGCTTCGGTTTTTGCAGTGACGTCAGCCTTGATCTCACGGTTCTCGAACACCGCCTCGACCACCAGCGCGCAGCCGGCAAGGTCGGCGAAGTCGCTGGTCGGGTGGATGCGCGCCAGCACCGCGTCGCGGGCGTCCTCGCCCATGCGGCCGCGCGAGACGCGCTTGTTCAGCAGGCCTTCGCTATACGCCTTGCCGCGCGCGGCGAGATCCGCGTCGGTGTCGAGCAGCACGACCTCGAGCCCGGCCATGGCGCTGGCATAGGCAATGCCGGCGCCCATCATGCCGGCGCCGAGCACGCCGACCTTGTCGTAAGCCTGGCGCTCGACGTCCTTGGGCCGATTGCCGAGCTTGTTGGCGTTGCCCATGGCGAAGAACAGCGAGCGGATCATGTTTTTCGCCACCGGCCCGCAGGCGAGCTTGGTGAACCAGCGCGCTTCGGCTTTCAGGCCGGTATCGATATCGACCAGCAGGCCTTCGTAGACGCAGGACATGATGGCTTGCACGGCGGGGAAGTTGCCACGCGACTTTTCATGCGCCATGGCGCTGCCGGCAACGAAAGTCTCCATGGCGCCGGGGCCCCAGACGGCACCGCCGGGAATGCGATAGCCCTTGCGGTCCCACGGGTTCGAGGCCTCGGGCGATGATGCAAGCCAAGCGCGGGCCGCGTCCATGAGCTGTTCCGCCGGCACCACCTCGTCGAGGATACCGGCCTTGAGCGCCGCTTCGGCGTCAAGGTTGCGGCCCTGCACCAAGAGCGGCATGGCACTGCGGGCACCGATTAGCCGCGGCAGGCGTTGCGTACCGCCGGCGCCGGGCAGCAGCCCGACAGTGACTTCCGGCTGGCCGAACTTGGCTTTGGGATTGGCGGCGGCAATGCGGCGATGGCAGGCCAGCGCGATCTCCAACCCGCCGCCGACCGCCGTGCCGGGCAGCGCGGCGACCGTGGGCTTGCCCCCGGTCTCCAGCTTGCGCAGCAGCAGCTGGATGGCACGCACGCGCGCGAACATCTCGGCCGGGTCGTCGGCCTGCAGCATGGAGGCGAGATCGGCGCCGGCGAGGAAGTCGGGCTTGGCCGAGGTGACGATGATGCCAGCCACCGCCTCGTCGTCCAGCGCCCGCTCGACAGCCTCGGCAAAGGCCGTGAACGAGGCGTCGTTGATGACGTTCATGGTGCGCTCGGTCATGTTCCAGGAAATGACCGCGACGCCGTCGCCGCTCTCGTATTCGATCATGTCAGACGCGCTCGATGATGGTTGCGGTGCCCATGCCGGCGCCGACGCATAGCGTGGCAAGCCCGGTCTCCTGATCGCGGCGCTCGAGCTCGTCGAGCAGGGTGCCGAGGATCATCGCACCCGTGGCGCCGAGCGGGTGGCCCATGGCAATGGCGCCGCCGTTGACGTTCATCTTGTCATGGGGCACGTCGAGCGCCTGCATGAAGCGCAGCACGACGGCGGCAAAGGCCTCGTTGAGCTCGTAGAGGTCGATGTCTTCCGAGCTCATGCCGGCGCGCTTGAGGGCTTTCTCCGCCGCGGCGCTGGGGCCGGTGAGCATGATGGTCGGCTCCGAGCCGATCGAGGTGAAGGCGCGAATACGCGCGCGGGCCTTGAGGCCGAGCTTGTCGCCGATCTCCTTGTTGCCGACCAGCACCGCCGCGGCACCGTCGACGATGCCGGAGGAGTTGCCGGCGTGGTGCACATGGGTGATGCGCTCGATGTCGGGATAGCGCTGGATGGCGACGCCGTCGAAGCCGAATTTCTCGCCCTGGTCGGTAAAGGACGGATCGAGCGAGGCCAGGCTCTGCATACTGGTCTGGGGCCGCATCAGTTCGTCGTGGTCGAGCACGGTGAGGCCGTTCTGGTCGGTCACCGGCACCACGCTGCCCTCGAAATGGCCCGCATCCCAGGCCGCCTTGGCGCGCTTTTGCGACTCGACCGCATAGGCGTCGACATCGTCGCGGCTGAAGCCGTATTTGGTCGCCACAAGATCGGCCGAGACGCCCTGGGGCACGAAATAGGTCTTGAAGGCCACCTCGGGGTCGGCCATCCAGGCGCCGCCGCCGGAGAACATGGGCACCCGCGACATGCTCTCGACACCACCGCCGATGGAGAGATCGGACTGGCCGCTCATGACCTGTCCGGCCGCCATATTGACGGCCTCGAGGCCCGAGGCGCAGAAGCGGTTGATCTGCACGCCGGAGACGCTTTCGTCGTAATCGGCGTGCAGAGCGGCGACGCGGGCGATATCGGCGCCCTGCTCGCCCACCGGCTCGACCACGCCGAGCACGATGTCGTCGACCTCGGCGGTGTCGAGATCGTTGCGGTCGCGGATCCAGGTCAGCGCCTGTGCGGCGAGCCGGATCGGCGTCACCTCGTGCAGGCTGCCGTCCTTCTTGCCCTTGCCGCGCGGGGTGCGGACTGCGTCGTAGATATAAGCGTCGGTCATAGCTGGTTCTCCCCTTACAGCGAGCGGCCGATGAGCTCGCGCATGATCTCGTTGGTGCCGCCATAGATACGCGCGATACGGGCGTCGGCCCAGGCGCGGGCGATGGGATATTCCCACATATAGCCATAGCCGCCGTGCAATTGCAGGCAGATATCGAGCACGCGGTTCTCCATCTCCGTGGTCCACAGCTTGGCCATGGCGGCGGTGGTGGGATCGAGGCCGCCGTTCATGTGCTTTTCCAAGCACTGATCGACGAAGGCGCGGCCGATAGTGACCTCGGTCTTGACGTCGGCGAGGCGGAAGCGGGTGTTCTGGAAATCGCCGATGGCCTTGCCGAAGGCCTTGCGGCCCTTGACGTATTCGATGGTCCATTCGAGCCCGGCCTCGGCATGGGCGACGGCGCCGATGGCTATGATCAGGCGCTCCTGGGGCAGGTCGGACATGAGGTATTCGAAGCCCTTGCCCTCCTCGCCGAGCAGGTTGGTCTTGGGCACGCGAACATCGTCGAAGAAGAGCTCGGACGTGTCCTGCGCCTTGAGGCCGATCTTCTCCAGATTGCGACCACGGCTGAAGCCTTCGCGGTCGCGCTCGACCAGCACCAGGCTGGTGCCGCGAGCGCCCTGGGCGGGATCGGTCTTGACGACGACGATGACCACGTCGGCCTGCTGGCCGTTGGTGATGAAGGTCTTGGCACCGTTTATGACGAGATGGTTGCCGTCCTGGATGGCGGACGTGCGCACACCCTGCAGGTCGGAGCCGGTGCCGGGCTCGGTCATGGCGATGGCGCCGACGGCCTCGCCGCTGACGAACTTGGGCAGCCACTCGCGCTTCTGCTCTTCCGAGCCGTAATGGAGAATGTAAGGCGTGACGATATCGCTATGCACGCCGATGCCGGGGCCTGACGCATTGGCCTTGGCCATCTCCTCCAGCACCACGGTGGAATAGGAGAAATCGGCGCCAGGGCCGCCGTATTCCTCCGGCACGGCACAGCTGAGCAAGCCGGCGGCGCCCATCTTGCGCCACAGGTCCCGGTCGATCTGGCCCTCTTTCTCCCAGTCGTCATGATAGGGGGTGATCTCGCGCTCGATAAAGCGCTTCACCTGGTCGCGAAAGGCCTCATGCTCGGCCGTGTAGACGCCGCCATCGGCCATCGCCTCACTCCATGCTGGATCATCGGAGCCCTAACCTTGACTCATGCGCGCGGCGCGTCAAGGATTCCGCACCACGAAACGGGAGGCGAACGACGATGGCGATCTACGAGCTGCGCACCTACACCCTGCAGGTCGGCAAGATGGCGGAGGCGGTGGAGATCTACCAGAGCCTCGGCTGGCCGGCCATCGAGCCCCATCAGGACAAGCTTGTGGGCTATTTCACCGGCGATATCGGCGCGTTGAACCAGATCATCCATGTCTGGAAGTTCGACGACGACGCCGACCGCCGCGCCTTCTGGGCCAGGCTCTACGACGACGAGGCTTTCATGACCTTCGCCCGCGCCTTCCGGCCGCTGATCCAGGATCAGCAAAACAAGCTCATGCTGGCGGCACCCTGGGGGCCGCATCCGTAGGAACGCTAGCGGCGAGCCGGTTTCGGCTATGCTGACTCAATGCCCCGATGTTGCCGGGGAGGACCGAGAGGGGGAACATTGCCATGGTGGGCCTGGAATATCTGAAGCCTACTCTCAACATCACCGCGCAGGACTTGACCGAGAAGGCGCAGAGCTTCGTCAAGAATTGCGGCGCCTGTGCCGTCGGCATCACCACGGTCGAGACCCTGGAAGGCGGACCGCCGTCGACCGATCTCGACTATGTGCTGGACGGCGCCAGGTCGGCGGTGACCTTCGCCATGCCCCTGGACCAGGACAAGATCCGCAACTACCTGGCAAAGAAGGACCGGGACGGCCACCAGGTCAACTACAACGACACCAATACCCTGGCCACCGGGGTGGCCTCGCAACTGGCCTCGTTCTTCGAGGAATGCGGATTCCGCTCGGTCGGCGTCCAGGCCAACCAGGTCTATCGCAACGACGGGGAGTCGGTGCCCTGGCAGTATCACCCCGACATCTCCCACCGCCTGCTGGCGGTGCGCGGCGGGGTCGGCTGGTTCGGCCTTTCGGGCAATGTGCTGACCGCGGAATACGGCGCCAACGTGAACCTCTGCACCATGGTGACGACGGCGGAGCTGACACCCACCGACCCCCTGCCGCCGGAGGAGAATTACTGCGATTGCAGCTCGATGGAATGCCTGGCCGCCTGCCCCTCGGGCTTCATGCGCGACGCCAAGCGCAAGCGCGTCACCGTGACCATGGGCGGCGAGACGTTCAGCTACGGCGAACGCACCAGCTATGACCGCTGCGTCTATGTCTGCGCCGGCTTCACCGGCCTGCATCCCTCAGGACGCTGGTCGACCTGGTCGCCCGGCCGCTTTCCCATTCCGAAGCGCGACGAGGACCTGAAGGTGGCCTCGAAACGGGCCTACCGGGCCTGGACGGAACGGCCCTTGATGGACGGTCACACCCTGCAGGCGCCGCTGCTATTCGCCGCCACGGGACGGGACGTCCAGCTTTCCTGCGGCAGCTGCATGCTGGTCTGCACGCCGGACAAGGCGGAACGTGCGCGCCGGCTGGAAACCCTGCGCAGCAGCGGCGTCGTCATCCAGCATGAAGACGGCACCGTGGAGGCGGTTTCGCCGCAACAGGCGCAGCACTATATGGGCGGCCTGGACGACGACACCCGCGCCCTTTACGAGCCGGCGGATCCCGAAATCTACAAGGACATGGAGCTCACCGGCGACGACGATCAGAGCTGACGGGGCAGCGTCGGCGCGCTCAACCAGATCACCTTCCCCCCGCTGATCCAGACCCAGGAAAACCAGCTCATGCTGGCGGCACCCCTGGGGCCGCATCCGTAGGGCGTGGCGGAGAGCGCGGCCCGTGGCATGAGATGGTCGCCATTCGGCGTTGGCCTTTACAGGTTGTGGCCGGCGACGTGGAGCAGATAGCGTTTGTGGACGTTCTCGCGGC
>CAYPAX010000090.1:0-18304 GCA_964408735.1 uncultured Rhodospirillaceae bacterium | reverse complement strand
GATACCGCACGTTCCAATCAAATCTCATGGCCGGCATGAATAATTCGGGTTAGGTCATTGTGCATCCTGCCAAGGTGATCGGCAAGTTCCAGCGCCTAGATCACCTTGCCCGGATTGAACAGCCCGTCCGGGTCGACCGCCGCTTTGATCGCGCGCATCAGTTCCAACTCGACCGGCTGGCGGTAATGGGCCAGGGCATCGCGCTTGAGCTGGCCTATGCCGTGCTCGGCGGAGAAGCTGCCGCCCATTTCCATCACCAGGTCGTGGATGACGGTATTGAGCTCTTCCCAGCGGGCGAGAAACGCTTGTTTCTCGGCACCTTCGGGCTGGCTGACGTTGAAGTGGATGTTGCCGTCGCCGGCGTGGCCGAAAGGCACAGGGCGGGCGCCGGGGATGGTTTGCTCGACGAGCGCCGTGGCGCGGTGCAGGAACTCGGGTACGCGGCTCACGGGTACCGAGACGTCGTGCTTGATGCTGCCGCCTTCAGGCCGCTGCGCTTCCGAGACATATTCGCGCAAGGCCCAAAGCGCCTGCGCCTGGGCCTCGCTGGCGGCGATGGTGCCATCGAGCACCAGGCCGTCTGCCATGGCGCCTTCGAGCAGGGTCTCCACCACGGTATCGAGCCCGGCGTCGTTGGCAGGTGAGGTGAGTTCGACGAGCACGTACCAGTCATAGGCTTGCGCGAGGGGGTCCGTGGTGGCGGGGGTGTGGCGCAGCACGAAATCGACGCAGCGCCGCGCCTCCAGCTCGAATGCGCTGACCGTGTCGCCGCTGGCTTCGCGCGCGCGGGCCAGCAGGGCGACGGCCGCTTCCGGATCGGGCACGGCGAGCCAGGCAGTGCAGGTACTGCGCGGGATCGGCGAGAGCTTGAGCATGGCCGCGGTGATGATGCCGAGCGTGCCTTCCGCGCCGATGAAGAGCTGCTTGAGGTCGTAGCCGGTGTTGTCTTTGCGCAGCGCCCGCAGGCCGTCCCAGACTTGGCCATCCGGCAGCACCACCTCGAGCCCCAGCACCTGGTCGCGGGCCATGCCGTAGCGCAGCACGTTGGTGCCGCCGGCATTGGTCGAGATATTGCCGCCGATCATGCAGCTGCCCTCTGCCGCAAGGCTGAGCGGCAGCAGGCGCTCGGCATCCGCCGCCGCGGCCTGCAAGTCCGCAAGCACGCAGCCGGCTTCGGCACAGAGCGCGTAGTTGGGCGCATCGACATCGCGGATGGCGGTCATGCGCGAGAGCGAGAGGATGATGGCATCGCCGCTGTCATCCGGCACCGAGCCGCCGGCCATCGACGTGTTGCCGCCCTGGGGCACGATGGGAATGCGGTCCGCAGCGCACAGCCGCACCACGGCAGCGACCTCGTCCGTGTTTGCCGGCCGCACCAGGATCGAGGCCTTGCCCTGATACTTCTCGCGCTGGTCCAACAGATGGGGCGCCAGACGATCAGCATCGGTGATGCAGCCCACCTCGCCGACGATGGCGCGCAGGCGATCCGCGAACGTCATTCCGAGCGATAGCGGAACGACGACAGGGTCTTGCCGCTGCGGGTCTCGGCGAGATCGTCGAGCGATTGCAGCGAGACGTGGGAATCGAGCAGGTTCGAAACCACGAAGATACTCTCAGGTCGCTCCGGATTGGGTATGCCGACGATGCGCAGATGCACCAGCCCGTGGGGCTCCTCGAGATAACGCCCCACCACTTCGACCGCTTCATAAGGGCCGATTGCGATCTTGCGCGCGGCATTGATCTTGAATTCCTCTGCGCCCCCGGTTGCGGCCGGAAAGGCTTGTTGGGCGATAAGCTTCGCAAGGGCCTCCAATCGAGCCTCCATGTCGCCCAGCGGCAAGGTCATGGGAATGAACTGGATGTTCTCCATCAATTGTTTGTCGGGAGTGACGAAATGATACTTGATGATGCTGTCGCCGCCGGGCGCGACTTCGGTGCCGACGAGAAAGTCGTCGCCCTTCGGCACGACCAGCTGGAAGGGCGCGGGAACCGCGACGTTGTGCTCCTGGGCGAAATCCGCGTCGAAGATCCACGAGGTGCCGATGGTCAGCCCCTCGACCGTCAGCACATTGAGCTCGACGGTGGGCCCCTCGTCCTCCTGCGCTGAAGCGCCCAGTGGCACGATTACGGTGGCCGCCGCAAGTAACAGGCGCGCAGTCCGTAGCAGATGATGTTGCACGGTTTGTCTCCCTCCATTCGCCTCAGGCAGTCCAACAGCGGTATCACATTCGCCCAGCGGTCGGAACCGTCGCCTAGCGGCCCACCTCGTCGGATGCGGCGGCGCGCTTGAGGCGGTCGTTGATGGCGGTGCCGAGGCCGTGCTCTGGGATCGGGGCGACGGCGATGGCGCCGACGCCGCAGGTGTCGAGCTCGTGCAGCATGGCGAAGAGGTTGGCTGCCGCCTCGACGAGGTCGCCGGTGGGGCTGAGATTGCGGACGACGTTGGCGGTCAGCGCGTTTGTGCCGAAGGCGAGCAAGGCTTCGTCAGTGCCCACCGAGACGGCATCGAGGCGCAGCGGCGTGCGCGGCGCGTAGTGGCTGAGCAGCTGGCCGGGAGCCTTGGGCGCATTGGCATCGCTTTCCGGGTCGACGATATCGATGACGGTTGCGACGTCGTCCCGTGTGATGGCGCCAGGGCGCAGCAGCGCGGCAGGCGTCACGGAGAGATCGACGATGGTCGATTCCACGCCGACCGAACAGGCGCCGCCGTCGAGGATAACATCGATCTTGTCGCCGAGGTCGTCGGCAACATGCGCTGCCGTGGTCGGGCTGAGCCGGCCCGAGCTGTTGGCGCTGGGGGCGGCGATGGGGCGACCGACGGCTGCGAGCAACTCGCGGGCGATAGGCGCAGCCGGACAGCGCAGGGCCACCGTCTCCAGCCCGCAGAGCGCCAGTGCCGATATGGCGCAGCTGGGCGCCTTGGGCAGCACCAGGGTGAGGGGCCCGGGCCAGAAGGCTTCGGCCAGCGCCCTGGCACGGTCGTCGAATATGGCGTGGCGCTCGGCGGCGGCGCGGTCGGCGACATGGGCGATCAGGGGATTGAAGCGCGGTCGGCCCTTGGCCTCGTAGATGCGGGCGACGGCAGCATCGTCGGTGGCGTCGGCGCCGAGGCCGTAGACGGTCTCGGTGGGAAAGGCGACCAGCCCGCCGTCGCGCAGAATGGAGGTGGCGCGGGCAATCGTTTCAGGCGTTGCCGCCATCACGCGTCGAGCAGTGGCGCCAAGCGGTCGAAGGCCTCGCCCAGCAGCTCCGGCGACTTGGCGTAGCAGATGCGCAGGCAATCCTCGCCGCCCGAGCCGAAGGCCGTGCCCGGCGCGATGCCCACATTGGTCTCGTCCAGGATTTGCTTGGCAAAGGCACGGCTGTCATCGACGCCATCGACAGCGAAAAAGGCATAGAAGGCGGCCTCGGGGCGGGTTAGGCGCACCCGGCGCATGGCGCCGAGCCGCTGCTGCACGATGTCGCGGGCGATGCGGTAGCGTTCGACCATGCCAGCGACGAATGGCTCGCCGTCGCGGATCGCGGTGATGCCCGCATGCTGGGCGTTGGTGCTGGGCGAGGCGACGTTGTATTCGCTCAAGGATTCCAAAGCCTGGCCGATCGAGGCGGGTGCGGTGATCCAGCCCAGGCGCCAGCCGGTCATGGCCCAGGTCTTGGAGAAGCTGTTGACCACCAGCACCAGATCCTCGGGCTCGGAAATCTCCAGGAACGAGGGCGCGTGGGGCCGGTCGTAGACGATGCGGGCATAGACTTCGTCGGCGATCAGCCAGATGCCGTGCTCGCGGCAGCGGGCAAGCACCTCGGTCTGGGTCTTAGCCTCCATCATCCAGCCGGTCGGATTGCTCGGCGAATTGACGCAAACAGCACGAGTGCGCTCGTCGCAGGCCTCGAAAAGGCGGTCGAGGTCGAGCGCCCAGCCGTCGCCATTGCGCTGCAACGGCACTTGGCGCGCCTCGCCGCCCATGATCTCGACGCAGCGGAAGAAATTGGGCCACAGCGGGGTCACGAAAACGATGTTGTCGCCCGGCTCGACAAGCAGCTCGGCGATCATCATCAGGGCATTCATGCCGGCTGATGTCACGGTGATGCGGTCGGTGCCGATGGCGGTGTCGTAAAGGGTGTTGGTGTAGCGGACGATCGCCTCGCGCAGCTCGGGCACGCCGCGATTGTGGCTGTAGAACGTCTCGCCGGCGCGCAGCGCCGCGTCCGAGGCGGCGATGATGAAGTCGGGCGTTGGCAGGTCCGGCTCGCCGAACCACAAGGGAATCACCCCAGGCCGGTCCATGCCGACATGGGCGATTTCACGAATCCCGGAGTGCGGCAGGTCGCGGACCTGCGCTCGGATGTGGTCGTTGGCTGTCATTTGCAGGGTTCTATAGACTCTTCGGCGTGCTCTGTCGCCAGTCGCAGCGCATCGATCAGCTCGCGAGCCGCCGGCCCGCCATCGCCGGTCATTCCGCCTTCGGCCACCGCGCGCATGGCCTGGAGGTGGATGGCAATGACCTCACGGTCCTCGTCGCTGCCGCGGCAGCCACGCGCAAAGGCGACCAGCGAGGCCGCCATCTTGGTGATCAGGGGATAGCCGTAGGTGGCGCCCTGGCCACTCATGTCATGGGCGATGCCGGCCAAGCGCTGGATATGGGCGTGGCTCGTTGCCGGCTCGTCTTCGGCAGCGGCGAGCTTGAGCTCCATCAGCTCGATGTCGACCAGCACGGCCGCGGGATATTGGCTGGCCCGCGCTTCGACCACCGCCTGTGCTTGCGCCACGGCCGAGGGATCGAGCCCGCTGCCGCCAGTCAGTTTTGCGGACAAGGGGGCGGCCGGGCGCAGATGGCGGGGTGGCTTGGCACTCATGCGTGTTCTTCGGCAAGGTCGCGGCGTTCGCCGCCGCGATAGGGCATGTCGCGCCGGCGCCGGTCGGGGCCGAAATATTCACCTACCTCGAGGAAGTGCGACTCGGATTCGAAGAGACTGCTGAGCAGGCGGCAGAGGCTGTCGAGCGAGATCGGCTTGGCGAGGAAGTCGTTGACGCCCAAGTCGCGCATCTTGCGCAGGGTTGTCATATCGCCATGGGCACTCATCAGGATCACCGGGACGAAGCGGTCGGGCGAATCCGGATCGTGGCGGATCCAGCGCAAGAGCTCGGCACCGTCGCCGGGGGCCATCTCGTAGTCGGTAAAGACCAGGTCCACCGGCGCCCGCTCTGCATCCGCGAGCATGGTTTGGGCCACGCGCCCGTTGGGCGCCGCCAGCACGGCGCCGGCGCCGAGCGCGCTCAGGACATCCGACATCAACGCGATGGTGTTCGGGTCGTCGTCGACCACCATGATCGACAGCTTGCCGAGGTCATAAAAGCCCATGGCCCTTCATATAGGACGTTTCGCCTTCACACCTACATATAGGCGCCGATCTGCCAGGGCACGAACTCATTGTCGCCATAGCCGAGGGCTTCGCTCTTGGTGGGCTCGCCGGATGCTGCCGCCAGAATCTTGTGGAAGATGCGCTCGCCGAGCTCCTCGACGCTGGCGTCGCCGTCGATCACGGGGCCGCAGTTGATGTCCATATCCTCTTCGAGGCGCCGATACATGGCGCTGTTGGAGGCGAGCTTCAGGCTGGGCGTGGGCTTGCAGCCGAAGGCCGAGCCGCGGCCGGTGGTGAAGCAGACTACATTGGCGCCGCCGGCCACCATGCCGTTGACCGAGGTCACGTCATAGCCCGGCGTGTTCATGAAGCAGAAGCCCTTCTCGGTGACCGCCTCGGCATATTGATAGACGTCGACCAGGTTGGTGGTGCCGCCCTTGGCGACGGCGCCGAGGGACTTCTCGAGGATGGTCGTCAGGCCGCCGGCCTTGTTGCCGGGGGAGGGGTTGTTGTTGAGCTCGGCGCCGTGCTTCTCGGCGTATTCCTCCCACCACAGGATATGCTTGACCAGCTTGTCGCCGACCGCCTTGGAGACCGCGCGCCGGGTCAGCAGGTGTTCCGCCCCATAGACCTCGGGCGTCTCGGCAAGCACCGCGGTGCCGCCATGGCGCACCAGAAGATCGGCCGCCGCGCCCAGCCCCGGATTGGCTGTGATACCCGAATAGGCATCCGAGCCGCCGCATTCGAGGCCGAGGATGAGATGGCTCGCGGGCACGCTTTGGCGCTCGACCTTGTCGGCTTCGGGAAGCATCTCGCGGATACGCGCGACGCCTTCCTCGACCGTCTTGCGGGTGCCGCCCGAGTCCTGGATGGTCATGGTCGAGAGCATCTTGCCGGTCTGCCAACCATGCTGCTCGACCATGCCGGATATCTGATTGACTTCGCAGCCGAGCCCCACCGCGACGATGCCGGCGAAGTTGGGGTGCGACTTGTAGCCGTTGAGCGTGTTCTGCAGGAACTCCCAACCGATGCCGTAATTCGACATGCCGCAGCCCGAGCCGTGGGTCAGCGCCACCACGCCGTCGACATTCGGATAGTCGGCCAGCGCCTCGCCGCGGAAGCTATCTGCGATGTACTTGGCGACGGTGGCCGAGCAGTTCACCGAGCTGATGATGCCGATATAGTTGCGCGTCGCGACCCGGCCGTCTGCGCGCACGATGCCCTGGAAGGTGGCGCGCTCGGCGTCCGGCACATAGGCCGTGTCGCGGGCGTCGACGCCATAGGCGTAGTCGCGCTCGAAGGCCTGCATCTCGACATTCTGGGTGTGCACGTGCTGGCCGGCCTGAATGTCTTCGGTCGCGAAGCCGATGATCTGATCGTATTTGCGTACCGGATCGCCGTTTGCGATCGCGCTCGTCGCGACCTTGTGGCCGACCGGAATTTCCTCCGTCGTCGACACCGCCTCGCCGGGAACGGCCGTTGCCGCGGCTATGGTCTGCTTTGCGGTCACCACATTGTCCGCTTGATGCAGACGCACGGTCAGGATTTCGTCGGTCATGCGAACCTCGCGTTCTTCGGAATTCTTGATTGTCTCGATTGGGCGCAGATAATGCCAATCTGCCGGCTTGCGCAAGCACCGACTGGCGAAATCCGCAAAGCCCTTGCCGCCGCAAGTGCCGCGCCGCTATGTTCGCGCCTCGCAAGCGGGAGGACACTTACTGTATGGACTGCATTAGCAACGGGCCGCGCGTGGCCCCATTGAGCGGGCTCGCGCGATGAGCCTGGCAGGCAAGACGGCGCTGATCACGGCAGCCGGACAAGGCATCGGGCGCGCCACGGCGGAGGCATTCCTGGCAGAAGGCGCGAAGCTTTGGGCCACGGACATCGATGCCGCCAAATTGGCCGGTCTCGATGGTGCCGAGACATTCGCTCTCGACGTTACGGATGCGCAGTCGGTTGCCGCGGCGCGCGAGCGCACGGGTCCGGTGGATATTCTTTTCAATTGCGCCGGCTATGTCGCCGTTGGCAGCTTGCTCGAGTGCGACGACGAGGACTGGGAGCGCTCGTTCCGCATTAATGTGTATTCCATGCGCCGGACCATCGCCGCGTATCTGCCCGGCATGATCGAGGGCGGCTATGGCCGCATCGTCAACATGGCCTCCGTCGCCTCGTCGGTGAGCGGCGTGAAAAGCCGCGCCGCCTATGGCGTGACAAAAGCCGCTGTAATTGGTTTGACCAAATCGGTTGCGATGGACTACATCGAGCACGGAATCACATGCAACGCCGTTTGTCCCGGCACTGTCGAGACGCCATCGCTTGGAGAGCGCATTCAGGCTTTCGACGATCCGGTCGCGGCGCGGCGCATGTTTATCGACAGACAACCCATGGGCCGCCTAGCGCAGCCTGAAGAGATCGCCGGGCTCGTCACCTATCTCGCGTCGGAGTCCGCGGCGTTTATGACCGGCCAGGCAGTCGTGGTCGACGGAGGCATCAGCCTCTAGATCATATGATTGCCCAGCTACTTTTATAACTTTCGATCGACCCACCGGGGTCGGGGAGGAAACATGAAACTCGTACGTTACGGCCGCCCGGGCAAGGAAAAGCCCGGCCTCATCGATGGCGACGGCAAGCTGCGTGATCTCAGCGGCAAGATCGGCGACATCACGCCTGATCTGTTGAGCCCCAAGGGCATGGCCAAGCTTGGCCGCTACAATGCGAAGCGCCTGCCGCTGGTCGGTGGCCGCCCGCGCCTCGGTGTGCCCTGGTCGCCGGTCGGCAAGATCATGTGCATCGGCCTCAATTACGTCGATCACGCCAAGGAGACCGGCAGCCCGATCCCCAAGGAGCCGATCCTCTTCATCAAGGCCAACAGCGCGCTCAACGGTCCCAACGACACCGTCGTCATGCCCAAGGGCTCGAAGAAGTCGGACTGGGAGTGCGAGCTTGGCGTGGTCATCGGCACCGCCGCCAACAACGTCACCCAGAAGGCCGCGCTGAGCCACGTCGCCGGCTACACCATCTGCAACGACGTCTCCGAACGCGAATGGCAGATGGAGCACGGCCCGACCTGGACCAAAGGCAAGAGCGGCGACACCTTCGCGCCAATCGGCCCCTGGCTGGTTAGCCCCGACGAGGTCGAAAATCCGCAGCGCCTCGACATGTGGCTCGACGTCAATGGTGAGCGCCGACAGACCGGCAACACCAAGACCATGATTTTCGGGGTTGCCAAGCTGATCAGCTATCTCAGCAAGATCTTCACCCTGCATCCGGGCGACGTCATCTCTACCGGCACGCCGCCGGGCGTCGGTGCCGGCATGAAGCCGCCGACCTTCCTCAAGAAGGGCGACGTCATGACCCTCGGCATCGAGGGCCTCGGCCGTCAGCGCCAGAAGGTCGAAGCCTGGAGCCGCAAGTGAGCCAGGCATGAAGCCTTCGGTTCTGGTCGCGAGTTGGGCGTCGGAGGCGGTTCTCGCCGACCTCCGGCGCCACTTCGAGGTCGAGCACGTCGATATCTTCGCGGACGGCGTGCCCGATGCGGCCGAGCTTGCCCGCCTCGCCGACGGCAAGGATGGCCTGCTCGTGCACATGGTGCCGGTCGGCGCGGACCTGCTCGCGGCGGGCAAGGGCAAGCTGAAGGTGCTCGCCAATTCATCCGCCGGCGTAGATAACGTGGACGTCGATGCGGCCACGGCCGCCGGCGTGCAGGTTACCAACACGCCCGGGATTTTGACCGACGCGGTGGCCGATTTCGGCATGGCCATGGTGCTGGCCACCGGCCGCCGGCTCGGCGAGGCCGAGCGCTATGCCCGCGCGGGCAAGCTCGATACCTTTTCCTTCCCGCTCTTCTGGGGCGTTGCCTTGCAGGGCGAGACGCTCGGCATCATCGGCATGGGGCGCATCGGCCAGGAGCTGGCGCGCCGGGCGAAGGGCTTCGGGCTGGAGATCGCCTATCACAACCGCAACAAGGTCGCGCCCGAGATCGAGGCCGAGCTTGGCGCGACCTGGATGCCCTTCGACCAATTGCTGGCCGAGGCGCGCTTCGTGGTGCTGCTGACGCCGCTGACGCCCGAGACCCGGCATCTGATCGGCGCCGAGCAATTGGCGGCGATGCGCGAGGACGGCTATCTGATCAATATCGCCCGCGGCCCCGTGGTGCACGAGGAAGCCTTGCTGACAGCGCTGCAAGAGGGCCAGATCGCAGGCGCGGGCGTCGATGTCTATGAATTCGAGCCCAAGGTCACCGACGGCCTCAAGTCGCTCGATAACGTCTTTCTGACTCCGCATATCGCCAGTGCCACGGTGCAGTCGCGCCACGGCATGATCGAGACCGCGGCCGCGAACCTGAAGGCGGCGTTGTTCGGCGAGCCCGTTCCCAATCCCGTCAACACCCTCGACTGAGGCACATCAATGGCACGTGTGATCGATCTTTCCGGCAAGAAGGCGGTGGTGACCGGCGGTGCCTCGGGCATCGGCTACGGCATAGCCTTGGCGTTTCAGGAAGCGGGGGCCGAGGTCACCGTGACCGCGCGCAGCAGCGAGACCCTGGACGCCTGCGAACTCGGCACGCCCCACGGCGAGCTTACGGCCCATCGCCTCGACGTGACCAACGATCTGTCGATCGAGGAATTTTTGTCGTCCGTCTCCGCTATAGACATTCTGGTGAATAACGCCGGCACCATCGTGCGCCAGGGCAAGGAGTACCAGCCCGACCAGTTCGCCCAGGTGGTCAACACCAACCTCATCGGCGCCATGCGCATGAGCCACGCCTGCCTCGGCAAGCTGGTCATCGCCAAGGGCACAATCCTCAACATCGCCTCGATGTTCAGCTTCTACGGCTCGCTGGCAACGCCGGCCTACGCTGCCAGCAAGGCAGGGCTGGTCAATCTGACCAAGTCGCTGGCCATCGGCTGGGCCCAGCAGAACGTGCGCGTGAACGCCATCGCGCCCGGCTGGATCGAGACCAAGCTGACAGCCGGCCTGGCCGATCGCGAGCCCGAGCGCTACCAGACCATCATCGACCGCACGCCGATGAAGCGCTGGGGAACGCCACAGGAGATCGGCGATGCGGCGCTCTTCCTGTGCTCGCCGGCAGCCTCGTTCATCACCGGGCACACGTTGATCGTAGACGGCGGCTACGCGGCGGCGTAGCGGCACGGTCTGGTGAACGATCGGCAAAAGCGGTACCCTGAAATGCGCGCCTGATCTTGATCAAGGATCGTGGCGACATACTTTGAGATCATCAGGTCCCAGGTAAGGTTGGTAGCGGAATCTAGCTCATGGATTACGAGAAATATTTCTCCCAATCCCTTGATTCTCTTAGGGAAGAGGGGCGTTATCGGATTTTCGCGGATTTGGCGCGACACGCCGGCGCGTTTCCCCGGGCGACCTATTACCAGGATGGCGGCGAGCGCCAGGTGGTGATCTGGTGCTCCAACGACTACCTCGGTATGGGTCAGCATCCGGACGTCATCAGTGCCATGACCGAGGCCTTGCAACGTGCCGGCGCGGGCGCCGGGGGCACACGCAACATCTCCGGCACGACCCACTATCATGTGCTTTTGGAGCGCGAGCTGGCCGACCTGCACGGCAAGGAAGCGGCGCTGCTGTTCACCTCTGGCTACATCTCGAACGATGCGACGCTTTCGACGCTCGGCTCCATCCTGCCCGGCTGCGTCATTCTGTCGGATGCCCTGAACCACGCCTCGATGATCCAAGGCGTGCGCCATTCCAAGGCACCGAAGAAGATCTTCCGCCACAACGATCCCGGCCATCTCGACGAGCTGTTGAGCGAGCTCGACCCGGATGCGGCCAAGATCGTCGCTTTCGAGTCCGTCTACTCGATGGACGGCGACATCTCGCCGATCGGCGAGATCTGTGAGGTCGCCAAGCGCCACAACGCGCTCACCTATCTCGACGAAGTCCACGCCGTTGGCATGTACGGCCCCCGTGGCGGCGGCGTTGCCGAGCGTGAGGGCCTGATGGATCAGGTCGATATCATCGAGGGCACGCTCGGCAAGGCCTTCGGCGTCATGGGCGGCTATATCACGGCTTCGGCCTCGATCGTCGATGTGGTGCGCTCGTTCGCTTCCGGCTTCATCTTCACCACCTCGCTGCCGCCCGCCGTGGCGGCAGGCGCCTTGTCGGCGGTGAAGCATCTCAAGGCGAGCAATGCGGAGCGCGAAAGCCACCAGGAGCGCGCGCGGACGCTCAAGCGTCGCCTGGCCGATGTCGGCATTCCGGTGATCGACAATCCGAGCCACATCGTACCGGTGATGGTCGGCGATCCGGTGCTCTGCAAGCGCGCCAGCGACGAGCTTTTGAGCGATCATGGCATCTACGTGCAGCCGATCAACTATCCCACCGTGCCGCGCGGCACGGAGCGCCTGCGCATCACGCCGTGTCCGCTGCACGACGACGCCATGATGGACCATCTGGTCGATTCCTTGCGCCGTGTCTGGGCCAACCTCGACATCAGCCGCGCCGCGGCTTAATACCAAGGCTCGATGATAAAGACCCATTTGACCGCACGATTTTCGTCGCTGGCTAGGAGCGGGTCGCGCCGTCGTGTTTCCCCACGTCAAGCGGCCCGCGACGACGCCAGCGGCGAAAAGCGCGTGGCCTGCGGTGGCCCGAGGCGGCTCCCCGGATGCGTCGCGACGCTTGAACGATGCCCCCGCATCGCCCGGCGCGCCGCTCCTACCCGGAAAGGCGCCTCAAGCCATCAAATGGGCCTTTATCATCGAGCCTTGGTATAAGACCTGCGCCCATGGCGTGGGACCCTAGCGAGGTCATCTTCGAATTCTATCAGGTCGGCGGCTCGCTGAAGGTCACCGCCGTGGATCCCGATAGCGGCACAGAAGTCGCCATGGTCGGCTCGCCGCACGTGAGCCAGCACGAGCTTATGGGCCTCGCCCGGCGCAAGCTCGAATACGTGCTCGTCAAGCAAGGCAAGATTCCGCCGCCATAAGGTTCCAAATCTAGGGAATCTGCTCTAGATGTGGGGGCATCGTCGGTGGGGGGCGGATGGCCTATTTCCTTCAGCAACTGATCAATGGCGTGACGCTCGGCAGTATCTATGGGCTCATCGCCATCGGTTACACGATGGTCTACGGCATCATCGGCATGATCAATTTCGCCCATGGCGAGATCTACATGATCGGTGCCTTCGTCGCGGTCATCAGTTTCACCATTCTCGGTGCTGCCGGCATCACCTGGGTGCCCTTGGCATTGCTGGTGGTGCTGGTGGTGGCGATGCTGTTCACCTCGCTCTACGGCTGGACAGTGGAGCGCGTGGCCTATCGCCCCTTACGCGGCTCGCAACGCCTGGCGGCGCTGATCTCGGCCATCGGCATGTCGCTCGCCCTGCAGAACTACGTGCTGCTCAGCCAGGGCGCCGGCGTCAAGGCCATCAGCCCGATCATCGAGGGTAAGTTCCACGTCTACGAGGCCAACAACTTCCTCGTCACACTGAGCTATATCCAGATCTTCATCGTCATCCTGACCGTGGTGCTGATGGTGGCTTTCGCCTCGCTGATCGGCGGCACCTCGCTGGGCCGCGCCCAGCGCGCCTGCGAGCAGGATCGCACCATGGCGACCCTGCTCGGCATCGATGTCGACCGCACCATCTCGCTGACTTTCGTCATGGGCGCGGCGCTGGCGGCGGTGGCCGGTGTCATGGTGACCCTCTATTACGGCGTCATCGACTTCTTCATGGGATTCATCGCCGGGCTCAAGGCCTTCACGGCAGCGGTGCTTGGCGGCATCGGCTCGCTGCCCGGCGCCATGCTGGGCGGCATGCTGCTGGGCATGGTCGAGGCCTTCTGGTCCGGCTATTTCACGGTCGAGTACAAGGACGTGGCCGCCTTCGGCATTCTCGTCCTGGTGCTGATCTTCCGCCCCTCCGGCCTGCTCGGCCGGCCCGAAATCGAGAAGGTCTGAGGCGTGGCGGAAGCAACCGCCGTCAAGGCGCTGCGCGAAGCGGTGCTCGCCGGCCTGGTGACGCTGGCGCTTGCCGTGCCCATGCTCGGGCTCAAGCTCGAACACGGCGTCGGCGGGCTCTCGGTGCATGGCCGCTGGGAGCTGTTGCTGCAGGCGGCTGCGATCGTCTTCGTTGGCCGCGGGCTGATGGTTTTCGCGCGCGCCAGCGGCGTCTTCGCTGGATTGCGGCCAACCCCGAAAGTAAAGGCGGCCGCGCCCGGGCAAACCCTGTGGCAGCGCTATTGGGGTTTCGCGGCCATGGCGGCGCTGCTTGCCGCCATCGCCATGCCGTTCATGCCTTTCGCCGACCGTTATGTGGTCGATACCGCGACCCAGGTGCTGATCTACGTGATGCTGGGCTGGGGCCTCAACATCGTCGTCGGGCTGGCCGGCCTGCTTGACCTCGGCTATGTCGCCTTCTACGCCGTCGGCGCCTACAGCTTTGCGCTGCTCGGCACGGAATTCGGCTTCGGCTTCTGGATGTGCCTGCCGCTGGCTGGCGTTTTCGCTGCCAGCTTCGGCATATTGCTGGGCTATCCCGTGTTGCGCCTGCGCGGTGACTATCTCGCCATCGTCACCCTCGGCTTCGGCGAGATCATTCGTGTCGTGCTGGTCAACTGGGTCGATCTCTCCGGCGGGCCCAACGGCATCACCGGGGTGCCGCGCCCGACGCTGTTCGGGCTCGAGTTCACCAAGCGGGTCAAGGACGGCGTCGGTTTCCACGAGTATTTCGGGCTCGACTATTCCGGCCAGTACCGCATCATCTTCCTCTACTTCATCATTCTCGGCATCGCCCTGCTGACCAACTTTTTCGTGCTGCGCATTCGAAAACTGCCACTGGGGCGCGCCTGGGAGGCCTTGCGCGAGGACGAGATCGCCTGCCGCGCCCTCGGCATCAATCCGGTCAACACCAAGCTTTCGGCTTTTTCGCTCGGCGCCATGTTCGGCGGCTTCGCGGGCTCCTTCTTCGCCACGCGCTCGGGCTTCATCAGCCCCGAGAGCTTCACCTTCATCGAATCCGCCATCATCCTCGCCATCGTCGTGCTCGGCGGCATGGGCAGCCAGATCGGCGTGGTGCTGGCCGCCGCGGCGATCATCCTGCTGCCCGAGTTCCTGCGCGAGTTCTCCGAGTTCCGCATGCTCGCCTTCGGCAGCGCCATGGTGCTGATCATGATCTGGCGGCCGCGCGGCCTGCTGTCGCGGCGCCAGCCCACCATTCGCCTGGCGGGCAGGGGGGCGCCGCCATGAGCGCGCTCTTGACGGTCGAGCATCTGACCATGCGCTTCGGTGGCCTGGTGGCGATAGACGACCTTTCGTTCGTCGCGGCGCCCGAGCAGATCACCGCCATCATCGGCCCCAACGGCGCCGGCAAGACCACCGTGTTCAACTGCCTGACCGGGTTCTACAAGCCGAGCGTCGGGCGCCTGACCCTGCGCGGCCACGGCGACGAGCCCTATCTGCTCGAGCGCATGGACGGCTTCCGCATCGCCCGCGCCGGCATCGCGCGAACCTTCCAGAACATCCGACTGTTCCCCGCCATGTCGGTGCTCGAGAATCTGGTCGTGGCCCAGCACAACGCGCTGATGCGTGCTTCGGCCTTTTCCATCGCCGGGCTGCTCGGCCTGCCCGCCTACCGCCATGCCGAGGACGAGGCGGTAGAGCTTGCCCGCCATTGGCTGGAGCGCGTTGGCCTGGTCGACGCTGCCGACCGCGGCGCCGGCGAGCTGCCCTATGGCGCCCAGCGCCGCCTCGAGATCGCGCGGGCCATGTGCACCCGCCCGGTGCTGCTCTGTCTCGACGAGCCCGCCGCCGGCCTCAACCCGCGCGAATCCGCAGAGCTCAACCAGCTGCTGCTCGACATCCGCGACGAGCAGCAGATCGGCATTCTCTTGATCGAGCACGACATGAACGTGGTCATGGGCATCTCCGATCACATCGTGGTGCTCGATTACGGCAAGCTGATCGCCGACGGCGACCCGGCCGCCGTGCGCGCCGACCCTGCCGTCATTCGCGCCTATCTCGGCGAGACCGAGGAGGGCGCGGCATGATGCTTTCCGTCGAAGGCGTGCACAGCCATTACGGCCCCATCGAGGCCTTGCGCGGCGTCGACCTGACCGTGGGCGAAGGCGAGATCGTCACCCTGATCGGGGCCAACGGCGCCGGCAAATCGACCTTGTTGATGACCATTTGCGGCAACCCCCACGCCAGCGCCGGGCGCGTGCTCTTCGAAGGCGAGGAGATCACGGCGCTGCCGACCTTCCAGATCGTCCGCCGCGGCCTTGCCCAAGCCCCCGAAGGCCGGCGCATCTTCCCGCGCATGACGGTGCTGGAGAATTTGCAGATGGGCGCAGTGGTCGGCGAGGAAGCAAACTTCCAGGAAGACCTCGACGCGGTCTTCGCCACGTTCCCCATCCTCGCCGAGCGCCGCGGCCAGCGCGGCGGTACCCTGTCCGGCGGCGAGCAGCAGATGCTTGCCATCGCCCGCGCCCTGATGAGCCGGCCGCGGCTGTTGCTGCTCGACGAGCCCTCGCTCGGCCTGGCGCCGCTGATCGTCAAGCAGATCTTCGCGGTCATCGCCGACATCAACCGCAGCCGCGGCATGACCATCCTGCTGGTCGAGCAGAACGCGTTTCATGCCTTGCGCCTGGCCAATCGCGGCTATGTCATGGCCAACGGCAAGATCGTGCTTCAGGGCACCGGCGAAGAGCTGATGGCCAACGCCGAGGTCCAGGCCGCCTATCTCGAAGGGGGGCACTGAGCATGGCGATTTGGGGCGACGCGGCGACGCTGACCGGCACCACGCTCGATGTCTGGATCGGTATCACCCTGGTCATTGCCGGTGGTGCGGCGCTGATGACCGGCCGCGCCATTGCCATCACCTGGCGGCCGCCCTGGCAGGTGGTCTTCGCCTGTTTCGGCCTTGGCTTCGGCGATCGCTTTCTCATCTATGGCCTGTTCGATGGGCCTTTGCTGTCGCTGCCGGGATTCCTCGTCGACACCGCGGTTCTCATCGCCATCGGCCTGGTCGCTTTTCGCATTGCCAAGGTGCGCCTGATGGTGCGCCAATATCCCTGGCTCTACCGCAAAACAGGGCCATTCACGTATCGACCCCTATAGGGGGCTTGGCAAAGCCGGTTCGAAGGGCGATCTTTTGGAAGTGTCTTGCTGCCGGATCGGAGAGAGGTGAGGAAAGATGAAGACTTCAGTTCAACGGACGCTAATCGCGCTCGGCATGGCCGCCACCGTGGCGATGCCAGCCATGGCCGACGACATCACCATCGCCACCGCCGGGCCGGTGACGGGCCAATACGCCATATTCGGCGAACAGATGGTGCGCGGGGCCCAGATGGCCGTCGCCGACATCAATGCCGCCGGTGGCGTGCTCGGCAACCAGCTGGTGCTGGAGATCGGCGATGACGGCTGCGAGGCCAAGCAGGCCGTCGCCGTGGCCAACCAGATGGTCAACAAGGGCGTGGTCTTCATGGCCGGGCATTTCTGCTCCTCGACGTCTATCCCGGCCTCCGAGACCTATTACGAGGAGGGCATTCTGCAAATCTCGCCCGCCTCGACCAATCCGCTGCTCACCGAGCAGGGCTTCGACAATGTCTTCCGCACCTGTGGGCGCGACGACCAGCAGGGCGCCGTGGCCGGATCCTTCCTGGCCGACCATTTTGGCGGCCAGAAGATCGCCATCCTTCACGACAAGACGGCCTACGGCAAAGGCCTGGCGGACGAGACCCGCAAGCAGCTCGCTTCGCTGGGCATCACCGAGGCCATGTACGAAGCCTATACGGCGGGCGAGAAGGACTATTCGGCGCTGGTCAGCAAGCTCAAGGCGGCCGGCATCGACATCATCTATCTCGGCGGCTACCACACCGAGGCCGGCCTGATCGTCCGTCAGGCCCGCGCCCAGGGGCTGGAAGCGCGGCTGGTTTCAGGCGATGCGCTGGTTACCGAGGAATTCTGGTCGATCACCGGCGATGCCGGCGAGGGCACCTTGTTCTCGTTCAGCCCCGATCCGGCGAAGAACCCCAACGCGGCCGATGTGGTCGAGCGTTTCCTGGCCCAAGGCTACAAGCCCGAAGGCTACACGCTCTACACCTACGCTGCGGTTCAGGTCTTCGCCCAGGCTGCGGAGGCCGCGGGCTCGACCGACCTTGATGCTCTGATCGCGGTGCTGCGCGGCGGTAGCTTCCAGACCGTGCTTGGGGATATCGGCTTCGACGACAAGGGCGATGTTTCGGCGCCGGGCTACGTCTTCTACGAATGGAGCAACGGCGTTTACGACTACACCGACATGTAGTCAGGGCGTCATACGCAGCAGTGGCAGGGGATCGACGCTCTGGCCGGCGACCTTGACGCGATAGTCGAGGTGCGGGCCGGTCGACCGGCCGCTGCTGCCGACGCCGCCCAGCGTCTCTCCCCGCACGACCTTTTGGCCGGAGCCGACAGTGATGCTCTCAAGGTGCCCATAGGTGGCCTCCGAGCCGTCCGGGAAGCGCAGCATCACATATTTGCCGAGGCGCGGATGCTCGCCGATCGCACGCACGGTGCCATCCGCCGTGGCGAGAACCGCCGTGCCCGCCGGGGCCGCGATATCGAGCCCGCCGTGGAAGGCCCGTTCGCCGGTGAAGGGATCGTCGCGCCAGCCATAGGGCGAGCTGATGCGGCTGCCGGGAACGTCTGCGACGGGCCAGGCATACGCGGTATCGGTCTGGGGCACAGCAGGCGCCGGAACAGGGGCAATCGCGGCGGCGAGGACGGTCGCCCGCGGTATGCGCTCCAACCCTAGGAATTGCCGGTCCGCGCGAATGCCGCTGCCCCGGCCCTGTCGCGCAGCGTCCAGAGGAAGAAATCGCTCGTCGTCGCCCGGCAGGATCTGCCTGGCGGCGGGCGCATTGGTGGTCAGGGGAAAGAACCTGGGCTCCGCCGCCGCTGCGTTATCAGCCACATAGGGCAGGCAGCT
>CAYPAX010000089.1:0-18863 GCA_964408735.1 uncultured Rhodospirillaceae bacterium | reverse complement strand
CCGACCCCCAGATTCGTAGTCTGGTGCTCTATCCAGCTGAGCTACGGGCGCGCGGTCGCGGCCATGCCGGCGGCGATGCGGGCGCAACCTACTCGATGGCTCAGATCAAGGCAAGCGGGGCGCCGTGGAATTGCGCCGGGTAAAATCCGCCTTGAGGCCCGCAAAGCCTTCGGTGTAATATCTCGCGTCTTTCGGGGGGCCTAATGCAGTGACAAAAACTGGCGGCGGGTGCCCGACATTGGGCGCGCACAAAAGGGTGGCTTTCGCGATCATGGACATATGCCTCAAGCCCGCTGCGCCGCTAGTCGCGGCCATAGTTTTGAGTGCCTGCTCGGTTTCCGAGGAAGGGCTCTGGCCGTCGTTGGAAGGTGACGACCCGGCACCGCCCCCGCAAAGGGTCGAGATTGCACCGTCACCTATCGAATCGATGGATGCGCCGTTGATCGAGCCGGTGACCCGCTCGACCCAGCGACCGCAGGTCGATGTGGCGGCACCCGGCGGTTTTGCGGGCAACGCGACCGGCACTTTCGTTGGGCAGAAGGTCGCTTCGCTCGGCGGCGAGCTGCAGGGCCTGAAGGGCCAGATCGATGGTCAGGCCGGCGAATATCGCTCGGTGTCGGACAATGCGGCGCAGGCTTCGCAGCGCTACCATGCGCTGGTCGGAGAGATAAACACGCGTCTGCAAGTGGGCACGACGCCAGGCAATCCGATCTTGGTCAGTCAGTGGCAGTCAGCCCAGGGCGAACTTGACAGAATTGCCGATGACAATTCGCATCTCGCGGAGCTGTCGAACCGCATCGCCGCAAATTCCGACATGGCGAACTATCTCTTCGAGTCCACGCGTGCGGCCTACAGCATTCAAGGCGCCGTCGAGGAAGATCACCGGCAACTGGCGGTGCTTGAGGACAATCTCAGCCGCATCATGGTATCCAATGATCGACTGGTTAACGAGATCAACGCAACGATTAGCCGGCATAACAGTTATCTGTATGGCGAGCGCCGCAACCTGACCAGCCTGGCGCTTGCGGTAAGCAGCGGCCGTGCCTACGGGCCGGCCCTGTCGGGTATGTCGAGTGGCGCGGCTGCCTTGGCACCGCTGACTGCCGCGCGCAGTGGCCCGGCATTGGTGGTCATTCGTTTCGACAGTGCCAATGTGGCCTACGAAGAGGCTTTGTACGGTGCCGTCTCGACAGCGCTGGAACGCAGGCCCGACGCCCGTTTCGAGCTGGTGGCGGTGACGCCGTTGAGCGGTGGGCCGTCTGACGTGGCGGCCAATGCGGGCAATGCCAAGCGCAATGCCGAACGCGTCATGCGCTCGCTGATCGACATGGGTTTGCCGGCCGATCGCGTTATCTTGGCCTCGGCAACCAGCGACACCGCGCGCACCAACGAGGTGCAAGTCTACGTCCGTTGACGTGTCTCGTGGGTGGCCGCCATGAGAAGATGGCTGCTGGCAGTCCTGGCTGTAGCAAGCGTCGTGGCATCCGACGCTTCGGCGGCGGACCTGGATGAGGCGGACCGCGCAGCCATCCAACGCGTCATCGAAGACCAGATCGCTGCCTTTTCGCGTGATGACGGAGAGGCTGCTTTTGCTTTTGCCGCACCCAATATCAGAGCGAAATTCGGCAATGCAGAGGCTTTCATGGCGATGGTTCGTGCCGCCTATGAGCCAGTCTACCGGCCCCGCCAGGTAGACTTCGTCGGGATTGACGAGACTGAGGCCTTGCCTGTGCAGGAGGTTCGCTTCGAGGGGCCTGACGGCAAGGCTTACCTGGCGCGTTACCCGATGCAACGACAGCCGGACGGAGATTGGCTGATAGCCGGCTGTTACTTGTTCTCGGTACCGGGCGATTCGGCCGCGATGGTGCCGCCCATGACCGCCACATTGTCGATCAATCGGGTGGAGCCCAGGTGGGCCGCGGCAAACACGCGCGTTGGCCGGTTTGCCACCTTGACCGGCTCGAGGGTCTCAGCATCGCACATTTCGACATAGTCGATCGGCGCAAAGCCGGCAGCTGCCATTCGGGCCTCCGCCGTCGCACAAACGGCGGCGGCCGTGGCGCCGGCCGCGGCCGCGACCGCGGCTTCCGCGATAGCGCGATAGAGCTCGGGCGCACAGACCCTATGCTCAGGGCTCAAATAGGCGTTGCGCGACGATATGGCGAGGCCGTCGTCCTCGCGCACGGTCTGCACTCCGACGATATCAACGGGGATATCAAGGTCGTGAACCATGCGCCGAATCACTTGCAGTTGCTGGTAGTCCTTTTCGCCGAAAAAGGCGCGATCCGGCAGGCATTGGAGCAGCAACTTGGTCACCACGGTCGCGACACCGGCAAAATGGCCGGGTCGTGCCGCTCCGCACAAACCATCTGCGATTCCCGAAACCGAAATGCTGGAAGAAAACCCGTGCGGATACATTTCCGTCACATTGGGAATGAAGGCGAGAGCCGTTCCGGCACCATCCAGTTTTGCTAAATCACCGTCGAGATCGCGCGGATATGTTTGGAAATCTTCGTTCTCACCGAATTGGGAAGGATTGACGAAAATGCTGGCAACCACACGATCCGTCTCGGCACGAGCCTCGTTCACGAGCGCAATGTGCCCGCGATGGAGAAAGCCCATGGTGGGAACCAGCCCGACGGAAAGCCCGTCGGCGCGCCAGGCCGCAACCGCTTTGCGCAGCGCCGCCACCGTATCGACCACACCCAAGTCTGGCATTGGCCACCTTTCCGACCGCCGCGTCACCACTCTTGGCGTCAAACTAGCCGCGGGGCGCCACAACGGTCAATGTTGCCGGGTGGTTAGGCAGGCATGCGCGGCAATTGTGCTCGCCATGTTTGCTGTATCGCCCGCGCTGGCGGATGACCAGGGTGTGCAGCCTGAAATCGGCACCGGGGCCGCTGATCACGCCCAGGTGGTGGCCAATCGCGAGCTGGTGGTCGCAGCCAATCCCCACGCCGCTCGAGTCGGCGCGGAGATCTTGGCCGCGGGCGGCAGCGCGACCGACGCTGCCATCGCCATGCAGCTGGTCTTGAATCTGGTCGAGCCGCAATCGTCCGGCATCGGCGGCGGCGCATTCCTGCTGCATTACGATGCCGCCAATGACGCGGTAACCAGCCATGACGGTCGGGAGACGGCGCCTGCCGCCGCCACGGCTGAACGCTTCCTGAACCCGGATGGTTCGGCTCCCGGTTATTTCGATGCGCTGGTTGGCGGCCGTTCGGTGGGTACGCCAGGCTTGCTGCGCCTGCTCGAAGACGTCCATGGCCGCTTTGGCAAGCTGCCCTGGGCGGATCTATTCCAGCCTGCGATAGCGCTCGCGGAAGAGGGCTTCGAGATCAGCCCGCGGCTGGCGAAGCTTGCCGGCTGGGCGCCGACATTGCGTCGCCTCCCCGTCGCCGCGGCGTATTTTCTTGATGCCGATGGGAATGCGAAACCTGCCGGCACCTTGCTGCAGAACCCGGATTTCGCGTTTGGCTTGAAGGCGATCGCAGAAGGCGGCGCCAATGCTTTCTATCGTGGCCGCCTGGCCGGGGAGATTGTTGCCGCGGTGACCGGCGCGGCCGTCAATCCGGGCGATATGACCCGTGGCGACCTTGCCAAGTATGAAGCCGTGGAGCGGCCGCCGGTCTGCCTGCCATATCGTGGGCATCGCATCTGCGGCATGGGGCCACCAAGCTCGGGCGGCATCACGGTGCTGCAAATCATGGCGCTCCTTGCCGGCCACGATATGGCGGCATTGGCGCCGGGCTCCGAACAAGCCATACATCTGATCGCCGAGGCCAGCCGGCTCGCCTATGCGGATCGAGACCGCTACATCGCGGATCCGGACTTCGCGGATGTGCCACAAGGCCTGTTGGATGAGGCCTATTTGCGGGATCGCGCAGCTTTGATCGACGGTGCCCGGGCCGGTGTTGGCGAGGCAGGCATGCCTCCAGGCGCCCAGCAGGGTTGGCTCGATGCGCCATCACCGGAGCTGCCCGCGACGAGCCATCTGAGCGTGGTCGATGCCGATGGCAATGCCGTGGCGATGACCACGAGCATCGAATTCGCATTCGGGTCGGCAGTGATGGTGCGCGGGTTCCTGCTCAACAATCAGCTCACCGATTTTTCCTTTACGCCTGAGCGCGATGGGGAATTGGTGGCCAACCGGGTCGAGCCGGGCAAACGCCCGCGCAGTTCCATGGCGCCGACACTCGTGTTCGACGCGAATGGAAATCTGGAGCTTGTGGTCGGCTCGCCCGGCGGCTCGCGCATCATCTGCTATGTCGCCAAGACCCTGGTCGCGGTCATCGATTGGCGGATGGACGTTCAGTCGGCGGTCGATTTCCCCAATTTCTGCAATCGCAACGGCAAGACCGATCTCGAGCGTGGCACATCGTTGGAGGCGATTGCCGACGGTTTGGGCGCACGCGGGCATGAGGTGGCGATACGCGACATGAACAGTGGCCTGCACGCCATCCACCTGATTCGCGACGGCGATGGCACGGTCCGAATGCAGGGCGCTGCCGACCATCGCCGCGAGGGAATGGCGGCGGGGCAGTGAGATTGTCCACCGATTACGCTTTCCCCATGGCTGCAATACAAGGATATCGGGGATAACTGAATCGGGCTGTTGACCGTCGCCCGGGTTGATCGCAGCATGGTGCCAAGCTTTGATCCGGCAAGCCCCGTCACCGGGGTCGAAACCGGGGAGCGGCGTGGCCCGCAAGGGCCGGATCCGGTCGATCCGGGACCCGCGTTGTGGTCAGGCTATTCGAGGGCCGATGGGCCTTTCGGTTTCGCCTTGTGCGGGGCCGGGTCCGGCGGAGACCACCCTCGCTGTCGCCGACAGGTGCACGCGTCGGCGGCGGGCCGAATTCCCGCAACGGCGGTCAATCCGTTGCATGGGGCCGTGGGTATCCTTCGGGTGCACGCGGTAGCGGCCCGGGGGAGCGCTGACGATTCCTTGGGCCGTACGTCAGCTCCCGGTAGGGGCTGTGCGTGTCGGTTGCGCCTTCGGGTGCGAGGCGGCAACGGCAGCATTCCGATCCGGAGTGAGGCGCCGGGCCCTGGCTCGGCGCCTTTGCTCGTGGTCAGCTCGGCGGATTCGGCAAGGTCAGGCGGAAATGCGTGCCCGAGTCGCCGGTCTCGACGAGTTCGATATCGCCGCCGTGCAGGCGCATGTTCTCCCGTGCAATGGCAAGGCCCAGGCCCGAGCCCGCATCGCTGGTCGAGACGGCGAAAGGCTGAAAAAGGTGCTCGCGAGCGCGTTCCGGAATACCGGGGCCGGTATCGACGAAATCTATAACGGCCACCGCAGCTTTATTGGCGGCGCCAATCGTTACCGTGCCACCGTCGGGCATGGACTGCACGGCGTTTTGTCCGACGTTCTGAAGCACCCGGAAAAACTGAATATGGTCGGCCGTTATGGTCATGGCTTCGGGCACCTCGTTGACCCAGTGAACGGCTGAGCCCGTGTCCGTCACCACCATCTCGCCGACGTCGTCGACCAGGGTGCGCAGGGTCAGCACTTTGGGCTCGAGCTTGGGCTCCTCGCTTTGGGCGTAGTTCAGGGTGCTGCGGCAGAGCGTCACCGCCCGGTCCATGGCCGACATCAGCCTTGGCGTCACTTTTTGCACGATGGGGTCGTCGCTTTGCGACAGGCTGTCCGAGACCACCATGGCCGAGGCCAGCGTGTTGCGCAGGTCGTGATTGATCTTGCCCATGGCCGCGCCGAGGGCGGCAAGGCGGGTCTTTTGCAGCAGCGCCCGGCGCAGCTCCCGTTGCATCTGGCCCAACGCCTCCTCGGCGACGCCGATCTCGTCGCCGCGCCTGGTATCCTCGATCTGACTCGCCGCGTCTTCCGGGTTGCGGCGAAAGCGTGTCAGGTTATCCGTCATGCCGCGCAATGGCCGCACCATCATCAGGTGCAGGCTGATATAGACCAGCCCTGCCGTGAGCAGCGAGATGACGATACTGAGCGTCAAGATGCGTCGCGAGAAGCCCACCATCTCGTGGTGCATGGCGGCCTGTCCCAGCACCACTTCCACCACTGTATTCGGCTCCACATGGGAGGTGCCAAGCACGCGCAGGGTGGGCGAGGGACCTTCGGCGAGCGCTTTGAAGGCATCGACGATCAGCCTGGCGGCGCTGGCGTCGCGCAGGTCGTAGGTGGCATCGATCGCCGGCGGCATCTCCTTGGACAGCATGAAATTGGAGCGATCCGCGGTGCGCAGCACCACCGCATCGACCATGGCATGGTCGAGCAGGCGCTCCACCAGGGCCGGGGTCAGGTGGCCGTCGGGGGTGGCTTCGAGCGCCAGGGTGGCGATGTGGCCCGCCGCCAGGCGCTCCTCCAGGAAGACCAGGCGGAAGCGGGCGATCGAGGGCACGTAGATCAGCACTTCGCCGAGCAGGACGAACAGCGCCGATAGCAGCAGCAGACGCCCCGACAGGCTCTTGCGGAAGGGAACCCGCGCGCTCATCAGCCGAGGCGCAGCAGCAGGCGGACCAGGCGACGGGTGCGGGCGCTGAACAGCGATGGCGTGTACCACTCGCCGGCCGCCCGCTTGCCGGTTTCCGACAGGGTCGGGTAGGGCAGGACCAGCGACGCCATGTCGCGGATCGGCCGCCGCCGCGCCACCATCATGACCCAGATCTGGATCAGCTCGCCGGCATGGGCGCCGGCGATCGAAGCGCCCAGCACGCGGCCGCGGCGGTCCACCACGACCTTGACCAGGCCGTCTGTACGGCGTTCGGCGCGGGCCCGGTCGTTGTCCGCGAAGCTCGCCCGCAGCACCCGGCAATCCGCATGTCGCTCGCGGGCTTGCGCTTCGGTGAGGCCGACTTGGGCGACCTCAGGATCCGTATAGGTGACCCAGGGGATGGCGTGGGTGTCGACTTTGGCCGGCAAGCGGAACAGGGCCCGGCGCAGCACGATTCCCGCGTGATAGCCGGCGACATGGGTAAACGGGTAGCTGCCCACCGCGTCGCCCAGGGCATAGACCCGGCGATTGCTGGTGCGCAGGCCTTTGTCCACTGTGATGCCCTGGCTTGTGAAAGCAATCCCTGCCGCCTCCAACCCCAGCCCGTCCGTATCGGCCCGGCGCCCGGTGGCGACCAGCACATGGGAGCCCGAGACCTCGAAATCGCCGCAGTCCAGCGTGATGCCGCCGTCAGCCTTTACGGCCGCCACACGCGTCTCCTCGTGTAAGGTCACGCCGTCCTCGCGCAGCCGCGCCAAGGCCAGGGCTGCGGTCTCGGGGTCGTCGCGGCCGAAGAAGCGCGCCATCTCCAGCACCGTCACGTCTGCGCCGAGGCGGCGATGGGCCTGCGCCAGCTCCAGGCCGATGGGCCCGCCGCCGATGATCAGCAGATGCGCCGGGCACTCGGTGAGATCGAAGACCGTCTCGTTGGTCAGATAGGGCACGTCCGCCAGCCCCGGGATCGGCGGCACGACCGGCGACGAGCCCGTGGCAAGCACGAAGCGCCGCGCCTTGATCTCCACGCCGCCGGCCTGCATCCGCTCGGGGCCCGTAAAGCGCGCCCGCGCCTGGATCACGCGCACCCCGAGGCCCTCGAAGCGCTCAACGGAATCATGCGGGGCGATGCCGGCGATAACGTCATGCACATGCGCGTGCACGGCGGCGAAATCCACAGTCGGCTCAGCCGCCAAGACGCCGAACCGCGAAGCGCCCCGGATGTCGGCTGCTGCCTGGCCCGCCGCCAGCAGCGCCTTCGACGGCACGCAGCCCGTATTGAGGCAATCGCCGCCCATGGTGCCGGACTCGATCAGCACCACGTCCGCGCCCATCTGGCTGGCACCCGCGGCAACGCTGAGGCCCGCCGCGCCGGCCCCGATCACGCAAAGGTCGCAGGTGAGGGGATCGGCCACGGCTAGAAAAAGATGTTCTCACCGGCAACGTCGCCATACAGGCCTGCGACGAATTCGGCATAGCCGTTGTAGAGCTGGGTGGGCACGCGCTCGCGCGAGCCCAGCACGCGCTCCGTCGCCTGGCTCCAGTCGGGGAAGGGCACGTCCGGATTGACGTTGGCCCAGAAGCCGTAGAGCTCGTCGTTGATGGTGTTCCAGAAGGTCGCCGGGCGGGTGTCCGTGAAGCTGATGCGGACGATCGACTTGATCGACTTGAAGCCGTATTTCCACGGCACCACGAGGCGCAGCGGCGCGCCGTTCTGCTTCAGGATCGGCTTGCCGTAGAGCCCGGTGGCAATAAAGGCCAGCTCGTTGGTGGCCTCGGCCATGGTCAGCCCCTCGGTATAGGGCCAGGGGAACCAGTGCTGGCGCTGGCCGCGCGCCATCTGGCGGTCGTTGAAGCACTCGAAGCGCACATATCTCGCCCCGCTCGAGGGCCGCGCCAGGGCGACCAGGGCGGCCAGCGGAAAGCCGCTCCACGGCACCGTCATCGACCAGGCCTCGACACAGCGGTGGCGATAGACCCGCTCCTCACGCGGCAGCTGCGTAAGCAGTTCCTCGACGCCGATCTCGAACGGTGCCTCCACGAGGCCGTCGATGGCCACTTTCCAGCCGTCCGTGACCAGGTTCTGGGCCGCCTTGTGGATGTTCTTGTGGGAGCCGAATTCGTAGAAGTTGTTGTAGGTGGTGACGTGGCGCTCCTTGCTCAGGGCGCGCTCCACGGTGTAGCGCCCGTTGCGCTCGAAAGGGTACAGCGCCGCGCCGGGCTCTGCCGCCCTGGCCGCAAAAGGCAGGCCCGCAAGCGCCACGGCGCCGCCGGCGCCGAGCCCGGCCAGCAGCCTGCGCCGGTCGAGATAGACCGCTTCCGGCGTCGCCGCGCTTTCCGGCAGCTCCCAGCCGCGCTTTGTCTTGATCAGCATGGTTTTTCTCCTCGCATCCCGCCCCCAGAGAGTGGAGCGCCGCGCGGCCCGGGTCAATTCGTCATCCGCCAGATGTGAGCGCATATGAGGCTTCAGGCTTGATGGCGAGGCCGACAATGCCAACATAATACGCGGTGGTGCCGGTTCACGGGCCGCCCGTCGCTGGATCGCTGCACCTGAGTGGGATCCGCGCGACGCCCGACGAACAAGGACACGTCTCGCTCGACGAGGAGGAGTGTTATGTCCCGTACGTCTGTCTTCAACAGCCCGCTTTTGCTCGGTTTCGAGCCTTTCGAGCAGCTTCTGGAGCGCGTCTCCAAGACCGCCCAGGACGGCTATCCCCCGTACAATATCGAACAATTGAGCGAGCATGGCCTGCGCATCACGCTCGCGGTGGCCGGCTTCACCGATGACGACCTCTCGGTCACCATCGAAGGCAACCAGCTGCTGGTGCAGGGCCGCCAGGAAGCGGAAGACGAGGCGGAAAGCCGCCGTTTCCTCCATCGCGGCATCGCGGCGCGCCAGTTCCAGCGCAATTTCGTGCTCGCCGACGGCCTCGAAGTGAGCGCCGCAAAGCTCGAGCACGGCCTGCTGCACATCGATATCGACCAGCCCCTGCCGGCCACGCGCACGCGCACGATCCCCATCGACGCCGGCGACGAGACGGCGAGCGCACCGGAGCTGAAAGCGGTGGGTGAGTCATGAGCCCGAACCCGGACGCGGTGGTGATCTCGACCGAAGCCCTTGCCAGCCTCGGCCTGCCGGTCATCGCCTATGTCAAGGCGATCGCTGTGGATGGTGGCATAGCCTATGCCGTGCACGGCGCTGATGGCCGCCAGCTCGCCGTGCTGCCGACCCGCGAGGAGGCCATAGGCAGCGCCATCCAGAACGACCTGGAGCCGCTGAGTTTGCATTGATCGGTCGCCCGGCTCGGCGGCATATGCAGGAAGAAGTGTGCCACGCGGAGCCGCGGAGGACGCGGAGGCTATACGTCTGGCCTCGCCGACGCTGCCCACGAGCCGACGGCCTGTCCCGAAGGGCTTGCCCCCTCCGCGTCTCCGCGTCTCCGCGTGAGAATAACAACCAAAAGTTCGGTTCCAGTCACTGAACTTAAAATTGTAAGACGACTGTAAAACAACTATGAGTTCGGTGACTGGCACCGAATTGCAATACGACTGTAAAACAACCATGAGTTCGGTGACTGGCACCGAATTGAAGACCTTGCGCAGGATATCGCTGTCGCGAAAGCGCCCGAGCCGGTTCACCGAGAACGTCGAATGGTGCGGCACCGTGTCTTCCAGGCCCAAGCCACAGAACCAGCGATAGGCCAGGTTCAGCTTGACCTCCTGGCAAAGCCGCCGCTCCGAGCGGATCGAGTAGCAATACCCCACCAGCAGTATCCGCAGCATCAACTCGGGACAGACCGACGGGCAGCCCAAGTGGCTGTAATGCGGCGCCATCTCGGCCCGCAGCCAGCTCAGGTCGAGAACAGCATCGATCCGCCGCAGCAAATGATCGGGCGGAACCATGTCCTCCAGGTCGAACTCGTAGAAAAGACGATCTTGCCGGCCAACCGCAGGTCCCATCATCGCCGCATTTCCTCAGCGTTAGCTTCAAAAATAGGGAATCACGACCAGCCGGCCCGATCATACGACTTCTTCGACAGCCTCAGCCAAAAGAAGACCTTTCATCGGCTTCTCGTCGGCGCCGCCCAACGCGGGCTCCGTGGCCCGGGGCGGATCTTGCCTGTCAGCCTTGCCCAACCGGCGCACATAGCGCTCGACGCTCTGCTCGATCCGCATCATACTGGAACCACGTGAATACCCAAGGGTTGCACACGGGAATTCTGGGGGTCATGTCCGATATTTCAAAACCGGCGCCGCCGCCGCGATGGCACCTGATATATTATCTGTTGGCTGCCTTCGACATCCTGACGATAAGTGGGGGTCTTTATCTCAACCACTTGATCATGACGATCTACGTCGATTCCGTGAGCGTCAATCAGGCCTGGGCAACGCGCCTCGCCGGGATCGATGAACTGCGTAATCTGACGATTGCGGTCAACGCTCCGGGCAACGATGTCTTCGATTCACACGATGTCGATACCGAGACGGCGAAGCGGGCATCGGCGCTGGTAGCCTTCCAGGATCATCTTAAGGCAACGCGGCAGGAAATTGTCAGCAACGTCGCGCCTGGACAAGCCAACGATCTTTTGTCCGGGCTTGATGCCGTCCAGGTCGCGATGAGCAGTATGCTCGCTGAGGCAGACTTGATTTTTTCGCATTTCCGCAACGGAGAGACAGAAAAGGCGGGCCGCCGTATGGCGACGATGGACCGCAAGTTTGCTCAGGTCAGCATCGAACTCGCCAGCGCTGCTGAAAAAGTACGGGCAATTCAAACTGTGCATTTCAGAACGCAGGTATCGTCCGCGCAGGAGCTGCGGATATTCGAGTTCCTCATCGGCGCGATCATCGTCATCATAGTCGTGTTCGTATCCTTATATGGCCACAAGATATCCAAGGAAATAAAGAGGGCGGCGGATGAGAAAGAGAAATTCGATGCCGACCGTCGGCAGGCTGATGCGGAAATATTCGAAGCCATGGAGGCCGAAAAGAAAGTTAGCATAGCGCGCGAGAAAGCCGAGGCGGCCAATGTGACGAAATCCGCATTTCTTGCCGCCATGAGTCATGAGATTCGTACGCCGATGAACGGCGTTATCGGCATGATCGATCTCTTGCAGCAGACCAAGCTGACCAGCAATCAGAATGAGATGGTGGATACCGTCCACAATTCGGCCTACGCCTTGCTAACCATCATCAACGACATCCTTGATTTCTCCAAGATTGAGGCCGGCAAGCTCGGTCTGGAATTGATCCCGATGTCGATCTGTGACGCGGTCGAGGACGTCGCCGAGATACTTTCAACGACGGCCAGGAACAAGGCAGTTGGGCTGCGCGTCTTCGTCGATCCGAATATTCCCGACGCAGTCATGGGCGACCAGGTTCGTATCCGGCAAATCCTTCTCAACCTCGCGGGTAACGCGGTCAAGTTCACCGAGAAAGGCGGCGTGCTGATCCGCGCCGACCTTTTGGAAGACAGCTCGGAGGTCGCCGCGAGTCTCCGCATTCGCATCATCGACAGCGGCATCGGCCTCACCGAAGAAGGCAAGGCAAGACTATTCCAGGCCTTTTCCCAAGCGGATGAGTCGACTATGCGCCGTTTCGGCGGCACCGGCCTCGGTCTGGCGATCAGCCAGCGGCTGACGGAGATGATGGGTGGCGAAATCGAGGTCGAGAGCGTCTTTGGCGAAGGCTCTACTTTCAGCGTGACCATGACCTTGCCGGTTGCCTACGGCCACAATATCGAGAGTGATGGCTACGACCTCGGCGGCGTGAACGTCCTCTGCGTCATCAATAACGCGCTCGTTCCCCGCTACCTGGAGCACTGGGGAGTGAAGGTGACGGTCTTCGACGAGATCGGCGATATTCCGGCGGCCTTGATAGCAGCAGTCCAAGAGGGAGTTTTGGATAACGTCGTCTATATGGCGTCCGGTTGGCTAGCGACAGGCGGCGCGGAGATCATCACGGAAATACAATCGCATGGCGACATCGCGGATACGCCATTCGTCGTCGCGACCAGCAGTCGGAACAGGGATGAGCGCGAGCAGCTGAAAAATGTGATCTATCTCGAAACCTTGCCACTCAGGCGATCCGCCTTCATTCGCGCCATCGCTGTCGCCGCGGGCCGTGCAAAGCCCGACGTGATTGTCGACGACGCCATCGCTCCCGAAACCGTAAAGGAGCCGCCCAGCGTCGAGGCGGCCGAAAATGCCGGTCAACTGATCCTGTTGGCCGAGGACAATGTCACGAACCAGAAGGTCATCGTGCGCCAACTGCAAAATCTCGGTTTCGCCGCCGAGATTACGAACGATGGCAAGGAGGCTCTGGAGGCGCTCGGCAAGAAATCCTATGCGATCCTGCTGACCGACTGCCACATGCCGAATTTGGATGGCTTCGGTTTGACCGAGGCGGTGCGGCACGGTGAAGAGGGAACCGGCAAACGCCTGCCCATCGTCGCGATTTCCGCCAGCGCGATGAAAGAGGAAGTGGATCGCTGCTTCGCCATTGGCATGGATGACTTTCTTTCCAAGCCGGTGGAAATGTCGAAGCTGAAATATGCCGTCCAACGCTGGATGTCGGTGCCCGAGGCGCCGGCTGTTGACATGGTGGATGAAAGCCCGGGCGATACGGGCGCGCCGTCTTCAGCTCCGACAGGTGACGGGCCGATCGACACCTCCGCGTTAATGGCGGTGTTTGGCGACGACGACGAGACGATCAAGGAAGTGCTTTTGGATTTCGTCGAGCCCTCGGGCAATATTGTCGCTGATATCGAGGCCGCAGTCGCGGAGCGATCTGCGAAGGACGTGCGAGACGGTGGCCACAAGCTGAAATCTTCATCGCGTGCCATCGGCGCCAATGCCCTTGCCGATCTGTGTGCCGAGCTGGACTTGGCGGGCAAGTCCCAAGACTGGCCCCGGATCGAAAACCTGATCCCTGAATTGGCTCCCAGATTCAAGGCCGTGGTCGACCATATCGAACGACTTTGATCCCGCAGCGGATGCCGACAAAATCGGTTTGAAATGATTACATTCTTATGCACTGAGTATGTCCGAGTGGGGTCAGACCCGGCCCTCATGAGAACCTGCCGGCTGGGTCCGCTAGCGTTCTTCAGCTGACATAAGCTCAGGCCTTGATAGCAACCGAATCCCGCTCTGTCCGTTAGTACGGAACCGGAACAGCGAACCGTGCGTCAACTGCGTGCCTCGACCACCAGTCTTATGATGAGTATGAGTCCTACGATGCCCAACAGCCCCATGACGATTTCCAGATTCGACAGGCCGAGAAAAGCCGTCCCGGTTTCCGGCGACGCCACAGCCGTTGTTTCCACCTCGCCGACCCGAGCAACAGGGCTGTCGGGTTGGCGTTCTACTCAGGCAGCCTTTTCTCGAAATTCTCCTGGATATCGCGGAGCTCTTCGATGAGGGCCTGCATATCCGAGCTGTCGATGACGTTCACCTCCACATGCTTGCCGACCAGCGACAGCTGGCGGCGCCTTTCGCGGTGCTCCTGGGAGAGGAAATCGCCGGCGCGGTAGATCCGCTCCAGCAGTTGCTCGCGCTCGTTGCGCAGGCTCCACTCCTCGGTACGGTCGACGAACTGGCCCTGAATGCAATTGAGATAGGAAAAGGACTCGTCCTTGGTGCGCGTCGACAGCAGGGAATAGACGCGATCCTCACCATCGATCGTGATGTGGATGGCGGGGATTTGCACGAAGCCCTTGTTCTCGATATTGGAGACGAAATTCTCGATCTGCTCCCCGGGCACGCCCAGCTGTACGAGCACATCGGGGAAATATGCGTTCGATACGTTTCCGAGCACCGGGAAGAACTTCTTGAAATTGTCGTTCACCCGCAGGATTCGCAAATCCTTGTCGGCAAAATAGGCAGCGGTGATAGCGTTGCGGAAATTAAAAAAACTGAGATCTACGACATTGTTTTTGTTGAAGAAATCCTCCAGGTTCATTGCTCGTTGTACTCCAGAGACAACGCTTGCGGTCCGTAATCCCGGCGCCACTGCGCGATCTTGCCCGTCGCCGCACCCCAGGTGGTGACGCAGTAAGGCACGCAGTAGGTGAGCAGCACCTTCCACACCGCCGGCATATTGCCGCCCACTATCGTGTCTCCATGGTTGATCGTGGTCAGGATCGTGCCCACGACGAGCGCGGTCAGGGCGGCCTTCTTGGGCGTGCCGTCGCCGAACATCATCTGCAGGATCGGCGGCCGTGTGGTCTCTGGATCTGAGGTCGGCATTCAAAGAGCCCGTTGATTTGGTTCGCGATTTCGAGAAGGAGTATAGCCCGATTGCCCCGGGGGTTCTTCACTTCTCCGAGACCGGAGCAAATCGGGAACTTTGGCAAGCCCTGGGAGCTTCCCCGACAGGCCTACTTCGAGAAGCGGCCGATATTGCCGAACATCTGCTGCAGGATCGACAGCTCCTTGCCGGCTGTGGGTGTCTTGCGGGTGACCGGATCGATGATCAGGCCGTGCTCGATGGTGTAGCGGTTGATCTCGCTCACCACGTCGGCTTCGTCGAAGCTTACCACCAGCACCTGCTGGTCGATGATCTCGGGCTTGAAGAAGGCGAAAGTGCGGCTCTGCTGGGTGATGTAGTACCAGACGTCGTCGTCGAAGGTCGCCATTGTCGAGGGCGAGCCCAGCACCTCAGCCACCTCGAACTTGTCCTGTGCACCGGCCTCGATCTGCGACACCAGCTCCGAGTTCGGCATGAAGCCGTGCGTGTCGACGCGCGGCTCGCAGGCGGCGAGCGCCAGCAGCGCCAGGACGGCGAGGGGCGACAGGCGGGGACGATTGCGGGGTTTGTGCGGTGTGGCGTTCATGCTATGGCCTCGGCGAGCGGCGCGAATGTCTCACCGCGCCGCCAGCGAAGTCAACAATTCCGGACGGATCGATCGATTATGGGTGGACTGCTGGGCAGGCTGGCGGCGCTTTGGCGGCGGGATCGTGCGCTATCGGGCCAAGCGAACGCGCTTTACGCCGCGCTCGTCGCCCAGGCGCGCCAGCCCGAATTCTATGCCGATCTCGGCGTTCCCGACACGGTCGACGGGCGATTCGACATGATCATGCTGCATTTGAGCCTTCTGCTGCGGCGTTTGCGCGATGACGGCGAAGGCCTTGCGCAGGCCGTGCTCGACACCACCTTTGATGACATGGATCGCAATTTGAGAGAAATGGGCGCTGGGGATCTCGGCGTCGGGCGCCGGGTCAAGGCCATGGCGCGTGCCTATTTCGGCCGCTTCGAGGCCTATGACGGGGCCCTCGAGGCCGGCGATGCCGATGCCCTGGCCGATGCCCTGGCGCGCAACGTCAAGCCGGCGGGCGGTCTCGCCGCGGCAAGGCGCCTGGCGGGCTATGCCGTGCGGGCGGAGGTGGCGCTTGCCGGGCAGGCCTTCGAGGCACTGGCGGCGGGCGAGGTGGACTTTCCCGAGGTCGTGCCGGCATGACCGAGCTTTCGAGAGCGCTCTCCGTCGCCGATATCACCACGGAGCCTATGTTGTTCGATATCGTCGCCGACGCGGACGAGCGCGCCGCTCTGGCGCAACGCTTCGATTTGTTTGCCCTGGATTCCCTGACCGGCCGCGTTGCTGTGCGCCGGACGGCCGCCCGCGATGGCTCGGGCGAGGTGATCCGCGTGCGCATCGATCTCGATGCCGCCGTCGTCCAGCGCTGCGTCGTCACCCTCGAGCCCGTGGCGTCGAGCGTGAGCGAGGTGGCAGCCGAGGTCGAATTCGCCCTCGCCGAGGATACCGGCGAGGCGGTCCGCGAGATCGCCTTTTCCCTGGAAGACGCCGATCCGCCGGAGCCGCTCCCTGGCGACAGCATCGATATTGGCGAACTCGTGGCAGAGCACCTGGCCCTGGCGCTGAATCCCTACCCACGCAGCGAGGGTGCTGCCCTTGATGTTCCCGAGGCGCAGGCCGAGCGGCGCGAATCGCCATTCTCCGTATTGGCGCATTTGCGCGATGCTGAGGATTGAGGTTGCTCCCACCCCGCATTCGTTCTACTAAGCTGCGCTTTGCAGGATCGTTGGAGGCTGTAGGCTGATGGCCGTACCGAGAAAGAAAGTTACCCGCTCCAAGCGCGACATGCGCCGAGCCCATGATTCCCTCGCCAAGACCTTGTCTGGCGAATGCCCGAATTGCGGCGAGCTCAAGCTGCCGCACCACGTTTGCAAGGCTTGCGGGCATTATGGCGAGCGCGAATTGGTGGAGCCCGCCGATCCGGTGTAGGCTTTGGCCCTGAAATCCGAATTGGCTTGAACCAACAACGATCGGAGCCGGTGCCATGGCGGCGGCAAGGATCACGATAGCGGTTGACGCGATGGGGGGCGACGAGGCGCCCCGCATGGTGGCGCGTGGCGTGCGCCTTGCGGCTTTGCGGCGCCCCAATGTCGACTTCCTGCTGTATGGCGACGAGGCGGCTTTGCAGCCGCTCATGAAGCGCCATCGCCGCGTGCTCGGCGATCGCGTCCGCATCGTTCATACAGACCAGCAGATTGGCGCCGAAGACAAGCCTTCCGTAGCGCTGCGGCGGGGGCGCAAGTCCAGCATGGGCCTGGCCATCGGCGCCGTCGGCGCGGGCGAGGCCGATGCCGTGATCTCGGCCGGCAATACTGGCGCCCTGATGGCCATGGCGCGCTTTGCCTTACGCATGCTGCCGGAGATCGACCGGCCCGCCATCGCAGGCGTCTTTCCCACACGGCGCGGCGAGAGCGTCTTCCTCGATCTTGGCGCCAATATCGAATGCGACGCGGACAATCTGGTGGATTTCGCTGTCATGGGAGCGGTTTTCGCAAGCACCGTCCTTGGCCGGGTCGATCCCACCATCGGCCTGCTCAATGTCGGTTTCGAGGAGCTCAAGGGCCACGACGAATTGCGTCAGGCCGCGGCTCGCCTGCGCGAGGCCGAGGATCCGCCCTATGTCTATCACGGCTTCGTCGAAGGCGACGACCTGGCCAAGGGCACGACCGACGTCATCGTCACGGACGGTTTCAGCGGCAATGTCGCCTTGAAGACCGCCGAGGGCGTCAGCCGTCTCTATGGCGATTTTCTCAAACGCGCCTTGCGCAGCTCCTGGCGCGGCCGGCTCGGCTATCTGCTCGCCCGCAGCGCCTTTCATACCTTGCGCGAAAAAGTCGATCCGCGGCGCCACAACGGCGCCATGTTCCTCGGCGTAAACGGCACCGTGGTGAAAAGCCACGGCGGCACCGATGCGCTCGGCTTCGCCACGGCGATCGAGGTCGCCGTGGATATGGTGGATGGCGACGTAAACGCGCGCATGACCGAACAGTTGGGCCGCCTGCACGGCAGTCAGCAGCTCGGCAGGACAGCCGCGGCATCCTGAGCGGAGGCTGCCGAAAAGCCCGGACTTCCGCCGTTTTGCGCTCTTATTCTTACGTGAGTGATCTAACGCATCCCTTTGATATTGACGGTTTTTCCGGCTCGCGTTAATCTTATACCTCAACTGGGAGGGATTTTGGGATGGCGACCGTAACGCGGGCCCATCTGAGCGAGGCGGTGTACGAGGAGGTCGGCTTGTCGCGCGCCGACTCGGCGAAACTCGTGGCTTCCGTGCTCGACAAAGTGGCCGATGCCCTGGCGGAGGGAGATGCGGTGAAGATCTCCTCGTTCGGAAGCTTCATGGTGCGCGACAAGGCGCAACGGGTGGGGCGCAACCCGAAGACCGGGCAGGAGGTGCCAATCCTGCCGCGCCGGGTGGTGATATTCCGCCCCTCGCACGTGCTCAAGGATCACATCAACGACGGCAACCACGGCGGGGGCGATGAATGAGCGCCGAGGGTGCCGACGGGACCACTGTGGCGCCTGACGCTGGGCGTGCGGCCAGGACGCGGAAGTCGGCCAAGGCCTTTCGCACCATCAGCGAAGTCAGCGACGTTCTCGACGTGCCGCAGCATGTCTTGCGCTTCTGGGAGACCAAGTTCTCGCAGATCAGGCCCATGAAGCGGGGAGGCGGCCGGCGCTATTACCGGCCCGAGGACATTACCCTGCTGCGCGGCGTGCGCGAGCTGCTCTATGACGACGGTTACACCATCAAAGGGGTGCAGAAGCTGCTGCGCGAGGGTGGCGTCAAGGTGCTGCAGGAGCGCGCCAACGGGCTCTCCGAGGATACGCCACAGGCAGCACCAGCAGCCGGGGAACCAACGGCGGCGCAGCCGCCCGAGGACGACAGCCTGGAGGCCGTCCTCGCCGAGCTTGATGATATTTGCCGCCGCCTGCGCAAGGCATTGTAGGCGAACACCGCGCGCGGCTTGCGCGCGTCACTCGGGATCAGTATGTTCCGGTCCCCGACCGGTCGGAGCGTGGCGCAGTCTGGTTAGCGCACTTGTCTGGGGGACAAGGGGTCGGTGGTTCGAATCCACTCGCTCCGACCA
>CAYPAX010000088.1:0-18866 GCA_964408735.1 uncultured Rhodospirillaceae bacterium | reverse complement strand
GAATCAGACACAGCGACACGCGTCCAGAGCAGACTTCGTCAACGGGCTGCTAGCAGAGATCAGGCGCTGTTGGCGAAGACCACCAGCTCCAGCAGCAGGCTTGCCAGCAGCATCACGATGACCACGGCGGCGGCGGCACCGCCGGGCACGTCCAGGGCGGTGCGGGCGACGAAATAGTCGATCGCCAGCATGGCTGCCAGGACCACCAGGAACAGCAGACCCGACATGTCCGGCAGCGCGACCGCCAGCATGGCGGCAAGGGCGAACATCGCGGTCTGAAGCACCGAGACCCAGTTCCAGGCGATCATCAGCGCCGCGAAGCGCTGGGTGCGGCTGAGCAGAGTGCAGAGACCAAGCAATATGATCGGGCGCACAGCCCAGGCGGTCACGGTCTCGACGATCAGCAGCCCCAGCGATGGCGCCACCACGTCTTCGCCGCGCGTCGGCAGGGAGGCGACCAACAGCACCATCGGCAGTACCAGCACGATGCCGAAGAACGAGTTCCAGAAGCCGGGAACCGTTAGCGCCAGCCAGAGCGCATGCCGTCGGCGTCGCGGACCACCAGGCGCCAGGCACCGTAGAGGGACGACAGGATTTCTTGTGTGCTCGGGATCATGAGGCAAAGCTGCGGGTCAGGACCGCTTCGTAGACGGCGCTGAGCGCTTCCAGGTCGGCCACGGCGACGCATTCGTCGACCTTGTGCATGGTGCGCCCGACCAGGCCGAACTCGGCGACCGGGCAATGGTCCTTGATGAAGCGGGCATCCGACGTGCCGCCGGTGGTGCTGAGCTCGGGCCGCCTGCCGGTGACGCTCTCAACTGCCGTGGCAATGGTTTCGCTGAAGGCGCCGGGCGGGGTGAGAAAGGCATCGCCGCTGACATGGTGGTCGAGGCGGTAGCGCAGGCCCTCGCCGCCGGCCTGCTCGATGATCGCGCGCAGGCGCTGCAACAGGCCCTCGGCCGTCTGTTCCGTATTGAAGCGGATATTGAAGCGGGCGCTGGCCTGCGCCGGGATCACGTTCGTCGCCGAATTGCCGATGCCGATGTCGGTGATCTCGAGGTTCGAGGCCTGGAAATGCCCATTACCCTCGTCCAGCACCTCGGCCTCGAGCGCTGCAAGCACACCCACGAGCCGGCTGGCCGGATTGTCGGCCAGGTGGGGGTAGGCGACATGGCCCTGGGTGCCGTCGACGCTCAGGGCGCAGGACAGGCTGCCGCGACGGCCGATCTTGATCATGTCGCCAAGCTCGCCCGGATTGGTGGGCTCGCCGACCAGGCACATATCGAGCCGTTCGCCGTGTTCCGCCATCCAGTCGAGCATTTTGACGGTGCCGTTGACCGCCGGTCCTTCCTCGTCGCCGGTGATCAAGAGACTGATGCTGCCGTTGAAGCCGTCGCCGCGCGTGCCGAGGAAGCGCGAGACTGCAGAGACGAAGGCGGCGATGGCGCCTTTCATGTCGCTGGCACCACGCCCCCATATGGCGCCGTCCACGAGTTCGCCCGCGAACGGGCCCTTCGTCCAGGCGGCGGCATCGCCAACCGGCACCACGTCCGTATGCCCGGCAAAGCCGAAATTGGGTGTGCCGTGGCCAAGGCGGGCAAAGAGATTGTCCACCGGTGCCTCGCCCTCGGCCTCGAAGCGCAAGCCTGTGCAGCGGAAGCCGAGCCCTTCGAGCGCAGACGACAGCACGCCCTGCGCGCCGCCGTCGGCGGGCGTCACGCTGGCACAACGGATCAGCGCCTGGGTCAGCGCCACGGTATCCACGATCTCGGGCATCTCGCTCTCCTGAACTGCCTTCATAGGGGGGGCGAAGCCGCCTTTGCAAGCCGCGGAGGGCAGATTATGGTCGCAGCCAAAGCAAGGAAGGAGATGCGAGTGGCGTATTGGCTGATGAAATCCGAGCCCGGAGCCTATTCCTGGGACGATCTGGTGCGCGACAAACGCACCCATTGGGATGGCGTGCGCAATCACCAGGCCGCCAACAACATGAAGACCATGCGCAAGGGCGAGCGCGCTTTCTTCTATCATTCGGTCACGGACAAGACGGTGGTCGGGGTGATGGAAGTGGTCAAGGAATACTATCCCGATCACACCGACGCCTCGGGCCGCTTCGGCATGGTCGATGTGAAGGCGCTCAAACCCGTCAAGCACGCCGTGACCCTGGCCGAGATCAAGGCCGAACCACGTCTCGCCGATCTTGCCCTGGTGCGCCAGTCGCGGCTTTCGGTGGTGCCGGTCAGCGACGACCATTGGGCGCTGCTTTGTCAGATGGCCGGAATCAAGGCCTGATGCCGGACGAGCCAAGCTTGCTCTGCCGTCTCGAGCAGATGGTCGATGGCAGCGCCCGGGTATTCGAGACCCCGGGCGACGATCCGGACGTCTTCGTGATCCGCAAGGGCGAGGTGGTCTACGCCTATCTCAACGATTGTCCCCATTGGAACGTGCCTCTGGATATCATCCCAGGCCGCCTGCTCAATCGTCAAAGCGGCGAGATCCAATGCGCCAATCACGGTGCGCGGTTCGACGTCGAGACCGGGCAATGCCGCTTCGGCCCCTGCCTCGGCGAATCCCTGTCGCCGGCATTGGTGGAAGTGCGTGATGGTGGCATCTGGCTGTCCGCTGCCATGCCGAAACGCCATATTGGCCGCTGGCGGCTCGATCCGCCCGCCTGAGCACGACTCCGCGATAGACGCGCTCGCCCTTTGGCGGAATAATCCGGCCAGCCACACCCGCCAACGAGGACGAGAAGGAAGCACGGCATGTTCGAAGCCCATGATTACCCAGTGCCGGACGATATCGCCAAGAGCGCCTGGCTCGACGAGGCCGGCTACCGGCAGCTCTACGAGCGCTCGGTCTCGGATCCCGATGGCTTCTGGCGCGAGCAGGCGGCTCGCATCGACTGGATGACGCCGTTCAGCACGGTCAAGAACACCTCATATGCCCGCGGCGGCGTATCGATCAAATGGTTCGAGGACGGTGCCCTGAACGTCTCGGCCAACTGTGTCGACCGCCACGCCGAGAAGACGCCCGACCGCATCGCCATCCTCTGGGAGGGCGACGACCCCAACGAATCCAAGGCCATCACCTATGCCGAGTTGAAGGCCGAGGTTTGCCGCATGGCCAATGTCATGCTGGCCAATGGCGTTGCCAAGGGCGACCGGGTGACCATCTACATGCCGATGATTCCGGAGGCCGCGGTGGCCATGCTGGCGTGTACGCGTATCGGTGCCGTCCACTCGGTGGTCTTCGGCGGCTTCTCGCCGGATTCCCTTGCCGACCGCATTCATGATTGCGATTCGAATTTCCTGATCACCGCCGACGAGGGTCTGCGCGGCGCGCGCAAGGTGCCGCTCAAGGCCAATGCGGACAAGGCCCTGGAGCGCTGCCCGAGCGTCGAGCATGTGCTGGTGATCCGGCGCACCGGCGGCGACATCGGCTGGACCGAAGGCCGTGATATCTGGTGGCACGAGGCCGCGGCGGGCGTCTCCGACGATTGCGAGGCACCGGCCATGAATGCCGAGGACCCGCTCTTCATCCTCTATACCTCGGGCTCCACCGGCAAGCCCAAGGGCGTGCTGCACACCACCGGCGGCTATCTGCTCTATGCCGCGATGACCCACCACTATGTCTTCGACTATCACCCCGACGACATCTACTGGTGCACGGCGGATGTAGGCTGGGTCACGGGCCACAGCTACATCGTCTACGGCCCGCTCGCCAATGGCGCGACGACGCTGATGTTCGAGGGCGTGCCCAACTATCCGGACGCTTCGCGCTTCTGGCAGGTCTGCGACAAGCACAAGGTGTCGATCTTCTATACCGCGCCGACGGCGCTGCGCGCCCTGATGCGCGAAGGCGACGGGCCGGTGGCGGCCACCAGCCGCGCCTCGCTGCGCCTTTTGGGCACGGTCGGCGAGCCGATCAATCCGGAAGCCTGGATGTGGTACCACGAGGTGGTCGGCGACAGCCGCTGCCCCATCGTCGATACCTGGTGGCAGACCGAGACCGGCGGCATTCTCATCACGCCGCTTCCCGGTGCCACGACCCTCAAGCCGGGCTCGGCGACGCTGCCGTTCTTCGGTGTCAGGCCGGAGATCGTCGATGCCGACGGCAAGGCACTCGACGGCGCCTGTACGGGCAATCTCTGTATTGCCGATTCCTGGCCGGGTCAGATGCGTACGCTCTACGGCGACCACGAGCGCTTCGAGCAGACCTATTTCGCCACCTATGACGACAAGTACTTCACCGGCGACGGCTGCCGCCGCGACGAGGACGGCTATTACTGGATCACCGGCCGGGTCGACGACGTCATCAACGTCTCCGGCCACCGCATGGGCACGGCCGAGGTCGAAAGCGCCCTGGTCGCCCACGACGATGTCGCCGAAGCCGCCGTGGTCGGCTATCCGCACGACATCAAGGGCCAGGGCATCTACGCCTATGTCACTTTGAAGGTCGGCTCGGAGCCGAGCGAGGAGTTGCGCAAGACCCTGGTCGGCTGGGTGCGCAAGGAGATCGGCCCGATCGCCAGCCCCGACCTCATCCAGTGGGCGCCGGGCCTGCCCAAGACGCGCTCGGGCAAGATCATGCGGCGCATTCTGCGCAAGATCGCAGCCAACGAGTACGATGCTCTCGGCGACACCTCGACCCTGGCCGACCCGGCCGTGGTCGACGACCTGGTCGAGAACCGCATGAACCGCGGCTGATTTTCGCTACGATCCGGCCGGCAGCGGCTGGCAGTAGCTGCCGAGCGAGTTGATCCGGTTGCACAGCGCCACGGCGTTGTCGCGATCGGCGATGGGGCCTGCGTGGATGCGGAAGAAGGTGCCGCGTTCGGGGATGTCCACGCGGCGGATGGAGAGCTCGAGACCCTGCAGCACGTCGCCATGGCCTTGCATGATCTGGGCCCAGCCGCGGTCCGCGTCTTCCACGTTGCGATAGGAGGCGAGGTGAAGGACATAGCCGTTCGCCGCTGCTGGCAACTGTGAGATCTCGACGGCCGGGCCGGGCGGCGTGAGGCGCGGGCCCGGTGCCTCGGGCTCGCTCAAGTCCCGTGCGGCGTAAGCTTCGGCCGGGGTTGGCGTCAGGCCGTTGGCGTAGAGCCTGGCCAGGGCTTCGGCGGCGCGGTCGTGGCCTTGCTCGGCCGCTTCGCGGTACCAGAACTCGGCCTGCATGAGGTTCTGTACGGTGCCGTGCCCGAGCTCGTAGGCGCGGGCCAGGTCGTATTGCGCCTCGGCGACGCCGAGCCGCGCCGCACGCTTGTACCAGCGCACGGATTCCGGCGTTGCACGGCGGCCCGGGCGGCCGGACAGCAGGCCGCCATCCTCAGCCACATTCATCGCCGCCAGAGTGTAGAACTGCGACGCCCGGCGGTAGTCCTGGGGCACGCCGTCGCCGCGTTCGTAAAGCCGGGCAAGAGAGGCTTGGGCGCCGGCATGGCCGTGGGCCGCTGCGCGCAGGAACAATTCCGCGGCGCGGCCGGGATCGGCCGGCTGAATGCCGCCGTTGAGATACATTTGGCCAAGGTAATACTGGCCGAGGGCATCGTCGGCAGCGGCGCCACGGCGGTACCAGTCGATCGCCTTGTCGAGATCGAGGGTGACCCCGTCGCCGGTCTGGTAGCGCTGTCCCAGCGCCGTCATCGCGGCTGGATCGCCGGATTCGGCCATGCCGCGGAGCTGTTCGACCGTGCCCAGCGGTATCAGGGTCTGACTCTCCAGGGTCCCGCAGGCGGCAAGCGCAAGCGCGGCGAGAACCACCGCCGCGCGCGCTCTTCCGCGCAGGCGTGATGCCGATTTGGCAGGCGATATCAGCGAACGCGTCATCCGTTCCCCCTGCCGCCAGACGTCGCGGCGGCCATGTTTTGGGGCCGCTTCCCGGCGGCCAATGCCATCGCTTTACCCCAGCATAGGTTAAGCCTTGGTATATTTCACCCGGCCAACGCCTCGAATCAGCCCCTGCACCAGGGGGCCCGCGCACCGCCATGATAGCGTCGCGCCAGGCCGGCAGCCAGCAGCGTAGCGGCGAAATCACGGCCGTCCGCCGCGACCACCCGCGCCAGCACACGCCCGGCATATTTGCCGAGATGCACGTCGTGCAGGGTGACCTCGCCGGTGGCGGCCAGCTCCTGCACCAGGCTACGCGCCGCTTCGGCCAGCCGGCGCGCCTCCTCGCAGCGCGCGGTCAGCTCGGGTGTGTCGATATCTCCCAGGCGCACTTTGGTCTCCACGGCCTGGCCGATCCAGATTCTCGCCTGCACCACCAGCGTATCGCCATCGATGACCGCCACAACCCGCGCCGGCACTGGCCCGGGCAGGCTTTCCATGGCAAGCGGATGGGTGCTGAGCAGCAGAAACCCTATGGCGATAATAGATGTGAAAAATCGGAATGGACCACGCATCACGGCACATCCTCAATCTATATTCTTGTATTAATAGCATTATAATTAATTGAATACTAGTATTACGAGTGTTTTGTAGGATATCAAGCGAAAAACGGATCTTAGAAATCGCTGACCCGGCCATTGCGTTCCCAGTCGCCATAGCGCGTCGGCTCTGGCCCTTTCGGGCCGCCGGTCTCATCGACCTTGGCCGGCTCGGGCGCTTTCGGCCTCGGCTCCGCGGCAGTCTCGTCATCATCGCTCATGAGCCCAGAATAGCGTCCTCGGTGGCGCCCTGCCAACCTTGACGCAGCCAGCGTCTTCCCCAAGTTAGCCCCATGAACATCGCCAGAACCGCAGTCCTGCTAGCCGCCATGACGGCGCTCTTCCTCGGCGTCGGCTTTTTGCTCGGCGGCGAGGCCGGCATGGCCATCGCCTTCGTCTTTGCGCTTGCCACCAATGCCTTCGCCTATTGGAACGCCGACAAGATGGTCTTGCGCATGCACGGCGCGCGCGAGGTCGACAGCCGCGGCGCACCGGAGCTTTACGGCATCGTCGAGCAGCTCAGCCGCCGCGCGGCCCTGCCCATGCCCAAGGTCTATGTCATCGACTCGGACCAGCCCAATGCCTTCGCCACGGGGCGAAATCCGGCGAACGCGGCGGTTGCGGCCACGCGCGGCCTGATGCGCGCCTTGAGCGCCGAGGAGCTGGCCGGCGTCATGGCCCACGAGCTCGCCCATGTGCGCCATCGCGACACCCTGGTGATGACGATTACCGCGACCATTGCCGGTGCCGTCTCGATGCTGGCGAATTTCGCCTTCTTCTTCGGCCGCGGGCGCGACAATCCCCTCGGTATCGTCGGCGTGCTGCTGGTCATGATCCTGGCGCCGCTGGCCGCCGGCCTGGTGCAGATGGCCATCAGCCGCACCCGTGAATACGGCGCCGATGCCGCCGGGGCCGAGATCTGCGGCCATCCCCTGTGGCTGGCCAGCGCCCTGGAGAAGATCGCCGCCCTTGCCGGGCGCATCGACAACCCGGCCGCCGAGCGCAATCCCGCCACCGCGCATATGTTCATCGTCAATCCGTTGCACGCCCATCGCCGCGATGCCCTATTCTCGACCCACCCACGCACCGAGAACCGCATTCGCCGCCTGCGCGAGATGGCCGGCGGCGCAGGCCCCTGGGGATGACCGACGACGATCTGGCGGCGCGCGCGCTGGCGCTCGACTGGCTGGGGGCGACCCTGCGCCAGGCCCGCCCCCTCGACGATGCCATGGCCAAGGCGCCGCAAGGGATCGCGGCCCGCGACCGCGCTTTTGCCCAACTGCTCGCCCGCACCACGCTGCGCCGGCTCGGTCAGATCGACGCCCTGCTGGCGTGCTGCATCGAGCGGCCGCTGCCGAAAGGGGCCTGGCTGGCTCAGCTCATCCTGCGGCTCGGTGCGGTGCAGCTGCTGTTCCTCGACACGCCCCCCCATGCCGCGGTGGACACCGCCGTGCGCCTCACCAAGCAGCGTGCCGGGCGCTATCAGAAGCTCATCAATGGCGTGCTGCGTCGGCTCGCGCGCGAAGGCGCCGCCTGGCGCGACGAACAGGACGCGCCGCGCCTCAACACTCCGGACTGGCTGTGGAATTCCTGGACAACTGCCTTTGGCGAAGACAAGGCGCGGGCGATCGCGGCGTGTCACTTGAACGAGCCGCCCCTCGACATCACTGCCAAGATCCCCTGCGCCGACGCGCTCGAGGCAACCGTATTGCCGACCGGCACCCTGCGCCGAGCTGCGGGTGGCCGTGTCGCCGATCTGCCAGGATTCGCCGCCGGCAATTGGTGGGTGCAGGACGCCGCGGCGGCCTTGCCCGCGCGCCTGCTCGGCGCCGTCCCGGGCAGCCATGTCATCGATCTCTGCGCCGCCCCCGGCGGCAAGACCGCGCAGCTTGCCGCCGCCGGCGCCACGGTCACCGCCGTCGATCGCGCCGCCTCGCGCCTCGCGCGGTTGTCCGAGAACCTTGTCCGGCTGGCCTTGCCGGCACAGGTAATCATGGCCGACGCTGCGACCTGGCAGCCGGCAAAGCCGGCGGATTTCGTGTTACTGGATGCGCCCTGCTCAGCGACCGGAACCATCCGCCGCCACCCCGACATCCCCTATCTCAAGCGCCCTCCCGACGTCCCCGCGGCGGCCACCGCGCAAGCCCGCCTGCTCGCCAATGCGCTCGCCATGCTGGCGCCCGGCGGCACCTTGGTCTATGCGGTCTGTTCCCTGCAGCAGGAAGAAGGCCCGGCGCACATCGAGGCTTTGCTCGCCGACGGCGCAACGGTCGAGCGCGTACCCATCCAAGCGGCAGATGTCGGTGGCCTGGCGGAATTGATCGATAGCCGCGGCGATCTCCGCAGCCTGCCTTGTCACCTGCCCGAGTTCGGCGGCCTCGATGGCTTTTACGCCGCACGCTTGCGGCGGAAAACCTAACCTGATACTTGAACTCATATGCAGCAACCGGTGCGCATAGCGCCATCCATTTTGGCATCCGATTTCGCACGCCTCGGCGAGGAGGTGCGGGCCTTGGATGCCGCTGGTGCCGATTTTATCCATATCGATGTCATGGACGGCCATTTCGTGCCCAATCTGACCATCGGCCCGGGCGTCGTCGCGGCGCTCAGATGCCATGTCGACCGGCCCTTCGACGCCCATCTGATGATCTCGCCCGTCGATCCGTATCTCGATGATTTTGCCGAGGCCGGCGCCGATATCATCACCGTGCAGGCGGAAGCCGGGCCCCATTTGCATCGCAGCGTCCAGCGCGTGCGGGGCTTGGGCAAGCGCTGCGGCGTGGCGCTCAATCCGGGCACGCCCGTCGCCGCCATCGAGGAAGTGCTCGACGACCTCGACCTGGTGCTGGTGATGACCGTCGATCCCGGTTTCGGCGGCCAGAGTTTTCTTGAAAGCCAGCTCGCCAAAGTGCGCCGGGTACGGACGATGATCGACGACAGTGGCCGCGCCGTCGATCTGCAGGTCGATGGAGGCATTAACTTCGAGACCGCCCCGCAAGCCATCGAGGCCGGCGCCGACGTGCTGGTCGCCGGCACCGCCGTATTCCGTGGTGGTGCTCAAGCCTACGCCGACAACATTCGCAGGCTGCGCGGATGAGCGGCGGCGGAGACGGTCTGCTCGGCACCCTGGGTGCAGTCGGTTCCCGCGCTGCGGCCGAGGCTGATAAGGCACCGCCGCGGCAACGGTTGTCAGCGGCTGCCTTGCTCTACGGCAACCCACTCTATCCCCTGACCCTGCTCGGCCCGGTGCCCGATCGCCTCGCCTTGCAACCCGCCGACGGCTGTGTCGGCGATGCCGAGATCGGCAATCAGCTATTCCAGGGCCGCTATCGCTTTGCCGGCCACGAGGTCGGCGCGCCGAAGCTTCCTCTCTGGCTGCCGCCCGGTGCGCCTGAGGCCTGGCTGGAGGACATGCACGGCTTCGAATGGCTGCGCCACCTCGTCGCCGCCGGTGGCGAGACCGCCCGCCGCCATGGCCGCGCCGTGCTGACAAACTGGATCGCGACTTGCGGCCATTGGCGGGCCACGGTCTGGCGCGCCGACGTGCTCGGGCGCCGCATCGCGGCCTGGACGTTGGCCAGCGGTTTCTTGTTGCGTGGTGCCGAGCCCGCCTGGCGGCGTAGCTTCCTCTCCAGCCTTGCCTTGCAGATCCGGCACCTGTCGCGCGTGGCGGCGCGCGAGGCCACCGGGGCAGCCCGCATTGCGGCCATTCGCGGCCTGCTCTATGGCGGCCTCTGCCTCGGGCCGAGCGAGCGCCGCACCGCCGCCGCCATCCGTCTGCTGATTCGCGAATGCCATCGCCAGGTGCTGGCCGATGGCGGACACACGTCGCGCTCGCCTCGTCTGCTGTGCCAGGTGCTTGCCGATCTTGCCGATTGCCGTGCCCTGCTGCTGGCGGCCAACCGGGTGCCGCCGGAGGCCCTGAGCCGTGCCATCGACCGCATGGCGCCGATGTTGCGCGCACTTTGTCACGGCGATGGCGATCTGGCTGCCTTCAACGACGGCGGCGAGGGCAATGCAGGGGCGGTGGCCGCGACATTGACCATGGCCGCGGCACCCGGGCGGCCCCAGGCCAATGCACCCCATATGGGCTTTCAACGCCTGAGCGCCGGCGAGACCACGGTGATCGTCGATTGCGAGCGCCCCCGGCCCGGCTCCCTGGCCGCCCATGCCGGCAGCCTGGCATTCGAGATGAGCGTCGGCAGCCATCGCATGGTGGTCAATTGCGGACCTCATCATGGTCGCGACGAGACCTGGGTGCGCGCGCTTCGCAGCACCGCCGCCCATTCGACCCTGGTCATCGCCGACACCAGTTCGGCGCAACTCGGTGACGACGGCACTTTTGTTGGAGACGCGAGCACGGTCACCTGCGAGCGCCGCGAAGGCGACAATGCCACCTGGCTCGATCTGCGCGATGACGGCTATGCCAAGCGTTTCGGCATGGCCCACCACCGTCGCCTCTATCTTGGCGAAGGTGGCGACGATTTGCGTGGCGAGGACGTTCTCACGCCCTCGGGCACAGCGGCCGAACCGAGGCCTTTCGCCGTCCGCTTCCATTTGCACCCGAGCGTCCAGGCCTCCCTGTTGATGCATGGCCAGGCGGTCCTGCTGCGCCTTGCGGACGGCAGTGGCTGGCAATTGCGCGCCGTCGGCGGCAGCCTGGCGCTCAATCCCAGCGTCTATTTCGATCGCGATGGCGAGCGTCGTCGCAGCGAGCAGGCGGTGATCGTCGGCGTCTGTGCCAACGAGGGAGCGACGGTCAAATGGGCAATTCGTCGCGTCGCAACCTAAGCGGCGAGCGACCGCTGCCCTATGGGCGGCAACACATTGACGATGACGATGTCGCCGCCGTGGCTGCGGTGCTGCGTGGCGACTGGCTGACCACCGGACCCGCTGTCGAGGCGTTCGAGACGGCTCTGGCCGAGTGTGTCGATGCGCGTTACGCCGTGGCTTGTTCGAGTGGCACGGCGGCGCTGCAACTCGCCGCTCTCGCTTGCGAGGTAGAACCCGGCGATTGCGTCATCGTGCCGACGCTCACTTTCCTGGCGACCGCCAACGCCCCCCACCATGCCGGCGCCGAGATCATCTTCGCGGATGTGGATGCGGACAGCGGCTTGATGACGGCGCAAGCCCTTGACCAGGCCATGGCTAAGGCAAAGGGCCGGCGCATCGCCGCGGTCTTCCCGGTTCACCTCAACGGCCAATGCCACGATCCCGCAGAAATTGCGGACATCTGCCGCCGGCACGACATCGCGGTGGTTCACGATGCCGCCCATTCGCTGGGCACCGAACTCGCGGGCCGCAGGATCGGCAGCGACGGCGCCCTGCACGCCTTCTCGTTTCACCCGGTGAAGACCGTGGCCATGGGCGAAGGCGGTGCGGTGACCACGAATGACGAAGCGCTGGCGGCGGCCATGACGCGCCTGCGCAACCACGGCATGACCAGGGCGCCCGCGGATTTCGTCGACCCCGAACTTGCGCTCGCCGCGGACGGACAGGTCAATCCCTGGTACTACGAAATGCCCGCGCCCGGCTTCAACTTCCGCGCCAGCGACCTGCATTGCGCCTTGGGGGCCAGTCAGCTCGGCAAGCTCGATCGCTTTGTTGCGCGTCGTCGTGATTTGGTGGATCGCTACGATGCCATGATCGGCGCGCTGGCGCCGCTGGTGACGCCTGTCTCGCGGGTCGAGGGTTGCCGCCCGGCCTGGCACCTCTATGTGGCGTTGATCGATTTCGCCGCCGCCGGAAGGGATCGCGCCGCCGTCATGCGGGAGCTGAAGGCGCGCGGTATCGGCACCATGGTGCATTACCTGCCGGTGCATCGCCAGCCCTACTATCGAACCCGCTATGGCGACGAGACATTGCCCGGCGCCATGCGGTATTACGAACGCGCCTTGAGCCTGCCGCTGTTCCCCGATATGCGCGACGGTGACGTCGAGCGGGTGCTGACCGTGCTTGCCGACGTCCTTGGTATCAAGACTGGCTGAGCCCCAGCAGGCGCAGCTGCCGCTCGATCACCACATCCTCATCATAGAGCTCGCGCGCCCGGCGCAGACCCTGCTCGCCGAGCCTCGTGCGCAACGCGGGATCCCGCGCCAGGCGGTCGAGTGCCGCCGCCAGAGACACCGCATCGCCGACCGGCACCAGCAGCCCCGTCTCTTCCGGCACCACCTCCTCGCGACTGCCGCGCACGTCGGTCGCCACCACCGGCAGGCCCGTCATCATGGCCTCGATGATCGAGCGCGGCATGCCCTCGCGATGCGACGGCAGCGTGAAGATATCCGCGGCACGAAGCAGCCTTTCCACATCGGTTCGCTGACCAAGCATATGCAGGCGAGGGCCGAGATAGGGATCGTCGCGGGCCTGGTCCAGGGCATCGCCGACATCCTGGGCATGTTCCGTGGTCAGACGCTCGCCGACGATCCACAAATGGGCGCCGACACTGCCCATGGCAGTCAAAAGCTCGCGATAGCCTTTCTCCGCCACCAGACGGCCGATCATGACGACGACGGTGGCGTCGGCTGGTGTGCCATGCTGTGTGCGAATTCGTTTTCGTTCACCGAGGTCCGTTGTGGGATGAAACCGTGTTACGTCGACGCCGTTGCCGATCGCCTCGATAACGCCGGAGCGGCATAGCTTTAGACGCCGCGCAGTTTCCGCGTCTTCCTCGGCTTGCGTGAAGAGCACGTCGGTATAGCGCCCGCCGAGCCGTTCCAGCGCAACATAGGCGCTGCGTTTCCAGGCCGGCATGCGGTCGTGAAAATAGAAGCCGTGGGCGGTGTAGACGATCTTCGGCACATCCTCGTGTCGTGCGGCAAGGCGGCCGATCAACGCCGCAACGGGTGTGTGTACATGTACCATGTCGAACTGCTCGCGCCGCAGCAGCGCGCGCAGGGACCGGTAGGCGGCCAGGTGTTGGCGCGGTCGCAGCAGGCCCCGCGTGAAAGGCACTGCCTCGACGCGGATACCCTCGTCGCGCACCTGCGCCGCCAGGGGACCGTCCGCACAGGCCGCTACGACCTCGTGGCCGGCATCGCCCAGGCTGCGTATCAGCGGCATGAGGAAATGGTACAGCGTGAAGTCGACCGCGCAGAGCTGGAGGATCTTCATGGCCTCTCCCCGTGGCGTTCGTACCAGGCCTGGAAAGCCACGATCGTCCACAGGGCCTCGGAGGTGTCGCGCCGGCCACCTTTCAAGGCATCATACCACGCGGCGGGAAGTTCCGGGCGAAACAGACCTTGGGCGGCCAGGCGGGCCGGGTCGATGGCGCGCCGGGTGAGGTCGGCAAGCGGTCCCGTCAGCCAGCTTGCGATAGGCATTTCGAAGCCCTTTTTCGGGTGGCCGAAAACACTAGCCGGCAAACGGTCCGCAAAAGCCTGCCGCAAGGCGATCTTGCCCGCGCGTGCGCCCACCTTGAGCCGTCCGGGCAAGGCAGCGGCACATTCCACTACGCGGTGGTCGAGAAACGGGCAACGCACTTCGAGGCCGTTCGCCATGCTCATGCGATCCACCTTGACCAGCATGTCGCCGGGCAGGCCGAGGGCGATATCGGCGGCGAGCATGGCGTTGATCGGATCTGCGTGACCGGATCCGCCACGCAAATCCGCAATCATGGCCTCCAGCGATGGTGTCTCGCCCGACATCACCAGCAGCGCATCGAGGGCGTCCTCGCTGAGCAGGCGGTTGAGTCCGGCCTGGCGCGCCGACGCATGTTTTCCGGCGTGGGCAACGAAGCGCCGCAGCCGCCGCGCCGCTTCCAGGGCCGGGTGGCTTTTCGATTCCGGCAGGCATGCCGCCAGAGGTTCGATCAGGCCACGGCGCAATGACCCGGGCAGGCTCTGATACATGCCGGCGTAGCGCTCGGCACGATACTTCCGATAGCCGCCGAACACTTCGTCGGCGCCATCTCCGGACAACGCCACCGTGACCGAGCGGCGGGTCGCCTGCGCCAGCAGATAGCTCGGCACGGCGGAGGAATCCGCAAAGGGCTCGTCGAGTCCGTCGAAGACGGCCTCCAACGCTGCCAGTGCCTCGTCGGGCCCGACATTGACCTCGTTATGGACGCAGCCGAGGTGTTCGGCCACGGCGCGCGCGGCTGGCCGTTCTTCGTAATAGGCGGCGGCGCCCTCGAAGCCGACCGTGAAGCTTTCCACGCGCCCGCCGAGCCGTGCCATCGAGGCCGCGACCAGGGCCGAATCAATGCCGCCCGAAAGAAAGACACCCAACGGCACATCCGCGACCAAACGCGCTTCCACCGCGGCATCAAAACGCTGGCGCAATTCCGCCAGCGCCTGCCTGTCGTCGGCGAACTCAGGGCGGGGCTGTTCTGCCAGGTCATACCAGCGCTGGACCTGCGTGCCAGATGCATCGTGCCGCAACAGATGTCCCGGCGGCAGGCGCTGTACACCGGGGCGGATCGACCAGGGCTCGGGCAGATAGCGCAGGGTGAACAGCAGGCGCAGTGCCGCCGGATCGATGCCGCCACCGCCGCGCAAGCAGTCGAGCGCCACCAGGTCGGAGGCAAACGATAGCGCGCCTTTGTCCTCCGCATAGAGCAGGGGTTTCTGGCCGAAGCGATCGCGCGCCAGGATCAGGCAACCGGCCTCGGCATCCCAAAGTGCAAAGGCGAACATGCCGACCAGGCGCGGCAGCACGCCTTCGCCCCAATGGCGCCAACCCGCCAGCAGCACTTCGGTGTCGGAGCGCGTGTCGAAGGTTATCCCGGCCGCTTCGAGCTCCCGGCGCAGGTCGGCGAAATTGTAGATCTCGCCGTTGTAGCTTCCCACCAGACCATGAGCCGCCATGGGCTGGCCGGCGGCATCGCTGAGGTCGATGACCGAAAGCCGGGTATGGCCGAAGGCGCAGCGGTTGTCATGCCAAGTGCCGTTGGCGTCCGGGCCGCGCGGGGCGAGCCGCGTAATGGCGTTGTCGAGCTTCGGCGCCAGGACCTGCGCATCCAGCCCGGTCAGCCTCACCATCCCGGCTATGCCGCACATCAGTCGCCGATCCCGTGCAAGGCGTTGAAGGTGGCGACCATGCGCGGCACCGAAAATTCGCTTTCGATGCGGGCGCGGGCTTGTGCGCCGAGGGCGGCCGGGTCAGCGTCGAGCAGGGCACGGATCGCCTGCGCCAGCGCCGGCGGGTTGCGCGGTGGTACCAGGCGACCGCAATCACCGATGATGCGCGCGGCATCGCCGACGTCCGTTGCCACCGCCGGCAGGCCGCAGGCCATGCCCTCGGCCAGGGCGTTTGAGAAGCCCTCGCCGAAGGCCGAGCTGGAGACCACCACGTCGCAGGCGGCGAGCAGGCGCGGCACGTCATCGCGGCGCCCCAGGGTGATCAGGCGCTCGATTTCGCCGAGCCCGTCGGTGCCTTCACCGATAGCCAGCGCATGCACGCCGTCGAGCCGGTCGAGGGCCTGGATGAACGTCAGATAGTCCTTCATCGGATCGACCCGGGCGACGATGGCGATCAACGGCGTGTCCGCATCGAGCCCGTAATCCTTGCGCACGGCTTCGCGCGCCTCGGCATCGGGCCGGAATCGAGCCGTGTCGATACCGTTCTCGACAATCTCGAAACGCTTGGCGCGGTAGCCGAGCGCGATGTGGGCTTGGCGCCCGGCTTCGGAGTTGGCGACGATGGCGCTCGGCAGTCGCGACAGGCTGGCGCAACGGCTCATCACCTTCTTCAGGGCCGGGTGGTAGCGCCCGATATCGAGGTCGGAACAGCGCACACCCCAGATCAGGCGGGTCGAGCGCCAGCGCCCGGACAGCAGCCAGGCGGCCGTCGCCAGCAGATCTGCGTGGTACATCCAGCTTTGCACCACGGCCGGGCGGGTGCGGCGGATCAGCCGCACCAGGGTCAGCGGTGCGAGCAGCGAGCCGTGGCCGCGGCGCATGCCGAGATCGAGGGTCGCCACGCCCGCATCGGCCAGGCGCTGGCGGTGGACGCCGCCCGGAATCAGGCTAGCCACCGCCACCGCGATGCCGGCGCGATGATTGGCCAGCGCCAGATTGGCCAGCTGCGCCTCGGCGCCGCCCGTATGCAGGCCCGTAATCACGTGCAAGACGCCGCGGCTGAGGTCTGGCAGGGGCGTGCGGCTGTCGTTGGTTTGCGTCTGTGGCATCATGGCGGTATCTGGGGGGTGGGAAAGCAACGATATCACGGGATGGCGATAGAGTGGGTATAGGTAGTGGGGTGCGGAAGCTCGTGCGCGCCAGCGTGCCGGCGACCTGCGTGTACTACCTGCTGGACGACTGGTGGGCTCGGTATAAGTTGCGCATCGGCAATATTAAAACAACTTCCGGTTCTCGCCATGAGGGCAGCTCCCTGGCCGATTCGCTCGCCTATATTGAGCGCGTGCACGGGGATTATCTGGCCTATGCGAGACGCGATGCATTTTCCGGCACGGTGGCGGAGCTCGGCCCCGGCGACAATTTTGGCGTCGCCATGCTGCTGCTCGGCGGCGGCGCGGCGCAAGTGCACGCCATCGACCGCTACCGCAGCCGGCGCGACGCAGCACAGCAGGCGGCGATATACGAGGCGCTAGCGGAGCGCCACGGTCTCGGCGACCCGGAAGCCGCCCTCGCCGGTCTCAGCTATCACGCGGGCCTGCCGGCGGAACGCTTCTTTACCGACCACGCCGGGCGCTACGACGCTATCCTCTCGCGCGCGGTCATGGAGCATCTCTACGACGCGCTCGGCGCGCTTGACGATATGGCGGTGGCGCTTGCCCCCGGCGGCGTCATGGTCCACCGCATCGACATGCGCGACCATGGCATGTTCGCCGGCCACCACCCGCTCACCTTCCTTACCCTGTTCGAGCCCCTGCACCGGGCCATGACCCGCGGCTCGGGCCGACCCAACCGCGTGTTGCTGCCGGCCTGGCGCCAGTGGCTGGCGGGGTCGGGTCTGCGCGGCTCGCTGAGAATCACGCGGCTTGCCGGAATTGCCGATGAGATCGCGCCGGCGTCCTGGGGCGAGATCGACACGGGATTGCGCGAGCGGGCACTCGCCTGCGTGCGTGAAATTCGGCCCCAACTGCCGGCGCCACTCAAAGGTTTCGCCGACGCCGACCTAGCCGTTGCAGGCTGTGTTCTGGTCGCGCAGAAGCCGTAACAGACCACTGTGACACCAACGTCTAAGATGGGTGCTCGGAGGCTGCGATGTGAATATATAATTGATAATCAGCAAAAATAAGGAATTGGGTTTGTTTCGTAATTCGGGGAGCTAGGAACCTGCTGGTCTTGAAATTTATAGATAGTCACCCGGACTCGAAACGCTAGTCAAGGCTTGCCTGGACACAGTCTGGAACACCTGGTTCATAATAAATTTAGTTTGCTTGTGGATAGCAGGCGCTATTTATCTCGTCTATTCAACCGAACACCGGGTCCACCTCCGTTTTCATCGAGGAACTCGATTCCGGCCTCTTCCAATACCCGTTGAATCTTGTGCAATGTGCTGCCGCGCGCGTCACTCCCGTTCTCATATCGGCTAATCGTATTCGCAGATATGCCTGTCAATTTGCTGACATCCCGCACGCCTAAGTCAAGTGCAGCTCGGGCCATCTTCAGTTGAACTGGCAATATCATTTGCATGAATAGAACAATATAGGAACATCAAAGATTTGACAATACACCCATATTCATGTACCCAGTACACATAACATCACACAATGCACAACGTTGGTGGCGAAAATGGACACGCACATGTCACACGAAATCTCCATCTATCGTGATCTCCGGGAACAGCTTTGCGAGGAATTCTCGGACATCAATGACGACACACTCAACGACACTCTCGAAGGAATCAGCAATCTACCAGAATTGGTGGCTGGCGTCCTCCGATCCGCACTTGGTGACCGAGATTTAGCCGATGCCCTCAAGTCGCGCATCCATGCCATGAAGAACCGGCACGAGCGCCTGGAAGCGCGATACGAACGAAAGCGCGAGATCGCACGGGAGGCCATGGAGCAAGCAGATATGAAGCGGCTGACCCAGCCCGACTTCACGGTGACACTGCAAGCGGCACAGCCAGCTCTTGTCGTGACCGACGAGAACGAGATCCCGGAAACATACTGGGTGGTGCCACCGGCGCGTCTTGATCGCATGAACCTGAAAGCCGTGCTCAAAAATGGGGACACTGTGCCTGGGGCGACGCTGGGAATTCCGCGATTGACCGTAGTGCTGAGGACGAGCTGATGGGTTTTTCGGAAGAGACCAGCAGGGCGCTGGCGGCGAAGTTGAGCGAGAAAAATGTCAGGTACCGCGAGGTGAATGGCATGACGCTCTCCTATGTCGAGGGTTGGCACACGATCGCGGAGGCCAATCGGATATTCGGATCCGATGCCTGGAACCGCGAGACAGTGTCATTGAAATGTGTCGGTGAAAACTGAGGTGGTCCCACATTGTTGGACAGGTTGGCGGCCTAGTTAAGGTGTATTCCG
>CAYPAX010000087.1:0-18909 GCA_964408735.1 uncultured Rhodospirillaceae bacterium | reverse complement strand
GAATACACCTTAACTAGGCCGCCAACCTGTCCAACAATGTGGGACCACCTCATTTGTTTGGTGGCAAGCCCGTTTCGGAAGCCAAGTGCGATGCGCGTGGTGGTGATTGGGAAGGTGATTCTGGACTTGCCAGCCTCTTCGCCCCGACCTCGTGCGGTGCATTGAACCTCAATGACGGCGCGGTGTTGCTGGACATCGGCGGCGAGGTGCCGGTCCCGGTTGGCGAGCCGACTGACGGCCTCTGCGTGGCCGTGGTCGACGACCTCGACGGTGGCGGCATCGATCCGTCCGGCATCGGTGACGAGGACGACGACGGCCTCAGTGACTATGAAGAGGCTTGCGTTGCCGAATATGCCGACGAAGGCGCCGATCCCTGCGTCCAACAGGATAACGACCTGGACGGAGTCCACGATCTGGTCGACGCGGACGACGACAATGACGGCGTCGACGATGTCGAGGATTCGTGTCCCTTCGAAGGCGTCGGCACCAACAGCGACGGCATGATCGTCGGCGTCGATGGCTGCCTGCGCAACACCATGTGCAACAACGATGCCGATGACGATTCGGATAGCTTCACCGATTGGGATGGAAACGGTGGAGACCCCGATCCGAGCTGCGACGACAACGAGGACGACGACGAGTTCCCGTTTGACGGCGACTGAGCTCGATACTATCGAAACCACCGGGAGGGAGCTTCGGCTCCCTCCCATTTTCTTTGCCTAATCGCGGGCCACGAAAGCCAACCCGTCCGGGTCGGGGCCGACGGCGATGTGGGCGGTGAACGTCAGGCTGGCGAGGTCGAGCACGCTGACGCTGTCCGCGTGGCTGCTCGAGATCCAGGCGCGCGCACCGTCGTCCGATATGGCGATGCCGATCGGCAGCGGGCCTGTGGGGAAGCGGGTTTCCAGCATACGGCCGGAGAGATCGTCCACACGGTCCAGCGGCACCGCAAGTCGCGCGATCTCGGCCCGTGCGGCCGTGTCGATCACCACCACCTCGCCGCTGCCCATCGCCGTAACCAGCGCGCGCGCCGTCGGGCGTGAAGGCGATGCGCTCCGGCGTGCCAGGGCAGGGAATGCGCGCCAGGCCCTCGAAGCTATCCGCATCGAGCACCAGCACCGCGTCGAGTTCGGGGTTGACCAGCCATAGCTCGCTACCGCCCTGTGCCAGCGCCACAGCCTCGGTGCCGAGCCCACTTTTCAGCACAGCCGTGGTCTTGGTCTCGGCGATATCGACGATGGAGAGCGTGCCGCTGTGCATGTTGGCGACGAAGGCACGCTTGCCATCGCTTGCCACCATGTGGCTGCCGAGGCCGTGGGTCTCCATTGCCGCCAACACCTCGCCGGCCTGCGGGTCGACCAACAGCAGGCGCCGGGCACCTTCCGCCGTCACCAGCAGGCGGCCGTCGGCGAGAAAGGCGAGGCCGTGTGGGCGGCGGAAGCCGCCAAGGTCGATGGTCGCCGCCACCGCGAGCCGGGCAAGATCGACCACTGTCAGCGTGTTGCCGGGCTGGGCATCGCCATAGTCGGCTACCACGGCGATGGCCGCATCCGGCGACACCGCCACTTCGTGGGGGCTCGGTCCGGTGGCAAGACGGGCAAGCTCGGCGCCGCTAATCGCATCGCGAACCGACAGCGAGCTGTCGAGCCGATTGACCACCAGCAGCATGTCGCCGGCCAATACCGGGGCGGCAAGCGACAGCCAAGCAACCATGCACACGAGCCATTGCCTTAGCATCAGTCTTCCCCGGTTCCAGGGGCCGGCCGGCCCTGTCCCCAATGATAGACCTGATAGCCGACGCCGGCGCGCCGTGACAGGCGGATCACCGCTTCGCGCACGTAAGTTGCGCCCGCGTCCGTCAGCACCTCGGCGCGGATGGCGAAGACGCGGCCGCGCGAGCGGCTGAGATAGGCGTCGGCGCCGGTCAGGCCGTGATGTGCACGCTCGCTGCCGGCGGCACGCTCGGCGAGCAGGGCCTCGACCTGGCCTTGGCTGCCCGACGGCAAGGCCGCGAGCGCTGCCGGCGGCGCCACGCGCGGATCGATGCCGGGCCGCCCCGACCAGACCGTGATCGCGGGGCGCACGGCCGCAAACAGCTCGGGCGTTATGCCGAATACCGCGCGCAGCTCGTCGGGAAACTGGAACGACCCGTTCTTGGGCTCTTCCCGGCCGGCGGCACGATAGGCCGCGGCCTCGGCGCCGCCGGGGCGCACCAGGTCGTCTTCGTCGCCATAGTCGCGGACGGCCGCGGCCAGGTCCCGGGCTTCGTCGCCGGCCGCGCCCGCGGCAACGAACAGCCCGGCCAGAAGCTCGTCGCCGGCGCTGTTGAGGTCGATCAGGCCGCCGACGTCCTGGATGGCCAGGGACAGCACCGCGCCGTCGAGCGGCATGGCGACAGCGCTGCCGTCAAGGGGAAAATCGGCTTCGGCGAGCGGCAGCGCCGCCAGCAAGGCCTCGCTGCCGACCCGGCGCTCGATGGCGCCTTCGAGCTCGGGCCGGCGCTCGAGCAGCTCGGCGAGCGACGGCGTGTCCGCTTCGGCAGCCTCATCGACGATGTCCTCGTCCTCGTCCGCGTCGCGAACGTTGCGCGGGCGCCGGGTCATCAGCATCAGGGCGGCGCGCATCACGCCCGCATCCGCAAGGGCTTCGGCCCTGGCGCCGGCCTCGGCGTTGCGGGCGAGCGCCATGTCGGTGCGCGCATCGACGGTCACCGCAGTCGCCACCACGGCCAGCAGGGTCAGCACCCAGAGCACCGCGATCAAAGCTACGCCGCGCTGGCAGGCCGAGAGGATTTTCTGCGCAATAGCCATGGCCTGCCCACTCTAGAGCAAGTCCCGCCGAATGGGAGCCATTCCGGCGCGCGCCCGCTCAGGCTATAGTCGTGTTCCGGAGGAGGGCGGAATAGCATGCACAAAGCGGCTGCGGTCTGTCTCACACTCGTGCGCGCCTTGGCGATCTTCGTGACGCTGCTGGTCACCGGCGTGGCGCTGGTATTGGGCCAAGTGGAAATCATGATGCCGTCCATGCCCGTCGCCGACCCGGCTCTGCTCGGCACGCTACTCAGCGTTGCGGCCGTGACCTTGGGCCCAACCGTACTCTGGCTGATCGGCCGAAACTGGCGGCGGCAGACGCCGGGCGAGCCCGAGGCGGCCAGCGAGGCCGTGGCGGCCCGGACGGTGGTATTTCTCCTGGCAGCACTACTGGCGGTGTGTCTGGCGCTGGCCGTGCTGGCCGTCGAGCTGGCGCTCTATGTGGCGGCGGCCGGCATTGTGCTGTTGTGGCTGTGGCTGGTGGCCCGGCGGCGAACGCGCCGTGCGTTGGCACCGTCGATGGGCCGCGGCCTGATCCTTCTCGCGGCCGGCGTCAGCGCGCCCGTGGGCCTGCTGTTGTTGAACGGTGTCGCGCCGTGGTCGCTGGCGCCCTACGAGGGGACCATCGCCCATTTCACCGCCGAGCCGAGCTTCACCGATTCGGATTCCCCCGACGGCGATACCATGGGCGGTCTTCTGAGGCTGAATTTCGCCGACCGCGAGTGCGCCTACCTCTACCCAATCTATCATCATCGCCTGCACGTCATAGAGCAGGCGCTCCATGACGGCGATGGTGTCAGCTTCCTGGCGCCGAACCTGGCCTCGGAGGATTGCGACTACGGCATAGAGGTCGTGGATCTGCGCCACGACGGCATGCTGGTGCTGCGCGAGCACTCCCAGCGCACGCTGCGCACGCTGTCGGGCGCAGTGCTATTGGCGCTGGGCCTCTCAATGCTGTTCTGGTGGCTGCGCGGCTCACGCCGCCGCGGCTAAAATTGGTTTGGGCTCAGCCCTTGTTGCCGAGGCCGAAGGCGCCGAAGCGCTTGTTGAAGCGCGCGACCTGACCTTCGGTGTCGACGATGCGCTGGGCACCGCCGGTCCAGGCCGGATGGCTCTTGGGGTCGACGTCGAGCTTGAGCACGTCGCCTTCCTTGCCCCAGGTGCTACGTGTCGTGAACTCGGTCCCGTCCGTCATCACCACGGTGATGTCGTGATAGTCGGGATGAATATCGGCTTTCATTCTGCGGCTCCGCTACTGGCGCGGCGGGCTGTATAGCTCAAGCAAAGCGGTTCCACAAGCCCGCCCGGTGCTCTATATCCGCGCCTGGGAGTCATGAAAGGCGAGATTATGGACGAGAGCGGGTTCCATGCCCTGTCGGGTGCGACCTTGGAAGCGCTGATGGAGCGCATCGACACTGTGGCGGGCGACGTGCTCGAGGCCGAGCTGATCGACGAGGTGCTGACCATCACGCTCGAAGACGACAGCCAATATGTGCTCAACCGCCATGCCGCCAATCGCGAGCTCTGGCTGTCCTCGCCGAAGAGCGGCGCCGGGCACTACGTCTACGACGAAGCCGCCAAGAGCTGGACCGATCGCCGCCGCGGTCACGACCTGCATGCCCTGCTGGAAAAGGAATTGTCCGCTGCGGCTGGAATGCCGCTCGGGCTTGCCTGAGCCGCCATGAATATCGGCGAAGCCCGTTCCAGCGACCGCCCGCGCAGCGGTCTCGGCCATTTGCGCCGCCTCGGTGGCTATCTGCGCCCCTATCTCTGGCAGATCGCCGGCGCCACGTGCGCGCTGAGCGTGGCCGCCGCCAGCGTGCTCTCGCTCGGCGTCGGCTTGCGTTATCTCGTGGACAATGGCTTCGGCGACGGCGATGCCGCGGTGCTCGACCAGGCGCTTGCCGGCCTGGTGGTCGTGGTGCTGGTGATGGCGGCGGCCACCTATGGCCGTTTCATGCTGGTCTCGTGGATCGGCGAGCGCGTCGTCGCCGATATCCGCCGCGATGTCTATGACCGCGTGATCGGCCTGTCGCCGGGCTTTTTCGAGACCGCGCGCACGGGCGAAGTGCTCTCGCGCCTGACCACGGATACCACGCTACTGCAGGTGGTGATCGGCTCCAGCGCCTCGGTGGCGCTGCGCAACCTACTGCTGCTTATCGGCGGCACGGTGATGCTTTTCGTCACCAGCGTCTGGCTGACCGGCCTAGTCTTCGTGCTGGTGCCCCTGGTGATCCTGCCCATCATGATCTTCGGCCGTCGTGTGCGCCGGCTCTCGCGCGCCGCCCAGGACCGCATCGCCGATGTCGGCGCGCAGGTGGAGGAATCGCTGAACGCCATCCGCACCGTGCAGGCCTATACCCACGAAGGGCATGAGCGCCGGCGCTTTGCCGATCGCGTCGAAGCGGCCTTTGCCGTCGCCATAGACCGCATTCGCGCCCGCGCCCTGCTCACCGCCCTGGTCATGACCAGCGTCTTCGGCGCCGTCGCCGTGGTGTTGTGGGTGGGCGGTCGTGAAGTGCTCGGCGGCGGCCTGAGCGGCGGCGAGCTGTCGCAGTTCGTCTTCTTCGCCGTGGTCGTGGCTGGCGCCGTCGGGGCCGTCAGCGAGGTCTATGGCGACTTGCAGCGGGCGGCCGGTGCCACGGAGCGCCTGTTGGAGCTGTTGGCGGTCGAATCCGATGTGGCGGCATCGGCAAGGCCTGAGCCCTTGCCTGAGCCTGCCGAGGGCACGCTTGCCTTTGATGGCGTCACCTTCCATTACCCGAGCCGGCCCGACAGCGCCTCGCTGAGTGGCATCGATCTCGCCGTCGCTCCCGGCGAGCGAGTTGCCCTCGTCGGACCTTCCGGTGCCGGCAAGACAACCGTCTTTCAATTGCTGTTGCGCTTCTACGATCCCCTTACCGGCACCATTGCTCTCGACGGTATCGACGTGAAGAGCACCGATCCGCGTGCGTTGCGCGAGCGCTTCGCCCTGGTTTCCCAGGAACCGGTGATCTTCTCCGGCAATGCCTGGGACAATATCCGCTATGGCCGGCCCGATGCTTCGGACGAAGAGGTTCGCGAGGCCGCCCGCGCCGCGGCGGCGGAAGGTTTCCTCGACGCCCTGCCGGAAGGCTTCTCGACCTTTCTCGGCGAGCGCGGCGTGCGTTTGTCGGGCGGTCAGCGCCAACGCATCGCCATTGCCCGCGCCATCCTGCGCGACCCGGCCGTGCTCCTGCTCGACGAAGCCACCAGCGCGCTCGATTCCGAAAGCGAGCGCCAGGTGCAAGCCGCGCTCGAACGCCTCATGGCGGGGCGCACGACGCTGGTCATCGCCCATCGCCTGGCGACCGTGAAAAGCGTCGACCGCATCGTGGTCCTCGACAAAGGACGGATCGTCGCCAGCGGCAGCCATGAGACGCTGATAGCCGAAGGCGGGCTTTACGCGCGCCTGGCTGCCCTGCAACTTAGCGAGCCCGACCCGACTCCCGCCGCAAAGGCCCTGCCATGACACCCGATGCCGACTCCCTCTATGCGGCCGCCGAGCCATTCGACAAGCGCAAGATCGCCGTCGACGATACCCACACGCTCTATCTGGAACAGCATGGCCGCGTAGACGGCACGCCGCTGTTGTTCCTGCACGGCGGCCCCGGCAGCGGCTGCCAACGCCAGCATGCGCGCCAGTTCGATCCCACCCGTTTCCGTGCCGTGCTGTTCGACCAGCGCGGCGCCGGGCTGAGCACGCCGCGCCTCTGCCTCGAAGACAACACCACCTGGCACCTGGTCGGCGATATCGAGCGCATCCGCGAAGACCTCGGTATCGAGCGCTGGATGGTGGTAGGCGGCTCCTGGGGCTCGACCCTGGCGCTGGCCTATGCCGAGCGCTACCCGAAACGCGTGCTGGGCCTGGTGCTGCGGGCGGTCTTCCTCGGCACGGCGGACGAGGTTCGCTGGGCATTTGCCGGCGCCGCGCCGACCTTCCGGCCCGAGCTCTGGCATCGCTTCATCGAGCTGCTGCCGGAGGACGAACGCGGCGACCCGGTGGCCGCCTACGGCAAGCGCCTGGAAGATCCGGACCCGCGCGTGCATGTGCCGGCGGCACGCGCCTGGGGCGGCTACGAGCAGGCGCTGTCGGAGATCAACCCACCTGCCGCGAGCCTGCCGACAAGCCTCTGGGACGAACGCCCGGCCAAGGCGGAATCGACCCCACGTACGCCCTATGTGGAATGGCATTACGTAAGCCGCGACTGCTTCCTCGAGCCCGACCAGCTGGTGCGCGACGCGAGCAGGCTGGCAACCATCCCCGGCATCATCGTGCAAGGCCGCTACGACATGCTGTGCCCGCCGCAAAATGCCGCCCGCCTGGCGGTAGCCTGGGGCAATGCCGATCTCCGCCTCGTCGAAGACGCCGGCCACAGTGCCACCGCCCCCAACTTGAGAAAAGCGCTCGTTGCCGCCATCGACGAGATGGGGGAGAGGGTGGGAGCCTAAACAGAGTCAGTTATTTACGCGTCTGAGATACTCGTCGAACATCGGAACTGTGAATGCGGTGTCCCCATGCGAGGGGCTATAGATCATTCCCTTTTTAATAAGTGCACTACGCATAAATGCCACGGCTTGAACTTTCTTTCCGAGTCGCTCGGCGATATCGCCTGACCGGTGAGGTCCAGGGCCAAGCTTTGCCATCGCAAATAGGTAAGTCTTTTCGCCTTGGCTCAATCTATCGAAGCGAACCCGAAAGAAGCTCTCGTCCAAGGTTTGAATAGCGCGAACATTCGCGGTCGCAATATCGTCCGCATTGATAGTGGGGCCATTCGAGGCGTTCCAAGAATGGTATCCCCAGGTCTGAATGAAGTAAGGATATCCTCGCGTTACCTGGTATATGGCATCGACGGCCTCAGGCGTTATATCAGCACCCTCACCGCGTATCGGAACTACAATCGCCTCGTCCGCGTCCTCCCGATCAAGCGGCCCAAGTTCGGGATAATCGAACAGCCGCTCGGCATAAGATTTTGAGCGCCCAGCCAAGCCAACAAGCTGGGGCAAACCACCACCAACCAGGACTAACGGCAAATTTCGTTGAGACACTCTATGCATTGCCATGATCAATGCGCTCATCTCGACTTCGGATAAATATTGAAGCTCGTCGACAATCAACACGATTGCTGATTCTCTTGCCTTGGCAGCGCCGGCCACGACTTCAAAGAGATCAGGCAAGTCCGTTTCCAGATCACCGCTGTCGGCAGCGCCGATTTCCGGGTCGATCGAGAAGCTGAATTCGACGTCGCCGATTTTGACACCTATGGCATTGGTGAATGCGGCCAAGACACGAAGCCCTCTTCTCGCAAGTTCGTTAGCCTTCTTCCCGCGGTCGAGTTGTAGGAGCGATTGCCGGAACTTCGGAATCAGAAGTGCAGGCAAAGGCTTGTTTTCGTGTGCCTCGATCTGGATCGTAAGAAAGCCCGACTCAATGGATTGCTCAAAGATTTGATTCAAGAGGACGGTCTTGCCGACTCCGCGCAATCCGACCACGAAAAAGCTCTTCGCTCCCTTGCCCAGCCTTACTCGCTCGAGGACGATTTGGCTGTGTTCGAGAATATCGCGGCGTCCCGCCAGTATCGGCGGGTTGCTGCCCGCACCTGGCACGAAGGGATTCTTGATGGCATCCATGGAAGCAGTTATAGAGAAGTTTGTATTATTAGGCTAGTTAGAAATTCATTCCTAATCGACCTAACTTTCTTATAAATTGCTGCTGTCACCATCCAGAAACCCCCGCGGGGCCCAGGCGAGGTCGTGGCGGGCGTCGGCATCGTCGACGGTGAGGTCTCGGGTCATGCGGCGGGCAAGCTCGGCGGTGTAGGCGGGCTGGCCGCTCAGGCGGCCGAGGGCGGCGGCCAGGGCAGCGAGCAGGGGTGTGGGCAGCGAGATACGTCGGCGCGGCTTGCCAAGCGCATCGAAGAGGCGGCCGATCATCTCGGTATATGTCAGGGTCTCGCCCCCGGCGAGGTCGTAGGCGCGGTTCTCGGCCACCGCGCAGTCGAGCGCTCGTATGGCCACGACGGCAAGATCGTCCGCGTGCACGGGCTGGCGCAGGCCTTGCGCCCTGCCGGCCAGGGGGAAGACGCCGAAACGCTCGATCAGGCGGGCTGCGGCGCTGATATTAAGGTCACGGCCGCGGCCATAGACCAGGGTCGGGCGCAACAGGGTCCAGGCAATGCCAAAGCTGGTACAGCGCTCGGCAATCGCAGCCTCGGCGTCGGCCAGCGCCGCCACCTGCCGCCGCTCATGGGCGTTGCGGCTTGCCGCCTTGGTCGCCACGGACGTCGAGCCAAAGGCTATCAAACGGCGGCAGCCGGCAGCGGCCAGCGTCTCCAGATGCGCCGGTAGCAGCCAGAGACCGGTTGCGTGGATGGCGGCATCGACCGATTCGCCGTCGAGGGGTAGCGGGTCGCTGGCCAGGTCGGCGGTCAGCCAGCGGGCGCCCCGCGTGCCCACATGCTGGCGGCGGCGCAACGCCACCACCTGATTGCCTTGCGCCAAGAGCCCGGCAACGAGGCCGAGACCGATCTGGCCGCTGGCTCCCAACACCAGCACACAGCGCGACTCAATCGTCATCGCCGGGGTCGGGCAGACCGCCGAGCTCCATCATCTCGTCGTAGAATGCCGACAGCTCGGCGCCGATCTCGCCCTCGCGCACAATGGCTGCACCGCGGACGGCGACGAACCGCCCGCCACCGGTCACGGGTGGGGCGAACAGACGGTATGTCACCACGACGATGCGGCGCCCGGCGGCGGCCTCGGCCGCGATTCGCGCCCAGGCCTGGGCCGCGAACATGGGATCGGCCCCATCGAGCACGCCATCGAGCAGCAAAGCCTGCGCCGGCGAGGCGATGGCAAAGCCGTAGGCAAGCTGCGCCATTCCCCAGCTCGGATAGATGGCGATCTGATCGTCGAACAATCGCCCCAGGCGGCTCTCCGCAGCGACCCGCTCGACTGCCGTGGCCAGAGGCCCGCGCCCGCCCGCGGCGATCATCAGCTCGCTCAGATCGCGCCCACTCAGCCCCTGCAAGCGTCCCGACCAGGGCCGGTAGAGAGGTGCCGTGCCGGCGATGGCTGCCGGGAACGCCAATGCCGGATCGGTCGTATCCGCGACGACCAGCAGCGGATTGCCCGTTGGCGCCTCAACACGCGCTGTCCGGCGGCGGCGGCGCCAGCCCAATAGGCCGAGCAGGACCAAGGCCCCCGCGCCTGCGGCCGGCAGCACGTCGAGGCTCGGCGTGACGCCGTACCAGAGGGCGTTGTAATAGGCAGCGAGCAGATGCGAGACGGGATTCAGGGTGGTGAACAGCAGGCTCGCAGCTGCCGGCAGATCGGTGAAAGTGTAGAGCGTCGGCGAGAGCAGCCACAGCACGCCGGCAAACAGCACGAACGGCCCCGGCCCGGCCAGGACATGTGCGGCCTTGAGCCGCGCCAAGAAGAGCACGGCGACCCCATTCCAGGCCGCCTGTACTGGCAGGATCAGGGCCAGCCATGGCAACGCCGTCAACGACGAGGCGGAGGCTGTGTCGACGGCCAGTACCATCGCCACCACGAAGGCGAGGGACAAACCCATGACCACGCTCGGTGGCACGATCACGGCACACAGCGCCGCGGCGGCGGGGGCCTTCACGACCTCGGCGAATCGTGCCCGCAGGACGGCGAAGTCGGCGCCATCGAGCAACGAAGCCACAGTCCAGCGCAAGGCCGAGATGCCGATCACCAGGAAGACGTAGCGATCGAATCCGCTGCGCCCGAAGACACCGGCCAGCAGGAAGTACAGGATCGTCGCATAAATGAACGGGTCGATGGCCGCCGCCATAAGGCGAAAAAGGCCCCAGCGTCCGGCGAGGCCGAAGCGCGTTCTCAGCGCAACCGCCGCCAGCCGTGCAAACGCCGGCCACGGCAGGCGCGCGCTAACAGCCGGGTCACTGACCACGGCCTGGGGCGGGCTCACGAAGCGATTCCAAACATCTCGGACATGCTCTAGGTTATAGCATCCTCGCCGACCCCCGGATATCGGCGCGGTGGGTGAAACCGGCACGAGACAGCCTCGGCCCCGATGCGGCTCTCCATTCGTGAAAAAGAAAAAACACGCTCGCACGGCTAAACGCCCGGCACGTGCCCAGTCGGGCCGCGCCAGGCTGTCGGTCGTCATCGTCAACTTCAACGCCGGCGCCTATCTCGCCGCGGCGGTCGAAAGCCTGTTGGCGCAAGACCAGCCGCCGCTCGAGATCATCGTCATCGACAACGCCTCTGCCGACGCCAGCCTGGATGCCCTCCCCGAGGTTTCGGCAAAGACGCTGCGCCTGCAGCGCCTGGACCACAACAGCGGCTTTGCCGCCGCCTGCAATTTGGGTCTGCGCATGGCGCGAGGCGAATTGATTTTGTTGCTCAACCCCGATTGCCGGCTTTATCCGGGTGCGCTTGCCGCCATGCGCCAGGCTCTTGAGGAGCATGACGATGCGGGTCTGACCGGCGCCCGCCTGCTCAACCCGGACGGCAGCCCGCAAAGGGGCTCGCGGCGCGATATCCCGACGCCGTGGACAATCTTTTGCGAAGTGCTGCAATTGCACCGGCTGATGCCGCGCCATCCCCGCTTTCGCAGTTTCAACCGCCACCTCGAGCCGTTGCCGGAAGAGCCAGAGGTGGTGCCCGCGGTTTCCGGCGCCTGCATGCTGATGCGGCGTAAGGCGTTGTCGGAGGCGGGGCAGCTCGACGATGGCTATTTCCTGCACTTCGAGGACCTCGACCTTTGCTTGCGCTTCGAGCAGGCCGGCTGGAAGGTCCTGTTCGCGCCCGCCGCCGTGGTCGAGCACACGCCCGGGGTTTGCAGCGTCGGCCGCCCTGTGCGGGTGTCCTACGCCAAGCACCGCTCGCTGATACGCTTCCTGCGCAAGCATTTCGCCGGCTACTATCCGTCGAGTTTCATGGCCCTGGTCTCGACCCTGGTCATGATGCGCTTCGTGCTGATGATACCGTCTGCCTGGCTGATGCGGCGGCAGCCCAAGGCGTCGGCAGGCGGGGTGAGGTGATCGCCCGGGCAGGGTCCGCGCTGATAGCCGGCGCGGTGCTGGCCGCGCCCTTGACGATCGCGGCCTCCGCGCCGCCATTTCACACAGGCCTGTGGTACACGGCAGAGCCTGTCATGGCGGCCCTGCACGTCGTGGCCGCGGTGGCAGCACTTGGCTTGGCCTTCGAAATCGCACGCGCAAGCCGCTTCCTTGGTCAGCCGCTGGTGCTGTTGCCCTTCGCATTGGCTCTCTGGAGCAGCATCTGGCTGCCCATGGTGGCATTCCCGGGGCTGACGTGGCTGGGCACGCCGGAATTCGGCCAAGGCATCGCCTGGCATCTCGATCTTGCCGTTCTGATCGCGGCCGGCATGGTCGCCATGCGGCGGCCGGCGCTGCGGCGTGCCGTCGGCTGGGTGGCGCTGGCCGCCGTTACCCTGACAGCGGCCAGCATGGCGCCGGGTCTCGGGGAGCACGATTTCGCGCCTTTCATGTTCGCCGACAGTGTTGCCTTCTATGGCCTGTTCGCGGCACCTTTGCTGCTTGCCACCCTTGCCCCGCGCCGGCCCGTCTGGCGCCTTGCCATCGTTGCCTTTGCCGGCGGTGTCATCGTCCTGTCGGGCAATCGCAGCGCCATACTGCTGATGCTGGCGGTGGTGCCGCTGAGCCTGATTGCCTGGCGTATGGCCGCCAACCCGGCCCGGCTGAGGCTGTTGGCGGCGGCGGCGGCCATCTTGGCACCGCTCGTCGTCACCGCCGCGGTGTGGTGGATCGGCGCGCAGTTCGCCGAGACCAGCCTGTGGTCCCGGGCGCTCCATCTGGGCGTTGTCGGTGCGGCGCTGGCGGACAGTCCCGGCCTGCTCCTGGGCGGCGGCGGTTGGGGGCATTACGCGGAATGGCAGATCGCCCATTTGCCACTCGATGCCATCGACCTGATCGCACCGCCGACCGACGCCGGCGGTGCGAGCTGGGACGCGACACACGGTCAAATGCACTTCCAAAGCCATAATTTCCTGGCCGAAAGCCTCCTATCCGCAGGCCTGCCGGGAATGCTGACGGCTTGGGCGTTTGCGGCGGCTTTGCCGCTTTTCGCGCGCCGCCGCTACCTGGTCGAGGCCTCGGTCCTCGGCGTGGTCGCCGCGGCCATGCTGGCGGTCTGGGCGCCCGGCGCCGGTGCCGTTCCCCTCATCGCCCTTGCCACCGCCGCGCTTGCCGGACCTGTCCGCTGGCGCCCGCCTCGCTTGCCGGCGACCCTGGCCATGGCGGCAGTCGCGGCCGGTTCCATCGCGGCAGCCATTGTCGTTGCCGGCGATGCGAAACCGGCCTGGCGGGCAGCCATGGCCAATCGCGATGCCGGCGCTGCACCTCTGGCCTCGCCGCTTGCCGATCATGGCCGCGGCGGCATCTACCTGGCGACGCTCTATCGCAGCCACGCCGTCGATGTCGCGAATGCCCTGGCTACGGGCGAGCCCGCGCCCGAGGCCATGGCGGCGAGACTGGAAAGCTATGCCGCGGCTGGCGACGACCGCCTGGCCGGCGGCGCCAGCCTGCGCCTGGCCGTTGCCGATCTGCTGGTGACGGGCGAATTGGTGCTGGCGCTTGCTGCGGATCCGGCGCTTGCTCCGTTGGCCGCCGCCCGGGCCACCGGCTGGAAGCAGCGCTTGCGGCATTTTCTCGAGCGCGCACCCGGTCGCGATGACTTGGCCGCGACCTATCTGGGCTGGGCCTTCGGCCAAGGTGACGAAGAGCCGGTGGCCGAGATCGCGGCGCTGCTGCTGGCCCATGACGCCGAGTCCCCGGTCGGGCTATGGTATTCGGGCGCGGTCATGATGGGCGGCACGGAGACCGCCGCGGCCGGATTCGCGCGCATGCGACAGGCGCTCGATCTCGGCCTGGAACGGCGCATCGCCGTCGATGCAGGCCTGGCCGAACAGATTCGCTCGGCGCCAAGGCATGGGACAGAGCAGTAGATGGCAAGCCAACAACCCGGTCTCAGCGAGCTTGAAGTGCTGCCCCTCTATCGGGTGGCGCGGGTCCCGATCTACATGACGCGGCTGCGCGGCCGTCTCCTGCTGCTGGTGCTGCTGGCGATCGATATCGCTTTCGTCGCTGCGCATCTGGCCACGTCCCTGCCGAGCCTCGACATGGGGCAAGTCGCCAACGCCCCCTGGGCCTGGAGCCTTGTCAAGCTTGCCGCTGGCGGCGCGCTTGCCGCTCTCATGCTGAGCGCATACCCGCCCGACCGGGCACCGGACCTCTTCTGGCGGCTGGCTGCGGTGGTGCTTGCGGCGTTGGTGCTGGCAGAGGCGGCGCAGTTGCATGCTCTCTGGGCGACGGGCTTGGCACCGCTTATCTTCGGCGCCGAGGCGCCGCAGCTCTTTGGCATGCTCAGCCGGCTGCTGCCCCTGGAGATCGTCGTGCTTGGCGGCATCGCCGCCTCGGCCCGGCGCTCGCCGGGTGCGGTGGCGAGTTTCGGGCTGGCGGGGCTGGCGTTTGCCGCCGCAGAAAGCCAGGTGCCGGCGGTTGTTGCGGAGGCTCTCGAAGACCGCTTTGCTAACGAGGCGCTGGTCACGGCCTGGCAGGGCGGTCTCGATACTATCGCCGTCAGCCTGTTGCTGGCGGCGATCGCCTTCACCATGCGCGACCGGCAGGCGGTGTCGGTGCGCTACGTCTACCGCGGCGCCTAAGCGAAGGGCATGCCGGACAGATGTGCGATGGCGGGCTCGGCGACCGCGCCACAGGCCAGCCAGACCGGAACGGCGGCTGGCCAGCGCCGGCCCGGCGGCACCAGCAAAGCCCAAGCGGCCAGGCAAAGCGGCGCCGGCAGCCAGGCCCATAGTGGCAATGGCGCTTGCGCCAGCCCGACGATCAGGGCGGCCAGGCCGGCCAGGGCCAGGCCGATGGCCAGCCAGGCGCGCGGCGCCACGTTGCCTGCGCGGTTATCAGGACGGGGGAATGCTGCGCCGAGGCAAGCGCCGGCAAGGGCGGAGACGCTGTTGACCAGGATGTCGCTGAGGCCGAAATAGCGCTCCGGCCGGATGCCCTGGACAAGCTCGTCGTGCACCCCCAGCAATGCGGCGACCAAAGCCGACATGGCCAGCAGCGACATGCCGCCGATACGACCGGCCAGCCCGCGGCGCACCACCAGGGCCAGCAAGGCGTATTGGAAGACGTGCACCCGCTTGGCGGGGAATGCCGGGTCGGCCAGGAGCAGGCCCGCCAGAGCCAAGGCCACGGCCGCGACCAGCCAGGCGACGGTGCTGCGCGGTCGAGACCGGATGTGCCGTGTCAGACGGGCCGCCGCTGTGGCGAAAAGCAGCACTGCCAATGCCGGCGGCAGCATCTTCAACGTTGCGGCAGGAACGCGTTCCGTCAGCCAGAGCCAGGGGGCGAAGGCACCGCTATAGGCGGCCGTCAAGGCAACCGCCAAGGCGGCCCAGGCCGCCTCGGCCCGCGTCGGGGTCGTCATGGCAGGGAATAGCGGGCGCGCAGGCTCTTCCAGTCACGTTGCCAGCAGCAGGTATGATCGAAGCCGTCGACCACCACCAGGCGGGCCGGGCTGCCGGCGGGCAGGCGCGCGAGATAGGAGCGGGCGACAAGTGTTGGCACCACGTCGTCGTCGCCACCGACCAGATGTACTTGCGGCACGTCCGCCAGGGCAGCCGCCGCGTCGGAGGGGTTGCGCGAGCCGGGCATGGCGGCAATATCGTGGTGCGCCGTCCAGGCGGCGTGGTCGAGAGGCGCCACTATCGTGGTTAAGGCCACCACGTCATCGCGCGCCGCGGCGACCAATGCGGCGATGGCACCGCCGCCTGAATAGCCCACCAGCTCGACTTCTCTGGCGCCAAGCAAGGCCCGGTAGCGATCGACAGCGGCACTGGTCGCCGCGATGACTTCGGGCGCAAAGCGCCGCGAGGCCCAGTAGCGCGGGTGGCAAAGTGCTGGATCCTGCCGCGTGGCGTACTGGCAGGGCCGGGCGAGATAAACCACCAGCGGCCTGTCGTCGCGTATCGCCAGCTGCAGGCCTGTGGGGTCGAGCGGCGTCGGGTCGGGCGACAGGGTGAAACGGTTGGTCCAGGCCTCGCCGTCGCCCTCGATATAGACCACCAGCCTGCCGCCTGCGCTGCGGCGCCCCTTATAGGCGCTATACAAGGTGAAGGCTCCGGCAGGTACGCGGACGGTCTCGAAGCCTGCCTCGCCGGCCAATCTCAGGGCGCGGGAGCGGCCATCCTCGAGCAATGTTCCCGGTGCGGCACAGGCGCTCATAAGGGCGACCAGCACACATAGAAACGAGGCCCGGCGTTGCCGCCGGACCCCGTATCGGAACGAGGGTGTCACTCGCGGATCAGAACTTGATGCGCAAGTTACCGGAGACACTTGTGGAGTCGAAGTTGTCGCGGGCCACGTGGGTGGTGCCTTCGATGCCGCCGCTCACCCGGTCGCTGAGGGCGAAGCGCAGGCCGCCACCGAAGTCGACGCCGGAGCGGTCGTTGGCCGGCGTGGCCTGACCGGCACCCACCTGAACCTTGGTGAGCTGGGCGTCATAGACATAGGTGGTGGTGAGATAGGGCTGCACCTTGCCGAGGTCGTAGCCCACCGTGCCGCCAACGCGAATGCTGCCAACGGTTATGTCGCGATCGCCGTTGATGGTTGTGTCGGATTCGGTGAAGGCATCCTGGGATTCCCGCGTGTAGGAATAACCGAGGCGGCCGGTCAGCAGGATCTTGTTGACGCTGTAATAGCCGTTCACGGCGCCGGAGACGAACCAGCGGTTGGATTCGAAGCCGCCCGTGACGGTGGTGCCGAGGGCGTTGGTCCGCCTCAGGTCGTAATCGACGAAGCTGTAACCCGCGCTCACGTCCATGGTGAAGTAGCGGTTGAGCACGTAGCCGGCATAAGGCGCGATGGTCCAGCCGTTCGAGCTCACGTTACCGGTGTTGAAAGTGGTGTCGATATCGGCCGATTCGTATCCGAGGGCCACGCCGGCGATGAAGCGGTCGTTGAACTGGTAGTCGCCGCCGAACAGCATGCTGAAGACGTCGCCGTCATAGGCCGTCGAGGCGAGATCGTCTTCGACCCCGGTCCAACCGCCGGACACCCAAACGCCCAAGCGGCCATCGCCGCCGCCCGCCGACATGCCCGTGCCGAAGGCCATCTCGTCGTTCAGCGCAGCAACCATAGCCGTATCGCCGCCTTGGTTATGCACGACATCCACTGCCAGGAACCCGCCGACACGAGTGCCGAGCGTGCCTGTGGTCGCGGTCGAAGTGGTCCGCACGATGGCCGTGCTTGTGGCGCCGGTAGACGCCTGCTCGGTCGTATTCGTGGGATTGGTTGTTACCGCGAAGGCCGGCTGCGCGAAAATCGCTGCCACCGCCACCGCCAAAACCGGAGTAAATCGCATCATTGATCGAACCCTCGTTCCTTTCCGAACACCGCCGCACAGGCCACACGCACCCGTTTGTAGATAGCTTCCGCCAAGCGAACGGCAACTGGCGGTCGTCCGAGGCCGCGAGTGCCCCTCTACTCTGTTACCTGATACGCATCATAACAGTCAAATGATTCCGACTCTTAGCCCTCTGTCGTGGCGAGCTTACCACTGGCTCTGTTGCAGAATTGCCACAACCCCTCGAAAGTCGCCTCTGGCCCCTATTGTTCCGGGGTCTGTGGCGTCTCCGGCGCTCCCGCGCGCGCCTTCTCCTGGCCCTGCGCCACGGCATCGGCAATTTGCTTGCTCGTCTGACCGGCAATCGCCCGGTCGACGGCAGGTGCCACCACCTGCGGAGCAGCCGTTATCTGGGTATCTGCGGTAGCAGAGCCGGCGACCAGGAAGGCCGTCGCGAGCGCAGCCGAAATAAGCGTTTTCATGGGATGATCCTTCACAGCCGTGCTGGAATTGCCAATCTGCGATGATACTAGGAATATCCCTAATAATAAAGTCCGTGGAATCGTGCGTGTTGCGCCGGCTCAGCTGTCTTCGTCCAGCGCGGCCTGATCGGCACCGACACCGGGGGCGGGAACCACCGTTTGGTCGTCGCGAAATGGCTCCGCCACAGGCACGGCGGCGGCGGTTACCGTTTGACCGTCGGCGCCCACCTTGCGGCGGAAGAGGCCGCGGCCGCGGAACTGCGGATCGGACATGGCGTGCTGCAGATCGTTGATGACCGACGCGCACAATGTGCGATTCTCGAAGGTATCACGCCAATGGCGGGCAGGCTTTGCGGCGATGAGTGCTGCTAGAGCCCGGTGCGTCGCCTCGGGGTCGCGCCTGTCGTCGCGCAGGCTTTCGTCCAGATCCAGTCGCTCGCACAAGTTTTCCCAATGGCGATCGTCGAGGGCTGCCACGGCGACATATTCGCCGTCGGCGGTGGGATAGATGCGGTAGCGGGGCGAGCCGCCTGTCAGGGTCTCGCCGCCCGGGGTCGGCCAGTGACCGCTGGCCTCGGCCCGGCCTATCGCCCAATAGGCCGGCCCGAAGAGGCTGTCGCAGACGGCAATGTCGAGATAACAGCCTTCGCCGGCTTGTTCGCGCTGGCGCAAGGCGAAAAGGATATTGATGACCCCCGGCATGGCACCACCCACCCAATGGGCGAGACCCCCGAGGGGCAGCGTCGGCCTGCCTGCGGCATCGCCGGCAAGGCGCAGCAGCCCGGTCATGCCGAGATAGTTCAGATCCTCGCCATATTCGCCGGCCCGCGGGCCGCTCTGTCCCCAACCGGTCAGGGAGCAGTAGATGATGGCGGGATTGACCGCCTTCGCGGCTTCATAGCCCAGTCCCACTTCCTCGAGCCGCCCGGGGCGCAGGCCTTCGACGATGACATCGGTCTCGGCGATTTGCTTGACCAGAGCGGCCACCGCTTCCGCATCCGTGAAATCGACGACCACGCTGCGTTTGCCACGGTTGAGCAAGGCGAATTCGAGCCCTTCCTCGCCGAGCTTCGGCTCTCGCGAACGCAGCGGCTCGCCGCCAGGCGCTTCGACCTTGACCACGTCGGCACCGGCCTCGGCCAGCACCAATGTTGCCAGCGACACCGGGATGGTGCCGCCGAATTCGAGAACCTTGATGCCGTTAA
>CAYPAX010000086.1:0-19093 GCA_964408735.1 uncultured Rhodospirillaceae bacterium | reverse complement strand
AGAATCAGACACAGCGACACGCGTCCAGAGCAGACTTCGTCAACGGGCTGCTACAATGTGAAGAAGCTGGTCGAGAGCGGCTACCTCGTGCAGGAGCGCTCGGAGCATGACAGGCGGACCACGCGGGTGCATCTGTCCGACAAGGGCTTGCAGGTGGTGGCCGCGGTCAACGACCTGTTCGAGCACAATATCGCCCGGCTCGACGAACTGGGCCTCGGGCCCGGGGAAATCCAGGGCGTGATCGGCAATCTGCGCGTACTCGAGCGATTTTGGACCGACTACGTCAATTACGGCCCGAGCTGAAACCTTCTGATATGCGTTGCTGCCTCGCCGTTCTGGCGCTCTTGCCGTTTGTGGCATCAGCCAGCGCCGACTCCGACTTGATGGAGCCCAAGTTCAGCCGTAGCGAGGTGCAGTTTCTCGCCGGCGACCGCTTCAAGCTCGGCTCGCGCGCGCCCGACACCAATGCGGTGGCCACGCTGACCGTCAATCATTTCACCAAATTCGGGGCCGGCGACGTTTTCTTCTTCATCGACTTCAGCCGTGAGCTCGATGGCGATCGCGAAAACGGGGTCTACGGCGAATTCTATCCCACAGCCGATCTGACGCGCCTGATGCTGGCCGAGGACGGCGAGCGGGGCTGGGCGCTCTCGGCCGTCGCCGGCCTCAATATCGGCGCCGGTTCCGGTGTCGTCCTGCCAGGGCTGCGGCTGAGTCTGGACGTGCCGGGCTTCGACCGCTTCGCCGTCTCCGCCTTCGCCTACGAGACCTTTCGCGACAGGCGCGGGCGGGATTTCCGCACCAGCTGGCAGGGCACGATCGTCTGGAGCATACCGTTGTGGCGCGAGAACGACATCACCTGGCTGTCTTTCAGTGGCTTTTTCGACCTGCAAGGCGATCGTGGTGGCGGCCAGGAAATCAAGATCGTCGCCCAGCCCCAGCTGCGCTTCGATTTCGGCGCCCTGTTCGACGATCCAGGCCGCCATTTCCTCGGCACCGAGGTGCGCGTCTTCCGCAACAAGTTCGGTGTCGACGGCGTGCACGAGCTGGCACCGCAACTGCTTTTGCTGACCCGCTTCTGATCAGCTTTCTTCGAGCTGGCGCAGCTCGGTGTTGGTGTAGCGCAGACGCTCGGCCAGGGTCTTGGCGAGGCCTTCGAACAGATTCATGGCGCCCTTCTTATGGCTAAGCGCAAAGTCCTCGAAGCTTGCGCGGGAGAGCACGTAAAGCTCGCTGTCGCGTTCCGCATAGGCATCCGCCGAGCGCGGTTGGTGGTCGAGGAAGGACATCTCGCCGAAGAAGTCGCCGCGGTTGAAGGTCGCCAGGTGGTGGCTGTGGTCACGTGCCAATGGCTGCATGATGCGAATGGCGCCGCGGCGGATCAGATAAAGCTCGTCGCTGGCCTCGCCGAACCCGAACAGCTGTTCGCCGGCCTTGACCGACACGCTCTTCATGTGCGCTTCGAGGTCGGCGAGGGTGTCGTCACGACGAGCCTTGAAAATATCGATCTCGCGCAGTGACAGCAGGCTTTCTTCGCCGCGCCCGACTCCGGCTTCGGCCAGCACCCGGCTCTCCACCCATTCCAGCGCGTCGTCGAGCTCGTTGAAGGCGCGGGCCTGGCGGCCCGGCTGCACCAGCCCGACCTTGTCGAAATATTCCTGCATCTCCTCGCCCGTGGGGAAGCGCGGCAGGGTGCTGAAGACGAGCTCGCCGCCGCGCTCGATCAGCATATCCTCCAACTGCTCCAGCACGTGCACGGCGGTCACGTCGACCGAGCGCACCAGCCGCATATCGAGAATGATGGTCCGCCGCGTCTTGAGCTCGGGCTCGATGGCCCGGTAGAGCTGGTCGGCGGTGCCGAAGAAGAGGCTGCCCTGAAGCTCGAAGATCGCGGTCTCCTCGCCATGCGCCTGCAATACCGCCATTTCTTCCGGCAGACGCACCTGTTTCGAGAAGTGTCGCCTGGCGCTGCTGCGATGATGCACGATCGAGCTGCTGATCCGTTCGCGCACGAACAGCATCACTGCCAGCGCAATGCCGACGCCGGACGCGGCGATCAGGCTGACCGTCTTGGCAGTGACGATGACCGCGACGATGACGGCGAAATCGAGCATGGTGGCGCGCGAGCGCACGAATTGCAGGCTCTTCCAGTCGATCATGCGGAAGCCGACGATAAGCAGGATGCCGGCCAGCGCCGCGACGGGAACGAAGGCCACGAGGTCGGCCAGCAGCAGGAAGGCGAACAAGGCCAGCACGCCTTCGATGGCGCCGGAAAGCCGCGTGCGCCCACCGCTCGACATATTCACCAGGGTCGCCCCCATCTGGCCGGCACCGGGCATGCCGCCGATGGCGTTGGCGACGAGATTGGCGGCGCCCTGGCCGCGCAGCTCGCGGTTCGAATCGTGGCGCGAGCGGGTCACCGCATCGAGCACCACGCAGGTCTTCAGGGTGTCGATCGACAGCAGCACGGCCAGCGTTGCCGCGGGCATCAGGATGAGCGCCAGGTCGGCTGCGGACACGCTTGCGATGCCGGTCCAGACGCCCGCGGCGCCATCGAACAGACCGCCTTGCGAGGCGCCGAGAGGGCCGATCACCAGGGCGTTGCCCTCAGCCTGCAAAAGCGCCGGGTCGAAGATGGCGAGGCCGAGATAGGCAAAGACGCCGGCGCCCAACCCGAGGATGGCGGCGGGCACCGCCTTGATGAGCTTGCCCGCGAACACCGTCGCGACGATGGTCACGCCGCCGATCACCAGGCTGCGCCAGCCCCAGCTCTCCGGCGCTGTCAGCGCCTGCCAGAATGAGGCCTCATCCGGCGCCGCCAGTAATAGCGGTAGCTGGCTTACGATGATCACCAGCCCGACACCGCTCAAATAGCCGCTGACGACCGGATAGGGCATGTATTTGATCAGCCTGCCGAAGCGCAGCGCGCCGAAGATCAATTGCAGTGCGCCGCAGAGCAGGCCGGTGAGCGCGATCAGCGCCACGGCCCGCTCGGGCGCAATGTCGTGCTCGGTCAGCTGCAAGGCGAGCGCGGCCAGCACCGCGGCGGCTGGGGCGCAGGGTGCCGTGATCAGGCGCCGGGTGCCTCCCAGAGCTGGGGCGACGAGCCCTAGCGCGACGGTGCCGAGAATGCCGGCAATCGCGCCCTGGGCCGCATAGCCCGCCCCGAGCGGGCCGTAGATTGTGACGCCGAAGGCGATCGCCGAGGGCACGGCCACCAGCATCGCGGCCAGCCCGCCCCAGAATTCGCCGACAAGCTCGCCCTTTTTGACCATGACGGTCCCAGCCCAATCCTTTCGCCCTGGCTTGTCAATTAACCAGAGCTATAGTGCGGCTATTAACGGATCGAACGGGAGGACAGCATGCGCGGACTCGAAGATCGCGTGGTCATCGTCACGGGTGGTGGTGGTGGCATCGGTGGCGCCACGGTGCGGCGCCTTGGGCAGGAGGGCGCCAAGGTCGCGGTATTCGATATCAATGCCGAGGCGGCGGAGGCGGTCTCGGGCGAGTGTCCCGGCAGCAAGGCCTTTGTCTGCGATATCGCCGATCATGCCGCGGTTGCCGAATCCGTGGCCGCTGTTGAGGCGGCGCTGGGCCCGGTCGATGTCCTGGTCAACAACGCGGGCTGGGACGTCTTCAAGCCGTTCACGACCACCGAGCCGTCGGAATGGCAGCGCTTGATCGCCATAAACCTGGTCGGTCCGCTCAATATGACCCACGCCGTGCTGCCCGGCATGGTGGATCGCCAATACGGCCGTATCGTGACCGTTGCCTCTGACGCGGCGCGCGTCGGGTCGTCGGGCGAGGCCGTCTACGCTGCTTGCAAGGCAGGTATGCTGGGATTCTCCAAGACCTTGGCGCGCGAGCACGCCCGCCACGGCATCACCGCCAACGTCGTTTGCCCGGGGCCGACGGAAACCAATCTGTTGGCCGATTTCCGTTCCAGTTCGCGCAATCCCGACAAGCTGGTGGAGGCATTTCGCCGCGCCATCCCCATGGGCCGTATCGGCCAGCCCGACGACCTGCCGGGCGCCATCTGCTTCTTCGCCAGCGACGATGCCGGCTTTATCACCGGCCAGGTGCTCAGTGTCTCCGGCGGCCTTACGATGGCGGGATAGCGCTTACTTGAAGGCCTGGATGCCGGTCTGCGCGCGGCCGAGAATGAGGGCATGGATGTCGTGGGTGCCCTCGTAGGTATTGACCGCTTCCAGGTTCATGGCGTGGCGGATGACATGATATTCGCCGGCGATGCCGTTGCCGCCATGCATGTCGCGGGCGACCCGGGCGATGTCGAGCGCCTTGCCGCAGTTATTGCGCTTGATGATCGAGATCATCTCAGGCGCCACTTTGCCTTCGTCCTTGAGGCGGCTGACGCGTAGCGCCGCCTGTAGCCCCAGGGCGATCTCCGTCTGCATGTCGGCGAGCTTTTTCTGCACGAGCTGCGTCGCGGCCAGGGGGCGGCCGAACTGGGTGCGCTCCAGGGTATAGCTGCGCGCCGCGTGCCAGCAGAACTCAGCTGCTCCCATGCTGCCCCAGGCGATGCCGAGGCGGGCGTTGTTGAGGCAGCCGAAGGGCCCGGCAAGGCCGCGGATCTCCGGGAACACGTTCTCCTCCGGCACGAACACGTCATCCAGCACGATCATGCCGGTGGGCGAGGCGCGCAGCGAGAACTTGCCTTCGAGCTTCGGTGTCGAGAGGCCTTCGGCGCCGCGCTCGATCACGAAGCCGCGGATCTTGCCGCTTTCGTCCTTGGCCCAGATCAAGAGCACGTCGGCGATGGGGCTGTTGCTGATCCAGGTCTTCGAGCCATTTAGCCGAAAGCCGCCGTCGACGGCGCGGGCGCGGGTGATCATGCCGCCCGGGTCGGAGCCGTGGTCGGGCTCGGTCAGCCCGAAGCAGCCGATCAGCTTGCCTTGCGCCATGCCCGGCAGCCAGCGGCTCTTCTGCTCCTCGGTGCCGTAAGCCGAGATCGGCCACATGACCAGGCTCGACTGCACCGACAGGCAACTGCGATAGGCGGAATCGACGCGCTCGATCTCGCGCGCGATGACGCCATAGGCAACCGTGCTGGCGCCGGCGCAACCATAGCCCTTGATGGTCGCGCCAAGCAGGCCGAGGCCACCCATCTCCTCCATGATGCCGCGGTCGAAAGTCTCATTGCGGTTGGCTTCGACGATCCCGGGCATCAGGCGGTCCTGGGCGAAGCCATGCGCGGTCTCGCGGATCAGGCGTTCGTCCTCGTCGAGCTGGTCGTCGAGCCGGAAGGGGTCGGTCCAATCGAAACTGCTCGCATGGTCGGCGAGGCGGGCGGCGGGTTCTGGCTGCGGCTGGCTGGACATGACGGTTCCCTATTCGACGTGAAAGGAGTTGGCGATGGCGACGAGATGGCGCAGGCGCTTCTCGTTCATGGTGGCGATGCGCGTGTAATACCAGACGCCGTCGAGCTCTTGAAGGCGCAGCACCATGTGCCGGCCGAGAGGTCCGATGGTGAAGCGGCAGGCAAGCTCGTCATAGGCGCCGGCAGCGTTATCGCCCTGGTGTGGCTCGTCACAGAACTTGAGCGGCGCCTGGCCGAGGCGGCGGAGCTGGTCCATCGCCGCCTGCAAGGCCTCGGTAAGCGGCTCGAATGCGGGATCAGCGAAGGGGCTGTCCGGCGCATTGAGCGTGCTCTCGACATCTCCCGATTCCGCATCGGCGAGGAAGGCGGTCATGCGCTCCGCCAGCCATTCGCCGGGATCGGCGATATCTTCTGCCAGCGGCCGCATCTCGATGGTGCTGAGTTCCGAAAAAGCGCCGGGCGCAGGCATGACGCGCAGGACAGCGACATGGCGGCCCTCCGCATCCGTTTCGCGCACGATCTCGTGCTGGAATCCTTCAGGAACCTCGAACGTCTGTGCCACTGCCGGGGCGGCGGCGAACAGAGCCATGGCAAGCCAGATCATATGTCGCATCATAGGCCTCCAGGTGGCGACCGGCGCCGGCAGCTTCAAGCGTCGAAGCGCACCGCCGCGCCGGATGGGTCGCCCAGCAGCTCGCCGTCGCGCATCACCTCGCGGCCGCGAATGATGGTCGCCATCGGCCAGCCGGTCAGCGTGCGGCCCTCGAAAGGGCTCCAGCCGCACTTGCTGGCCAGCCAGCCGCTTTCCACGGTGCGCTTCGCCTTGAGGTCGACCAGGGTCAGGTCGGCATCGTTGCCGGGGCGAATGGCGCCCTTGCCATGGACTTGATAGAGGCGGGCGGGCGCGCCGCAAACCAGATCCACCAGGCGGTCGAGGCTGAGGCGGCCGGCGGCGACGTGGTCGAGCATCAGCGGCAACAGGGTTTGCACGCCGGGCATGCCGGATGGGCTGTTCGGATAGGCTTGCGCCTTTTCCTCGCGGCTGTGGGGCGCATGGTCGGAGCCGATTATGTCCACGACGCCATCTGCAAGGCCTTGCCACAAGGCCTGGCGGTGGCGCGCCTCGCGTATCGGCGGGTTCATCTGCGCCAGGCTGCCGAGTTCGGCATAACAGTCCGGCGCCTCGAGAGTGAGGTGTTGCGGCGTGCACTCGACGGTCATCCAGTCGGGCCGATCGCGCAGCATGGCGATTTCCTCGGCCGTGGTGATGTGCAGCACATGCGTCGGCCGCCGTGTCTCCACAACGAGCCTCATCAAACGTTCGGTGGCCAGCCGTGCGGTCTCCGCGTCGCGCCATTGCGGATGCAGGGCAGGGTCGTCGCCGCTTTCGGCGATGGCGCGGCGCTCAACCAAGCGCTCCTCGTCCTCGGCATGGACGGCGACCCGTCGGCTGCCCGAGCGCAAGACACGCTCCAGGGTTTCGTCGTCGGGCACCAGCAAGCTGCCGGTGGAGGAGCCCATGAAGATCTTGACGCCACAACAGCCGGGCAGCTTTTCAAGCTCAGGTAATTTCTTAACGTTCTCTGCACAAGCGCCTATAAAAAAAGCATAATCCGTCCACGATCTTCCGTCCGCGCGGGCCAGCTTATCGGCCAAGGCGTCGGCGGTCGTCGTTGCTGGCGAGGTGTTGGGCATCTCGAAAACCGTGCAGACTCCGCCGAGGGCCGCTGCCGCGGTGCCGCTGGCCAGGTTCTCCTTGTGCTCCAGGCCGGGCTCGCGGAAATGCACCTGGCTGTCGATGACACCCGGCAGCACATGCAGGCCCTGCGCGTCGAGTGTGCGCTCCGCCTCGGCACGGCCAAGGTTGCCGATTTCCACGATATGGCCGTCGACGATACCGATATCGGCATGGTCGTGACCGATGCCAGTGACCACGGTGCCACCGTGAACGACGAGATCGAAATATTGTGCCATGGCCGCAGTCTACCCTGCAGAGCGCGTGGCGTCAGGTAAAAGCCTTGAAAGCGATGGTGGTGAAGGTGTCCGCCACACCGCCAACGCCATGAATGCGCTCGTTGACGAAATGGCCGATATCGCTGTCGTCCGCCAGATAGGCTTTGACCAACAGGTCGTACTGGCCCGAGGTCGAATGGACCTCCGAGACTTCGTCAACATTCTGGACCAGACTGTCGGCAACCGCATAGGCCTTGCCGAGCTGGCATTTGACGTTGATGAAAATGGTTTGCATGGCCTGCCGCTGTTTAACCTGCCGTGCGCACCGATCTCAGCATGAACGCGGGCACGTGGTCGCCCATCCCGGTGACCGGGCCATCTTTCTTGGGCTTGGCTGCCGGCTCGCTCTTGGGCTTGGCAGAGCGCTGGGGCTTGGTCGAGCGCCGCGGCTTGCGTTCCTTGGGCGCCTCTGCCTTTGCTTCGGCAACGGGCTCGGGCTTGGCTTCTACGTTAGCCTCGGGCTTGGTTTCAGGCTCTGCTTTGGCTTTGGCCTTCGCTTTCGGCTCAGCCTTCTTCTTGGCGGCGGGGACGGCAAGGCCCTCCAGGGTCTCTTTCGGTATCTCGTGGCCGATCAGCTCGGTGATCGCCCGCAAATATTTGCTGTCGCCTGGCGTGCCGATGGTGAAGGCACGGCCCGGGCGACCAGCTCGGCCAGTGCGCCCGATGCGGTGGACATAATCCTCCGGGTGGTTGGGCACGTCGTAATTGAACACATGGCTGAGGCCGATGATGTCCAATCCGCGGCCTGCGACATCGGTCGCCACCAGCAGCGAGATGGCTCCTTCCTTGAACGCCGCCAATGTCTCCATGCGCGAGGACTGCGCCATATCACCGTGCAGGCCCGCAGCCGACAGGCCGTGCCGCTTGAGCGAACGGCTGAGCTCGTCCACGTCCTTCTTGCGATTGCAGAAGATGAGCGCGTTGTCGACGGGCTGACTTTCGATCAGCGAGCGCAGCGCCTTGCCCTTTTCGCGCGCCGTGGTCATGACCAGGGACTGGTCCACGGTATCCGCGGGCGAGGCCGGCGGCGCCACCCTGATCTCCTTCGGCGAGACCAGGAACTGATCCGCCAGGCGGCGGATTTCCTTCGGCATGGTGGCCGAGAACATCAAGGTCTGGCGGATGGGTTGCAGCAGGCTGACGATGCGTTCCACATCCGGAATGAAGCCCATGTCGAGCATGCGGTCGGCTTCGTCGATCACCAGCACCTTGATGCCGGTCAGCAGCACGCTGCCGCGCTCGAACAGGTCGATCAGTCGGCCGGGCGTGGCGATCAGCACATCCACGCCACGCTCCAGCTTGCGCTGCTGGTCGCCCATCGATACGCCGCCGATCAGCAGGGCCATCGATAGCTTGTGATACTTGCCATAAACATCGAAATTCTCGGATATCTGCATCGCCAGCTCACGCGTCGGCGTGAGGATCAGCGAGCGCGGCATGCGGGCGCGGGCCCGGCCGGTGCTGAGAATATCGATCATCGGCAGTGTGAACGATGCCGTCTTGCCGGTGCCGGTCTGGGCACACCCCAATACATCCCGTCCCTGTAGGACAATCGGGATCGCTTTTTCTTGGATGGGGGTGGGGTGCTGATAGCCGGCGTCTTCGACGGCTTGCAAGGTTTCCTGGCCGAGGCCGAGGGATTTAAAATCCATGTACGCTTTTTGACGCTTTTCTGTCTGGTGGTTGGACCGTCCGGTCCCGGGCGTGTAGAACGCTATTTCCACTCCAGCCTGGAATATCGTGCCTTAGCGCAGGAAAATCAACAGTGAATTCCGATCGTCAGAACCTGGTCTTGTGCCCCGGACTGCTTTGCGATGCTGCGGTTTGGGAATCCCAAATCGGCCCGCTCGAGTCTGTGTCCCAAATCACAGTCGCCGACTTCACCCGTGTGGATTCTATCGCCGCCATGGCGGAGAGCGTGCTGGATGTGGCGCCGCCGCGTTTCGCCCTGGCGGGATTCTCGATGGGCGGATACGTGTCGTTCGAAATCATGCGCCGGGCGCCTGAGCGTGTCACGCGCCTGGCCTTGATCGATACCACCGCTTTTCCCGATAGCGAGGCCCAGAGCCAGCGCCGCAGCGATTTGATGGCGCTGTCGCGGCGCGGCGAGTTTCGCGGCGTGACGCCACGCTTGATGTCGCTGCTGCTTCATCCGAAGCGGCTGGACGAGAAAGCGTTGACCGGTGCCATAGAGGAGATGGCGACGCGTGTCGGGGCAGACGCCTTCCTGCGCCAGCAATCGGCCATTCTCGGGCGTGTGGATTCGCGGCCCGATCTTGCCGCGATCGCCTGTCCCAGCCTGGTGTTGGCGGGGCGTCAGGACAGCCTGATCCCCGTCGCGCACCAGATCATGATGGCGGAGACCATAGCCGGGGCCGATCTCACCTTGCTTGGAGAATGCGGCCATATGGCGCCGATGGAACGGCCCGCAGCGGTCAGCCGGGCGCTGCTCGCATGGCTCGAGGGATAAAGCAGCGCATTTCCGATCAGGCGAATTCCTGGAATCGAAGTAATATCAATCACTAAACTGTCTCTTCCATGCTGGGTTTTTGTGCCCGTTGGTCCATATTCCCTAAAGGCCCTACTATCAGCATGGAGGCTGAAAATGGCGTTCTCGGTTCAAGGCCGCGACGCATCATACGCACTCACCCCGCTTAGGTTATTGGCCGCAATGACACTGGGCGCGCGCGCCGAGTAAAGTGGGCTCAATTCCTATGGATCACGAACTGTCTAAACAGTCCGGATGGCGGAGCGGCCTGCTGTTCAAGTTTCTCTTGTTCTTGACGCCCGTATTCCTCGTGCTGGCGATTCCCGGGGTTGGCTATCTCGTGCATTACGAGATGGGCGAGACGCAAGAGTCGCCGGCCAAGCGGATCGATAGCAACGCCGCGCGCATCGCCGCGTCGCTGAGCCGACATGCCTGGCAGGACGACCTCACGCTGGCCGCGGATTTGGTTGCGCCGCTGGCCGCCGAATCCGCCCTGCTCTGCGTCGAATTGCGCGCCGATTCCGCTGTCGAGCCTATGGTCGCCCATCCGCCGCTGCTCGGCTGTGGCGTGGAGGGCGCCGGCGACACCATCGCCTTGCCCGTGGGGGGCGCCGGGCAGGGCACATTGACGCTGCGTTTCGATGCTGCCGAGTTGCAGCGTGCGGAGCACTGGCAGAGCCTAGTCGCCAACTCCGTCGTCGGGCTGTCCATCCTGCTTGCCCTGATTGCCGCCACGATCGGCTTTCGGGTCATCGTCGCCCGGCCGCTCGGCCTGCTGACGAATGCGATGCGGCAGTCGGTCGAGACGGGTGAGCGCCGGCCCGTCGAATGGCACCGGCGCGATGAGCTTGGCGAGCTCGTCGAGGCGTTCAATGTCATGCTGGCGCGCGATGGCGCCCGGGAAACCGAATTGCGCGAGGCGAAGGCCGGTCTGGAAGCTTCGGAGGCCGAGCTTCTGAACGTAAACGAGTTGCTGGAGGAGCTGGTCGACGAACGCACGCGCGGCTTGGAGGAGGTGCGGGCCCGCGTCGAGGCGGCAAGTCAGGACCTTGCCATTCAGAGCGAGACCCTGGGACTTGAGATCGAAAGCCGCGTCGTCGCCGAACGGGAGCGCGATGAAGCGAGCGCCACGCTGAGAGGGGCGATCGAAAGCATATCGGAAGGGTTTGCCATCTGGGACGCGGACGACCGCCTGATCATGACCAATTCCAAATACCTGGAAATGTTTTCCGAGGTTGCGGAGGTGCTGGTCCCAGGGGTGGCCTTCACGGACTTCCTTCAGGCCGCGGTCGAGGGTGGCGTATACGACACTGAAGGCCAGGATATGGAGACGTTTATCGTTTCGCGGTTGGCCGAGCACCGCCATCTCGGCGAGCCTTTCGAGCGCCAGATCGGTAACGGTCGCTGGCTGCGCATCAGCAATCGGCCGACCGAAAGTGGCGGTGTGGTGGGCATATGGACGGATGTCACCGAACGGCGCCAGGCCGAGGAAACCATTCGCGAGATGGCTCTGACCGATCCGCTGACGGGCCTCGCCAATCGGCGCCATTTCCATGACCGTTTGGATCATGCGGTGGCGATCGCGCGGCGAATGCATAGTCGTGTCGCCATCCTGTTTCTCGATCTCGACAGGCTTAAGGCGATCAACGACGAATACGGGCACGGCGCGGGCGATGACCTGATCAAGCAGGTCGCGACGCGGTTGTCCGCGCTATTGCGGGCGAGCGATACCGTAGCGCGGCTCGGCGGTGACGAGTTTGCGGTCGTCATGTCCAGCATCGACGACATCGACGCGGTACGTATCCTGGCTCAACGCATAATCGACAGCATTGCCGAGCCTTACGAGGTCGATGGCCAGCGCATAGAGACGAGCACCAGTGTCGGAATCAGTATCTATCCCGATGATGACGAAGATACCGACGAGCTGATCCGCAAGGCCGATGTCGCGCTGTATCAGGTAAAGGCCGAGGGGCGTAGCGCTTATAACCTTTACGATGGCGAGATGCATGCGGCGGCGCGCCAGCAGAGCCAGTTGGAGAACGAGCTGCGAGTGGCCCTGGATGAGGGCCAATTGTTGTTCTACTATCAGCCTCAGCTGGACGTTAGCGGCCGCGAGATAATCGGCGGCGAGGCCTTGGTGCGCTGGCAGCACCCCGAGCGTGGAATGTTGGCGCCGGGCTACTTCATCGCGGCAGCAGAATCGAGTGGCCTTGTTGTGGAGATCGGAGAGCTGGCGTTGCGATGCGCTTGCCGGCAGGCCCGGGACTGGATCGCCCAGGGGCTGCCGCCGACGCGCGTCGCAGTGAATATCTCACCGCGCCAGTTCCGCTCAAGCCGCCTGGTCGAGTCGGTGGCAGAGGCCTTGCGCGAGTCGGGCATTCCACCGCATCTGCTCGAGCTCGAAATTACCGAAAGCATGATGCTGGACGAGATCGAAAGCACCAAGGACAGGCTCGAAGGCCTCCACGCGCTCGGGGTCGATCTGACCATCGATGATTTCGGTGCGGGCTATTCCTGCCTTGCCTATCTCAAGCATTTCCCGGTGCAGCGCCTGAAGATCGACAAATCCTTCGTGGACGGGGTGACCGAAGATGCCGACACTGCTGCGATCGTAGAGGCGGTCGTCCGCCTCGGCCACAGTCTGCGCATGCAGGTGCTGGCGGAGGGGATCGAGACCAGCGCCCAACAGGCGCGGCTGCAGGCGCTCGGCTGCGACGAGGTGCAAGGCTACTTTTTCGGCAGGCCGGTGCCGCCGGAGACTTTTGCTGCCGACTTGGCGGCGAGAAGCGAGTTGATGGCGTCCTAGACCATCATTGCGCCGGTGGGCTTGGCGCGACGGTGCCGTAGCCGGGCGGCGGCTGGAACAGGCTCACTGCCACGGAATGCATCAGCTGGCGGAAGCGCGAGTCGTCGGCGTCGCTGACATTGCTGACATGGCCGCTGGCGCCGGTAAGCGGCGCGCCGTTGCGGCAGAGCGCGGCCTGGACGTGAATTTCGCCACCGTCTTCGAGCCGCGGAGTCAGTGCCGAGAGGTCGGCGCAAGGCAGCCCGCTGTGGACCGCGTTGGCATTGAACAGCAGCGCGACATAGGGCGAGCGCGGCTCCAGTGCCGGCGGTATCGACGCGAAACGCGCGCTGGCGTTGTTATGAGCTTGATCGACAGCCTCCAAGACAGCGGATTCAAGGCCGGCGCGGTCGTCGCGGAAAGGGTTGCCCCAGATCACCGCCGATAGCGGCTCGTCGCCGCCGGCGTAGAGCAGATCCGGCCAGCGGTCGTGGTAGATTCGCGCGTTGTACACGCTCGGCGTATCGGCACAGCCCGCCAACGCCGTCGCCAATGCCGCAGCCAACAGTCTCCTCGAGCATCTCATTGCGGTTGCCTCCTCGCAAAGGCCCCTCCCGGCTTTAGAGGTGGGGGCCGCTGCAAGGGCGTGCAAGCGTGGCTCGGAGTCAGATCACGTTGCTGGCTTTGGCCTCGAACAGGCGCCGGGTCATTTCGCGCAGCAGCAGCACGAAAGCCTTGTCGCCGGCGCCGCTGCCACGCGAGACCTTGCTCTGGATGCTGACGACGGGAACGCCGGAGAAACAGAATGCCATCATGGTGCGAACGCTCTCGCCAGCCGGCACTGTCGGCGTGCGATCCCGATTGCGGCACATGCGGTGTGCCGAGGCGTTGCCCGGCGGGTCAAAGGCGACCACCATCGATACGTCGTCGCGCAGGCCGGTCGAGCGCCGCGTGGCAAAGGTCACGCCGCTGTTGGGAAAGGCGCTTTGCAAGGAGGACGAGACTACGTTCGCCAATGTCGCCGGTGCTATGCCGAACGGATTGCCGGCGATAAAGGTGGGTACTGCGCGGCTGTTCATGCCACTGGCGAACAGGTAGCTCGCCGCATTGGCGCGGTAGATCTGGTGATTGTAGATGCGCTGCCCGCCCAGCGCGCAAGCGCCCGCGAGCAGTGACACCAGCATGGCAATCGCGATGGCACGCCTGCTCATATGTCCAGATCCCGGTCGTGTACCAAGGCGGCGTGCTCCTGAATGAACTGCATGCGCTTTTCCGGATCCCGGCCCATCAACTCGTCCACTCGGCGGGCCGTCGGGCGCTCTTCCTCTTCGTCGATATCGATGCGCAAGAGAATGCGCGAGGCGGCTGCCATGGTCGTCACCTTGAGCTGTGCCGGCGGCATTTCGCCCAAGCCCTTGAAGCGGCTGACTTCGACTTTCGCATTGGCCTTGAACTCGCTCGTCAACAGGCGTTCGCGGTCGGCGTCGTCGCGGGCATAGACCGTCTGCGCCCCATGGGTCAGACGGTAGAGAGGCGGCTGAGCGAGAAAGAGATGCCCACCGCGCACCAGATCCGGCATCAGGCGGAAGAAGAACGTCATCAGCAACGAGGCGATGTGGGCGCCGTCCACGTCGGCATCGGTCATGATGATGACGCGCTCGTAGCGCAAGCGGTCTTCGCGGTAGGAATCGCCCGTGCCGCAGCCCAGCGCCTGGATCAGGTCGTTGAGCTCCTTGTTGCCGCGCAGCTTGTCGGCGGAGGCCGAGGCGACGTTGAGGATCTTGCCGCGCAGGGCGAGGATGGCCTGAGTCTCGCGGTCGCGCGCCTGCTTGGCGGAGCCGCCCGCGGAATCGCCCTCGACCAGAAAAACCTCGGTACCGGCCGAGCCGCTGCGGGTGCAGTCCGACAGCTTGCCCGGCAGGCGCAGCTTGCGTGTCGCCGATTGCCTGGCGACCTCCTTGTCCTGGCGCCGCTTGAGGCGTTCGTCGACCCTCACCAGGACATGGGCAAGAAGCTCGTTGGCGGCGCCGGGATCGCTGGCCAGCCAATGCTCGAAATGGTCCTTTAGGGTCGTTTCCACGAGTTTGGCCGCTTGTGGCGAGGACAGCTTCTCCTTGGTCTGCCCCTGAAATTGGGGGTCGCCGATGAACAGCGACAACAGCCCACAGGCCGGGGCGATCACGTCGTCGGCGGTGATCTGTGCCGCTCGGCGATTGCGCGCCAGCTCGCCATAGGCTCGCAGGCCCTTGCTCAAGGCGCCACGCAGGCCTTGTTCGTGGCTGCCGCCCAAGGGTGTCGGCACGGTGTTGCAATAGCTCGACAGGAATGCACCGCCGCCGTCGCTCGGCCAGGCGATCGCCCACTCGACGCGTCCGCTTCCGCCAGCCAGCTTGGCCTCGCCGACGAAGGGCAGGGCGGTGACCGTGGCGGCGCCGTTGAGCGTGCCCGAGAGATAGTCGGCGAGACCGCCCGGGAAGTGCAGTACTGCCTTGTCCGGGATGTCGTCGCCGCTGCCGAGCAGGCTGGCATCACAGCGCCAGTTCACCTTGACGCCGCGGAACAGGTAGGCTTTGGAGCGCGCCATGCGGTAGAGCTTGGCGGGGCGAAACCTTGCCTGCTCGGTGAAAATACCGGTGTCGGGGCGAAAGCTGATGCTGGTGCCGCGGCGGTTTTGCACCGCGCCGACTTTTTCCAGTGGGCCTTGCGGCTCGCCCTGGCAATAGGTCTGGCGCCAGAGACTGCGGTCGCGGGCCACTTCCACTGTCAGCATCTCGGCCAGGGCATTGACCACCGACAGCCCCACGCCATGCAAGCCGCCGGCTGTCTCGTAGGACTTGCCGGAGAATTTGCCACCGGAATGCAGGGTGGTGAGAATCACCTCGAGAGCGGATTTCTTCTTGAACTTGGGATGGGGGTCGACAGGGATGCCGCGGCCGTTGTCGCGCACCGTCACGGTGCCGTCGGCGGCGAGCTCGAGGTCGATGGCGTTCGCCTGACCCGCCACAGCCTCGTCCATGGCGTTGTCGAGCAGCTCCGCCACCAGGTGGTGCATGGCGGCCTCGTCCGTGCCGCCGATATACATGCCCGGGCGGCGGCGAACCGGCTCGAGGCCCTCGAGAACCTCGATATCACTGGCGGTATAGGCGGTCGCGGTCTTGGCTGCCGCGTCGAAAAGGTCTGGCATTGTGGTCTCGCTGGCCCGTCTTGGCGTCTCCGATGACACCAATCATATGGTATCCGGCGAGCGATTCAAAACAACATGTGGTGTGATCAACGGAAGTGGCCGTCTTCGTCAGCGCGCCCCAGGCGTATCCACGTGAACCGGCGGCGGCGGCGGTGGTATGGCGCCTGGGTTTGGCACCGGGGCCACCGGCACGGCTGTGTCGCGCGCCAGATTACGACCGGCGGCGCCGACGTGGTCTACGACCCGGTGGGCGGGGGCCACCGGCACGGCTGTGTCGCGCGCCAGATTACCGTCGTCGACTGCGCCGCCAGCGCCGTCTCTGCCTTCGGCATGGTCGGTATCGAGCTCGCTTTCGTCGGGAATATCGCCGAGTCCGGGGTCCGGCGGCACGATGAGGCCGGCCTGCACGATCGCCGGCTGGCCGCGGGTCGGGCCGACCACTGCGGTTTGACCGGGGCTCGCCAAGACCGGGTTGCCGCCGAAGGGTGCGACGATGACCTGGCCTTCGAGCACCGCAACGGTGGTGCGGCCGCTTTGCGCCACGGTGACCACGAAATCGGTGCCGCGAATGCCGATCACGGCGACCGGGGTCTCGATCACCACCTGTTCCGGCGGCAGGTCGCCGCTGACGAAGCGCATGGTGCCGACGGCGATGCCGAGCACGAACTCGCCCGTGCCCTGGTCGGGATCGTAGATCAGGCGATCGAGCACGACCATCGAGCTCTCGCCGACCCGCAGGTCGCTATCGTCGAGGAAACGGATCCGTGTGGAAGCCTGCGCCAAGGTTTGCACCAGCTCGTCGGAAACCACGTCGCCGCCAAGACCGAGAAGGTCGGCCTGGCCGCCAGGCGGGGTGCCGTAGGCGTCGCGGTTGAGCTCGATCACCGAACCGATAGGTTGGGCCAAGGTCGGTGCCCCAAATAGCCCCAAGAGCCCTATCGCGATTGCCGCCGCGCCGCATTTCCATGCCCGCATGACCATGTTCAACTCCCGATACCGGAATATGGCAAAGTATAAAAGTGTAACAGCAATCGCCGCAACAGCCATATGGCAACGGCCCGCCATCCGGTCGGATGGCGGGCCGCGCTGGTCTTGTGGTCTTTGGCGTCAGACCGAGTAGTAGAGGTCGAACTCGATCGGGTGCGGCGCCATCTCGAACGTCTGCACTTCTTCGCGCTTGAGCTCTACGTAGCCTTCGATCTGGCCGGCACTGAAGACATCGCCTGCGGTCAGGAATGCGTTGTCCGCCTCCAGCGCATCGAGGGCCTCGCGCAGGGAAGCGCAAACCGTCGGCACGCCCTGCAGCTCTTCCGGCGGCAGGTCGTATAGGTTCTTGTCCATGGCGTCGCCCGGGTCGATGCGGTTGCGGATGCCGTCGATGCCGGCCATCAGCATTGCCGCGAAGGCGAGATAGGGGTTGGCCGCGGCGTCCGGGAAGCGCACCTCGACGCGCTTGCCCTTGGGGCTGGTGGCGTAGGGGATGCGGCATGAGGCCGAGCGGTTGAGCGCCGAATAGGCCAGCAGCACGGGCGCCTCGAAACCCGGCACCAAGCGCTTGTAGCTGTTGGTGGCTGGGTTGGTGAAGGCGTTCAGTGCCTTGGCGTGCTTGATCATGCCGCCGATGTAATGCAGCGCCGATTCGGAGAGATCGGCATAGCCGGAGCCGGCGAACAGCGGCGAGCCGTCCTTCCAGATCGACTGATGGACGTGCATGCCGGAGCCGTTGTCTTCCACCACCGGCTTCGGCATGAAGGTCGCGGTCTTGCCGTAGGCGTGGGCGACCTGGTGCACGCAGTACTTATAGATCTGCACTGCGTCGGCGCACTGTACCAGCGGCGCGAACTTGAAGCCGAGCTCGTTCTGGCTGGGCGCCACCTCGTGGTGATGCTTCTCCATGTCGAGGCCCATTTCCATCATGGCGCTGACCATCTCGGAGCGCAGGTCCTGCATGGAATCCACCGGCGGCACGGGGAAATAGCCGCCCTTGGCAGCCGGGCGATGGCCCATGTTGCCGCCCTCGAGGTCGGAACCCGTGTTGTAGGGGCCTTCCTGCTCGTTGATGCTGTACATGGTGTGGTTCTGGGAGACCTGCCAACGCACGTCGTCGAAGACGAAAAACTCGGGCTCGGGCCCGAAATAGGCGGTGTCGCCGATGCCGGAGGACTTGAGATAGGCCTCGGCTTTCACAGCCGTCGAGCGCGGATCGCGTTCGTAGGGTTGTCCGGTGGCCGGCGTCACCACGTCGCAGGTGATGATCATGGTCGGCTGGGCGGTGAACGGGTCGAGCACGGCGCTATCGACATCGGGCTTCAGCATCATGTCCGACTCGTTGATCGCCCGCCAACCGGCGATCGAGGAGCCGTCGAACATGATGCCGTCCTCGAACAGCTCCTCATCGACCACCGAGGTCGGCTGCGAGGTGTGTTGCCACTTGCCGCGTGGGTCGGTGAAGCGCCAATCGACGAAGGCGACCTCGTTTTCCTTGATGGCTTCGAGAATTTCTTTTGCGTCGGACATGAGCTGTATCTGCCTTGCTGTGATGTCGTGGTTTGGGAGCCGCAGCGCGGCGCGGACGACCTCATCGCCCGCGCCGCTGCCGAAAGGGACTGCGTCCTTATATGGCTTCCGTGCCGGTCTCTCCAGTACGGATGCGAATGGCTTCCTCTACGCTGCTGAGAAAGATCTTGCCGTCGCCGATGCGCCCGGTGTGGGCGGCCTTCTTTATGGCCTCGATCGCGCGTTCGACCAAGCCGTCGTCGGTGACGATCTCGATCTTGATCTTGGGCAGGAAGTCGACCACGTACTCGGCGCCGCGGTAGAGTTCCGTATGGCCCTTCTGGCGCCCGAAGCCCTTGGCTTCGGTGACAGTGATGCCCTGCAGGCCGATCTCGTGCAGCGCTTCCTTCACCTCGTCGAGCTTGAAGGGTTTGATGATGGCTTCGATTTTTTTCATCTCGGCTGGATCCGTTGCTTCCTGTGTGGTGCCGCGCGGGCGCCGCCGCGCTCTGCGTGTCTGTCAGCCGAAGCACGCACCGTGCCAATTCGCGAGAGCTAGCAAACGCTTACCCGCCGCAGCCGGGCGGCAAGGGCAGAGTCGCCACGAGTGCGCAAAATTTAGGCAAATAGCCCAACGATTGGGCACGATAGCCGCCAAGCGCCACCCTTGACGCCCCGCGCCGAACCGCCTAAAAGCGCGCCGACGGCGAGTGTAGCTCAGTTGGTTAGAGCGCCTGACTGTGACTCAGGAGGTCGGCGGTTCGAGACCGCTCACTCGCCCCATTATTT
>CAYPAX010000085.1:0-19612 GCA_964408735.1 uncultured Rhodospirillaceae bacterium | reverse complement strand
GATAGGATGCTCGACAGCGGATACGACGAGCGGGCTCGAGGTGGCCATGATCGAGACGTCGGTGGATGCGGACCACAATCTCGTCACCTTTAAGAACACCGGCACCGGCACCAAGGGGACGGTGGAAGCGGCCTTTCGCCTGGTCAAGCGACAGTACGAGACATTCGGCCCCGTCAAGCTGCTGCTCGACTGGAGCGACTATCAGGGCATGGGCGAAGGCGCGCCCAGTGCGGCAAGGCGTATTCCCGATGCCACGCCATATCTCGAACGGGTGGCCTTCCTCGCCAAGGACAGCATGGAGGCAGACGCCAAGTTCTGGATGCGCCTGTTCGAAGGAATCCCGGTCAGGCTCTTCAATGGCACGGATAAGGACGCCGCCATCGCCTGGCTGCTGTCCGGTTGAACGATGCCGCCTTACCCGCGGATCTCGGCCGCGCAGGAATCGAGCATGGGCGCGAGTGCCGCTTCGTCGAGGCCGAGTCTATCCAAGCCGGCCCGCAGCGAGCCCTCCTCGGCCATGACGACCTGGGCTTCGGCGAGCGCCGCGTCGTCGCTGGTGGCGCCGACCCGTTCGACAAGGCAGTGGCACAGCGAGCGCGGGTGCCGGTAATGGGCGAGAATGGCGGCAACATCTTTACTGTCGAACAGGCTTTTGACGATTGCGGCGTCCGGGGAATCGTCGGCCACGCGACAGAGACGGGTCAGGGCCGCAACGCGCCTGTCGGGGCATAGCGAAGCGAGCAGGGCGGGATACTTGCCCGCCAGGGGCCGAAGGCGATCGGAAATTGCCATCTGCCTCTCGAAATCCGCCGCTCTGATTGCGCTTGCCGCCTCGTAGGTGGCTTCCGCAAAGGCGCGCAGCGCTTCTTCGTCCCCCGCCAGGGTCTCCGGTGGCGGCATGGCGCGCAAAGCCGCTTGCAGCGCGTGAGCGCGAATCCCCTCGAAGGCCACGATCTCATCAAATACGGCCACCAAATCGATTCCGTCGGCGATCGCGACTGCTGCCGGGGTCAGTCTGTCATCGAGCAAGCGCGCGGCCGCCTCTTCGGCGCAGCCGCCCCACTGCCAGGCGCTGAGCCCCGCCTCGATCAGCAGGGTGCGCGTTGCATCGAGCGTGTTCCAATCGACTCTGCGAAAGCGGTGCGGCACGCCTTGCGGATCGTCGACGACAAGTTTGCCTTCGGCCATGCGCAACGGCGCGACGCCATCGTCATCCAGCACCAGGTCAGGTCGCGGCGCGTCGGGCATGTCGGGCAAGATCGGCGCCGCGTGAGTGATCGCGATGCGCAGCGCCGCCATCGGCCCTTCCCCGACAATCTCGAAGCGGCCGCGGGCACGCAGCGGCGGATCGTGCAGCAGGCTCTCGCGCGTCGGCACCACCGGATCGCCCCAGCCGAATACGAACGGATCCAGATAGATGCTAAGCCCATCAGGGTAGGTCCTGGCAGGAGCGTATAAAGCCGAGACGAACGTGCCATCCTCGGCAAAGCGCAGCATCTGGTAGACCGGCAGGGTCATGCCGCTTTCGACGTAGGGCTCCTCCTCCACCGACAGCCAGTCGCCGATCAGCTGCGCGGCAAGCGGCGCCTGCGGCTCCGCCGGCGGCCTGACGACGGCGACCTTGGTCCGGCTCAGCGCCTCCGCACGCAGACGCGCGATCGCAACAAAAGTGCCATCGGGAAATTGCGCCAGATAGGCCTGATAGCTGCGGGGATCGTCGCTGTCCTCGATCGACTCCCAGAACGCGAGCTCCAAGGCTGCGGGCTCGGCCACCGCCGGCGTGCCGGCGAGATAGAAGTCGGCGGTCAGCGACGAGGCCTCCCACGACGTCTGCCTGCCGTGCGTGGTATCGAGAAGCGCGATGCGCACCCGCTTGAACATCTGCTCGACCAAGACGCCTGGCTCGCCGATGGCCTTCGCCAGGGCCTCCGTATAGGGGCTGTTGGCACCGTCGCCATCGAGCGCCACGTGACCCGGCGCCGTCGAATAGGCGATCAGGGAGCCCTGCGGCGCGTCCATGCGGGCAAGGCCGCGGACCTGGGCCCGGAAGCTGCGCGCGAAGGGATTGTTGCGGCAGGCATCGAGGATGACGATGTTGAGGCCGTTGCGCGCGTCCTCGAGGGTTCGCAATATGCCGTTGGCAGCGACGGCGAAGATGTCGACATCGCCCTCGTCCTCGATCGGCGCACCGACAGGGATCAGGTAGTTCTCGCCGGCGACCTGGAGGCCATGCCCGGCGTAATAGAACAGCCCAACGGCCCCACCCTGCGCCGCCTTGAGCCGATTGCCGAAATCGCGGACGGCCAGTTTCATGGCGGTCTGATCCGCATCGAGCCGCTCCATCACCTCGAAGCCCTGTTCGCGCAAGGCCGATGCCATGAGCCTGGCGTCATTGACCGGGTTGGGCAGCGGGCTGTTCGCGTAGGCGGAATTGCCGATCACCAGCGCAAGGCGCTGCTCGGCAGCCTGGGCGCCCGCCGCGGCCAGCAACAGCATCGTCAATGCCACAGGTATCCGCATCGAGCTCCCCAACGGCAGCGCTATGCTCGCAGACTATTGCGCGACGATCATACCCCGATTACGCGCCGGCTGACAGAAGCCGGTCACTCAGGGCCGGCTGACGTTCCAGATCACTTCCAACTCGGTGCCGGCGTTCTTGATGACCTTGGTCAGCGGGCAGTACTTGCCGAGGTCGGCCTTGACGCGGGCCAGGGCGTCGTCGGCGGCGGCCGTGGTCAGCTCGATGGTCAGCGTCACGGCGGGAAACGGCACCTCGACCTCGGCTTCCATGCGCACGCCGCGGCGGTCGAACTTGGCCGCGGCATTGATGGCCATGGCCTCGATGGTGACGCCGTTGGCCTCGGCCACGCGGTGGGTGATGACGTTGGTGCAGCCGACCAGCGCCGCGATCAGCGTCTCGGTGGGCGTCGGGCCCTGGTTCGTGCCGCCGCGCGCCTCGGGCTCGTCGATGGTGGCGTGAACGTCGCGCACGCTGATTTCCGTGCGCGCGTGGGTCGGGCAGCTCGCCGACATGGCCATGTCGACGACGGATTTCGGGGTAACGCTCGCCATGCTCTTCTCCTCCTCGTGATCAGAAGGCCCGTACCGCCACCTCGGCGCCCTTGCGCTCGGCCGACAGATAGGCGCTGTAGATGGTTGAGATGCAGTCCGCCGCCAGCAAGGAATCGCTTTCGACATCGTCGCCATAGGCCACGGTGCGGTAGAAGGCCTCGATCTCCTGCGGAAAGCCGGTGGTGTGGTCCTCGTCGGGCGCGGTGGGCGCCCAGCCCTGCTTGGTGCCGATCTTCTCGACCACGTAGATGTCCGCGAAAGCCGCCTCGACCGGATTGTAGGTCTCCATGGCCGTGTTGGGATTGATGTTGCAGCGGGCGCGGTGATTGTTGGCGCAGACGTCGAGCCAGTTGTGGATGCCGCCCATGACGATCTCGGAGGCGTAGATGTCGGCGATGGTGCCGTCCTCGAAGACCACGTGCATGACCGAGAAGTCCTCGATGTCGTGATAGTCGCTGCGCAGATGCCCTTCGTCGCGATAGGCCGCGAGCTTGGTGATGGCGTGGGTGCGGGCGCTGACGGCGGCCGGGCGGATGGCCTTGCCGTCGCGCGTGCGCCCCTCGACGCGCTTGAGGTAGAGTGCCGCGGTCAGCGGATGGCAGCCCTTGCCGATCATCGAGCCGCCGCCGCCGAACTTGGAGAAGCCGTAGGCCGCGGCATGGGAGCCCGAATGGGCCTCCTCGCCATGCATCCAGAGGATCTGCGCACCGCTCTTCTCGACCACCTCGCGCTCCTTCTGGATGGCCGGCGCGTAGACCCAGTTCTCGGCATAGAGAATACGCCCGGCGCTCCCTGCCTCGGCATCGAGCATGCGCTGGATGCTGGCCAGCGCGCCTTCAAGCTCCGCCTCCTTGGGCGCGTCGCCGTCACCGAACGAGCCGGTCAGCGGCTTCTCGACGATCACGTGCTTGCCCTTGGCGAGCGCCGCGATGGCCAGCGGCTCATGGGCGGCCGGCGGGGCGCAGACATGAACCACGTCGGCCTTGTCGATGACTTCGTCGGCACTCGCCAGCACCTCGAGACCATGCGCCTCGGCAAAGCGCCTGGCATTGGCCTCGGTCGGCGAATGCACGCCAACCATCTCGACATTGGTGCCGTAGACGCGCGCCGCGGCCTCGATATGCAGGCTGGCGGCGAAGCCAGAGCCGACGATGCCGGCGCGAACGGTTTTCTTGCTTTTGTTCATGCTCATTTGCCCTTGAATACGGGGTCGCGTTTCTCGGCGAAGGCCGCCATGCCCTCTTCCCTGTCTTCGGTATCGAAAGCGCGGCAGACAACCTGGCGCTCCAGTACGGTGCCGGCGCCAAGCGTGGTCTCATAGGCCGCGAGCACGGCCTGCTTGGCCATGCGCAAGGCGATCGGCGACTTGGCAGCCAAGGTCTTGGCCAAAGCCATGGCCTCGTCGCACGCCGTTCCCGACGCCACCAGTTTCGAGACCAGCCCGGCCGCCAGTGCGGTCTGCGCATCGATGGGCTCGCCGCCCATGGTCATCAGCATGGCCAGGGGCTTGCCGGCGATGCGCGTGACCCGCTGGGTGCCGCCATCGCCCGGAATGACGCCGATATCGATCTCGGGCTGGCCGAAGCGCGCATCCTCGCCCGCGACGATGATATCGGCCAGCAGCATCAATTCGTGGCCGCCGCCGAAAGCGAAGCCTTCCACGGCCGCCAGCAGCGGCTTGGGAAAGCGCTCGATGCGCGCCCAGTCGGCGTTGCGCACGGCATTGTCGAGCGCCGCCACGCCGTTGGCGATGAATTCCTTGATATCGGCCCCGGCGGAAAACGCCCCGCCGCTGCCGGTGATCACCGCGCAGCGCACGGCGTCGTCGTCGGCCGCAGCGCTCAGTGCCTCGGCAATGGCGTGGATCAGCTCGCCGCTCAGGGCATTGCGCTGGCGCGGCCGGTTCAAGGTCAGCAAGAGAACGCCGTCTTCGTGCGGCGCGATAGTCAAAACGTCGGTCATGGAAATCCTCCCTTCCCCTATCCTATACCAAGGCCTATGGATTACGCTTCATTCGATCGCCGGAAGGGAGGCCACGCCATGAGCGACGAAAAACCGAGCCTGGGCTATATCGGCCTCGGCCTGATGGGGGCGCCGATGGCGCTGCGCCTGGCGAGTGCGGGCTTCCCGCTCAGCGTCTGGGGCCGCAGCCCGGTCAAGCTCGAGGCGGCCAAGGCGGCGGGCGCCAAGGCGGTGGAAACAGCGGCCCATGTGGCGCGCGAAGCGGATATCGTCTTCACCTGCCTGTCCGACACCGAGGCGGTGGAAGCGGTGGTGTTCGGCGAGAACGGGCTGGCGGCAGGCGCCGCGCCGGGCAAGCTGCTGGTGGACATGTCCTCGATCCGCCCCGAAGCGGCGCGCGACATGGCGGCGCGCCTGCGCGACGAGACCGGTATGGGCTGGATCGACGCCCCGGTCTCGGGCGGTGTTGTCGGCTCCGAGACCGGCAAGCTGACCATCATGGCCGGCGGTGCGGAGGCGGATTTCGCCCGTGCGGAACCCATTGTCGCCCACCTCGCCCAACGCTTCACCCTGATGGGCCCGAACGGCGCCGGCCAGGCCACCAAGCTCATCAACCAGGTCTTCGTCGGCTGCTCCCTGGCGGTGCTGTCGGAAGCCGCGGCGCTGGCCATGCGCGCCGGCATCGACGCCGCGCGCATTCCCGAAGCGCTGGCCGGAGGCCGCGCGGATTCCCTGCCCCTGCAACAGTTCTTCCCCAAGATGGTCGCGGGCGATTTTTTCGTCGAGGCCCATATCCGCACTATGCTCAAGGACCTCGACACCGTGCTCGCGCTGGCGCGCGAGACCACCACGGCCATGCCCATGACGGCCATGGCCTTGGAGCTGCATCGCCTCATGGTGCAGCGCGGCCACGGCGACGAGGACGGCACCGCGCTGGCCACGCTCTATCTCGACAAGCCCGTCTGACCCCATCGAACGGAACCCGCCCATGACCATGCTCGACGGCGTCCGCGTCCTCAGCTTCAACCATTTCCTCCTCGGGCCCATGGGCATGCAGGTGCTCGGCGATCTCGGCGCCGATGTCATCGCGGTCGAGCCCGTCGGCGGCGCCTTCCAGCGCAACTGGAGCGGCAACGACCAGCGCGCCGACGGGGATTCCCTGCTGCATCTCTGCGCCAACCGCAACAAGCGCAACATCGCCGTCGACCTGAAGTCGGAGGAGGGTCGCGAGATCGTCGGCCGGCTGATCGCCAAGACCGACGTCATCTGCGAGAATTTCCGCCCCGGCGTCATGGATAGGTTCGGCTTCGGCTATGACGATGCCAAGGCGATCAATGGGAGCGTCATCTACGCCTCGGCCTCCGGCTTCGGCGGCGACGGCCCCTATCGCGAGCGCCCGGGCCAGGATCTCGTCGTGCAGGCCATGTCCGGCCTGGCCATGATCACCGGCAGCGAGGAGCAGTCGCCGGTGCCGGTCGGGGTCTCGGCGGTCGACCACCACGGCGCCCAGATCCTCGCCATGTCGATCCTCGCCGCGCTGGTGCGGCGCGGGCGCAGCGGCGAAGGCTGCCGGGTCGAGGTGGATTTGCTCTCGGCAGGCCTCGATATGCAATGCGAATCGCTGGTCTGCTGGGCCAATGGCGAGCCCGTGCCCCAGCGCCCGCCGGCCAATATCGCCGGCTGGTACTATCCCGCGCCCTACGGCATCTACAAATCGGCGGACGGCCATATGGCGATCTCGCTCGGCCCCATGGCGACGCTCGGCACCGCACTCGACCTGCCGGCGCTGGCGGATTTCTCGGACTCGGAGACCTTCAGCCGCAGTGGCGAGATCGCCGCGCTGATCCAGGGCCAGGTGGTCAACTGGCCCAATTTCGAGATCGAGGCGCGGCTCGAGGCCCACTCGCTGTGGTATGCGCGCGTCAACGACTACGCCGCCGTGATGGCTGACCCACAGGTGGTGCACAACGGCTCGTTCATGACCGTCGACGGCGCCAATGGCGAGCCCATCACCCTGCTCGGCCACCCCGCCCGCTATGACGGCGAGCGACCCGGCGTGCGCCTGCCGCCGCAGCCCATCGGCGCGCAGACAGCGGAGGTGCTGGCCGAGATCGGCTACGACGATGGTGCCATCGCCGCCATGGCCGAGGCCGGCAAGATCGGCGTGGTCGGATCATGAGCCAGGCAACGATCCGTTTCGACCATATCCATATCGTCAGCCGGGATCCGCAAGCTGCCGCGGACTGGTATGTCGAAATGCTGGGCGGCAGCATCAGCCAAAACTACGAGCTGCGTGGCGCGCCACAAATATGCGTCACCTTCGACGGCGCCGCGATACTGATCCGCGGCCAAAGGCCCGGCGAGGATCCGGCAGTGCCGGCGCCCATACAAAGCTTCGCCGATTACGCCAGCCACGACCGCTGGGGCACGGACCATTTCGGCTTTACCGTCGCCGGCGATTTCGCCGCCTTCTGCGACGCGCTGAAGCGCAAGGGCGCGACCTTCTCGGTCGAGCCGCACGAGTTCCTGCCCGGCAGCCCCATCGCCTACCTCGCCGCCCCCGACGGCGTTACCGTGGAGCTCGTCGCCGCGATTATCGAGAAGTAGACCAGCGTTTCAACAGTTTGGCGAAATCAGAATCGGTTGTAACAATTCGAACGCCAGAATCAATAAGTTGCGCTGCTGCGCGCGGTCGTTACACTGATACCTCCGGGGGACGGATTGATGTGGTGGGGGCCACGATGCGTCGCCGTCCTGTGTAAGCAACGACACTGGAGGGAACGACAATGAAGGCTCTAAAATTTGGTGCAGCGGTTCTTGCCGTCATGGCCCTTGGTTACACCACCAGCGCAATGGCTGCCGATTGTAACGGCCGTTGGACGAACGTAGACAGGTCGGCCGAAAACATCGACTTGGGGGACGGCCATACCCTGACCGTCTTCTCTGCCTCAGGGAGCATTACCAGCGATAACTCACCGTTCAACGCGGTTGGTATGTGCGGTGGCTACGTCCTCACGACACCCGATGGCGAGAGCTACATGAGTTATGCCTGTACTCGCAGGGACGTCAATGGTGACAGCTTCAGCGATAAAGGGGGAATGAACCCGGGCGACACCAGCGGCACCTGGACCCAATCGGGCGGCACCGGCGTGTTTGCCGACACGAACGGCTCTGGCACTTGGCAAGTCGTGTTCGCGGACGGAGGGGTCACCGCTGGAACGTTTGAAGGCAACTGCGAGTAGCTGGTACCTGCGGCGCGATAGTCAGAGCTATTGCGCTGCGACGTAGCGATCAGGGTTTGCCTCACTCGGTACCCGCTGTGAGATCAAACCTTGAGGCACTCCCCGACAGCCTTTGCGACATCTCGGCTGTCGGGGTGATGTCTCAAGTCCCCTTATAGGGACTTCACGGCCTTAAGCGTTGCGGCTCTGCATGTAGCCCAGCGTCGAGTAGGGCGCGACGGCAACGGACTGGGCGCGGAACTTGCTCCAGCTCTCGTAGATCTTCTTGGTGATCGGGTCGGCATTGCCGGTCTCGGCGACGACTTCCTCGCTGATCTCGAACCAGCGCTTTAGCACCTCGTCGGGCAGCTGCCCCATGGTGACGCCGTGCTCGTTGATGAGGGTCTGCATGGCGACGGCGTTCTTGGCCGTGAACTCGCTCAGCAGCAAGGCGGTTTCCGACTCGGCGGCGAAGCGCACGATCTCCTGCAAGTCCCTCGGCAGGGCATCGTAGGCCTCGAGATTGACCAGCAGGGACTGCGCCGTGCCGGGCTCGTGCACGCCCGGGCCGTAGCAGTATTTCGCCACCTTGTAGAAGCCGAAGGCGAGATCCATCCAGGGACCGCCCCACTCCGCCGCATCGATGACGCCCGATTGCAGCGCCGGCATGATCTCGCCGCCCGGCAGGTTGACCGTGGTCACGCCGAGGCGGCTGAGGACCTCCGACTGCAGGCCCGCCATGCGCATCTTGAGGCCCTGGAAATCGTCCAGCGAGTTCATCTCCTTGCGGAACCAGCCGACCATCTGCATGCCGGCATTGCCGGCCAGCCAGGCGCGCAGGCCGAACTGGGCGTAAAGCTCGTCCCAGAGCTCCTGGCCGCCGCCGTAATGCACCCAGCCCTGCTGCTCCTGGGGCGTCAAGCCGCCGGGCACGGAGGCGAAGAAAGCCGAGCCGCGGGTCTTGGCGATCCAGTAATAGGGCGCGTCGTGGCCGCATTCGGCCTTGCCCTCGCGCACCGCGTCGAAGACCTCGAAGGCGGGCACGAACTCGCCGGCGGCAAACAGCTTGATCTCCAGCCTGCCGTCGGACATGGCGCCGATGCGGTCGGCGACACGCTGCGCCGCGATGCCGACACCGGGAAAGTTCTTCGGCCAGGTGGTCACCATGCGCCAGCGCACGCGCCCCTGCGCGATGGCCGGCGCCGCCAGTGCCGGTGCCGCCGCCACGCCCGCCGCCGCACCCTTGAGAAACCGCCGCCGCCCAGTCTTGTCAGTCATTGCCCGCCCTTTCGTCCTACGCACGCGGCCCATTGTAACCATCCGGTTACTTAATGCCACAGATGTTTGCGTCCCACCCCGCATAAGGCATTATCGTTGCCGGCAACCTCAGACCACGGAGCCCACCGATGTCCAATTTTCATGTCGCCGTCGGCGATAGCGTATCTTTCTCGAAGACCGTCGGCGAGTCCGACGTTTACGGCTTCGCCGGCATCACCGGCGACCTCGCCGCCGTGCATGTCAACGACCAGTACATGAAGGGCTCGGCCTACGGCCAGCGCATCGCCCACGGCGTGCTGCTGATGGGCTACATGTCCACCACATCGACGATGATGATCGACAGGTCCGAAAGCGCCAGCAGCGACGAGACCGCGGTCTCGCTGGGCTACGACCGGGTGCGCTTTATCGCGCCGGTGTTCATCGGCGATACGGTCACCGTCAACTACCAGATCAAGGAGACCGACGCCGAGCGCCGCCGCAGCCGCTCCGACGTCACCGTGATCAATCAGCACGGCGACACGGTCGCCGTCGCCGAGCACATCCTGAAGTGGGTCAAGGACGCCTGAGGCGGTTCGATCCGTGGTGCCCTAAACCCGGAAGGTTTCCTTGGTGCGGGCCTCCTCGACCTGGTTGGGCGCGTAGCTCTGCCACTTGTCGTGGTAGTAGCGGGCACGCATGTCGCCGTGCGAAGCACCGTTGAAGGTGAGGAAGATGTTGCGCCGGCTGCGGCTGCCGGTGTTGGCCGGCGAGCCGTGCGGCACATAGCAGTCGAAAAAGATGACGTCGCCGGGATCGGCTTCGAGAAGCACATATTCGTCCTTCGGCTCATAGGGCGGGTCGGCCTCGGTCAGGGGCTGCCATTCCTCGGTCATCAGCGCTTTTTGGTAATTGCCCGAGATCATGAAGCTCAAGGCGCCATTGTCGATGCGGTTCTCGTCCACGGCGATGCCCATGGTGATGAAAAAGTCGCAATAGGCATTCCAGCCGGCGGCCTGGTCCTGGTGCAGCTGGTCGGGTCGGCAGCCGGGAAGCTTGTAGTTGATCTTCTCCTTGAACAGCAGCGGCGCCTCGCCAAGAAGCTGAGCCAGGCATTCCTTGGCCTTGTCCGAGATCAGCAGGTCCGACGCCGCGCGGTTCCGCTCGCCGATCACGTTCTCGATGCGCACCAGAAGGTTTTCGCCGCTGATCGGGCTGGTCTCGTAATATTTGGCTTCCTCGCCGTCAGCCGGTTGCCTGTCGCGCAAGGTGTCAAGCCAGGCCGATATCTGCGCCACCTCGGGGGGATTGAAAAATCCCCTGATGACGACGAAGCCCTTCTCCTTGAACGTGCTCACCTGTGCTTGAGTCAAAGACATCCCCGAGCCCTCCCGGCCACATGTATGGATGTTGCCTTGATACAGGGGTCGGCTGGAAGCTCGATTGATTTCGGTCAATGCGACCGAGGTACGCTAGGCGCGCTTGGCGGCCGCGGCGCGATCGGCGAGGCGCGAGCGCCTGAACGAGGTCATGTGGAAGCCGGCCTGGGCGGGCGCGTAGCGGTACTCGCGCCCCACCGGGCAGACCCGGCGCACGCGGCAGCCCTGCGTCATGCAATCGGCGCCGGCGGCGCTGTCGATATGATCGGTGCAGAGCCCCGTGTCGTGATGCTCGGCCCCAAGTGCCGAGACCGGGCAGCCCGTGACACAAGGCTTGTCGGTGCAGCTCTCGCAAGGGCTCGGGCGCCGATCCGGCGGCGGCAACTCAAGGTGCTCAGGCAACGCCAGCGCGCCGCGGAAACCGTGCCACAGGCCATAGTCGGGATGAACGTAGAGGCCGACCGGCGAGGGGTGGCAGGGACCCGCCAGCGCCGCCCAGCGCTGGAACGGCAGAAACGGGCGGGTGAAGGGAAACAGCGCCGCGCCATCGAACTCGACCGCCAGGGCGCTGAGAATCTCGAACGACCAGCTGTCGAGCAGCTCGGACCCCGGGTCGCGCTGGCTGCTGAAGGCCTGCCACATGTCGGGTCCGGCATTGCCGGCCAGCACCACGGTGGCGGCGGCCCGCCAGGGCGAGATGCCGGGAACCTTGTCCTCGGGGCGGGGATGAAAGGCGCCGCGCGGGGTCAGCCCGACCCGCCGCAACGCCTGCTCGATATCCGACAGATGCATGGCCCTACCCTGTCGCGCTACGCCGAAGCCAAGCGCTTAACCCGGATTGCGCCCCGATATGACCCAGGACGAGGATTCCATGATGATGCCGTCGGCCTCCATCTTTTGCGCGGCGATGGCTTCGCCCATGGCGGCCTCGATGGTGTCGCGCTTTTCCTCGGCCTCGTCGCCGGCTTCGCGGAAGACCTCGCCGGCCGGGCCGATGGCGAGCTGGAAGGCGATGGCGTCATCGACGGACTTGCCGACCAGCACCGGCGCATCGACGCGCTCGAAGGTGACGTCCTCGTAGCCGGCGCCCTTCATCATCATCCGCACCATTTCCTCGTCGGCCATGGAGAACGGGCCCGGCCCGCAGGTCTGGGCGTCCTCTCCCGGCGGCGGCAGGAAGCGCAGCACGATATCCTTGGCCATGCCAAGCCAGGGATTGTCGTCGCGCCGGCGCCAGACGATATGGGTCATGATGCCGCCGGGCTTGAGCGCGGTGCGCATGTTGCGCAGGCCCGCCACGGGGTTGGAGAAGAACATCGTGCCGAAGCGCGCGAAGACGAAGTCGAATTCCGGCTCGAACTTCTCCACCAGGGCGTCGCCGGCCCTGAAGCTGATATTCTCGAGCCCTTCCGCCTTGGCCGCCTCGCGGCCATAGTCCATGAACACCTCGCAGCAATCGAGGCCGACGACGCGCCCCGTCGGCCCCACTGCGCGCGCCAGGCGAATGGCGGTATCACCAAAGCCGCAGCCCACATCGAGGACATTGTCGCCCTCCTTTGCCGCCAGGGACGGGAAAACCGCATCGCTGTGGTGGCTCAGACCGTCTACCAATATGTGCTTGAAGCGAATGAATTTCGGCGCCAGCACCTCGTTCCAGAATTCGACGAATTCGGTATCTCCGGGTAGTTCTGGTGTCATAGCTCTGCTCACAAAGTTTCGACCAGCTTGCGCATATCCTCGCCGAGCTTGCGCAAAGCCGTCTGGTACAGAAAACGGTCCCATCCGATGCAGAAGTGCCGCACCCCCAGGTCAATATAGCGTTTTGCCTGCTCGACCGCACCGATTTCGATTCTCGGCGCCACGCCATACTCCAGCGACTTGGCGATCACCAGCTCCTCGAAGGGCTTGACCTCGGACGTTCCCATCATTCCCGGCTGACCGTGCGAGACGCCGAAATCGCCCGCCCCCCACTGGGTCATGTCGACGCCTTTGTCGCGCGCCGCGGCCAGTACCTGGTCGATATTCTGCACGGCCACGTCCTTTTCGATCATGATAAGGAACAGCACCGCGGCCAGCGAGTCCAGGTAGCCATCCGGCTGATAGCTGGACAAGGCGGGCCGGCGCAGCTTGAGGCCCATGTGACCGCCGACATCGGGCGTATCGACCCTGATGAAGCGATGGCAGGCGGCAACATCCTCGGCCGTGCGGATATCCGTGAACAGCACTGCCTGGAAACCCGCGCCGAGCGCGGCCTGGGCCCAGAAGCCCTGCGCCTCCTGGTCGAGCTTGATCATCAGCGGCAGGTTCGCGCACTGCCCGGCCCGCGCCATGTGATAAAGCGCTTGCATGTCGAAGGCGGAATACTCCGCGCAATACTCGCCGTAATCGAACAGCCCCGTATCGCCGATGATCTCGGGAATGTCCGGGTCGCTGGACAGGAAGTGCGTTCCTATGGTCGGCTCATCGTTATCGAACTTCTTACGCACTGCGTTAGGCAGCATCATCGGCGGATCTCCGTTTCAACAAATCTTCAACATCGGCACGCCGCGGAATGGGAGCGACCGCCCCGTAGCCCGTGGTCGATAGCGCCGCGGCGGCATTGGCATAGGTCGCGGCGGCCAGGCTGTCGGCACCATGCACGCACTTAGCAAGGAAGGCACCGTCGAAGGTGTCCCCGGCGCCTGAGGCATCGATGGCGGCGACGGCATGGGCAGCCAGGCGCCGTCGCCCCTCGCCGCTCGCGAGCAAGGCACCGTCCGCGCCCATCTTCACCACGACGGTTCCCACGTCGAGGCCGAGATAATGCTCGGCAATGGCCTCTGCCGACGTGGCACCGGTAAGCTGCCGGCCCTCTTCCAGGTTTGTCAGAACGTAGTCGGCCCCCGCCAAGCCGGCATGAATGACCGCGCGGGCACGCGCCAGCGGCCACAGCGAGAGCCGCAGGTTGGGGTCGTAGGAAATCTTCGTTCCGGCCGCGCGGGCGAGTGCGATGGCGCGAAAGACAGTATCGCTGGCGCTGGCGCTGATGGCCTGGCTGATGCCCGACACATGCAGGATCTTTGCCTCGGCAATCAGGGTTTCCGGCAAATCCTCGGGACGCATTCGGCTGGCCGCAGAGCCCGTTCGCAGATAGCTGAAGCGGTGCCCGTCCGGGCCGTGGTCGATGAAATAGACCGCCGTGTGCGCAGCCTCGTCGCGCTTGACGCCGCTGCTGTCGATGCCTTCGCGCCGCCACAGATCGAGGAACGAGTCGCCGAAGGCATCCTCGCCAAGCGCCGTGATGTAGCCGACCGCCGCGCCCTGGCGCGCCGCGGCAATGGCGCAATTGGAGGTATCGCCGCCATGGCCGGCGAGGTAATGCCCCGGCGGCCCGTCCGGCAGCTGGCTGAACTCGGCCATGGGCTCGCCGAGGCAGACGATGGCGGGTGTGCCGCTCACGCCAGCGCCCTTTGCAGGTCGCGGGCGGCTGCGATCATGTCCTCGCGCCCGCCTGCCGTCAGCTTGCCGCCGACCCCGACAAAGGCAGCGCCCGCCGCCAGCCAGCCCGCGATATCGCCCGCACCGATACCGCCTGTCGGCACCATGGCGACGCCTGGGAAAATCGAGCGCAGGGCCTTGAAGTGCGACAGCCCGACGGTCGAGGCGGGGAATATCTTCACCGCATCCGTACCGGCATCGACGGCGGCCTTGACCTCGCTCGGCGTCAAGGCGCCCAGCAAACATGCCGCGCCACGGGCGTGGCACAGCGCCGGCAGTTCCGGCACGACACAAGGCGATACCAGGAACCGCGCGCCGGCATCGAGACAACGCGCCGCGTCATCGGCGTTCATCACGGTCCCGGCACCGACCAGCGCCTCGCCGTGCCTGGCAAGCGTCTCGATCAGGCTGACCGCGCCCGGCACTGTCAGGGTGATCTCGAACACCGACAACCCGGCCTCGGCCAGCCAGCCGATTGCCGACTCGGTCGCCGCCGCGCTCGACAAGCGCAGCACCGGCACCAACCGCGCCTCGCCAAGCGCCGACAGCACGTCTTGCGGCGTGGTCAGAACGCCGCCTGGTAGATCGCCAGCGCGTCGTCGTAGGCGACCTCGCGCGGATTGTTGACCAGCAGGCGCTGCTGCTTCATGGCATCCTCGGCCATCATCGGCAGCTGATTGTGGCTGACGCCCACCTCACGCAGCCGGCTTTCGATGGCGAGGTCGTCAACGAGGCTCTCGAAGCCGGCCGCCAGCCGCTCCGTCATGCCGTCGCCACTTTGCAGGCCGGGGATGGCGATACCGGCGATCTCCGCATATTGGCTTTCCGCGACAGGGGCGTTGAAGCGCAGCACATGGGGCAGCACCAGCGAGTTCGACAGCCCGTGCGGCACATGGAAATGGCCGCCGACCGGATAGGCCAGCGCATGCACGGCGGCGCAGGGCGCATTGGCGAACGACATGCCGGCGAGCAGCGAGCCCAAAAGCATGGCGGCGCGCGCTTCGCGGTTGCCGCCGTCTTCGCAGGCGGTGCGGATATTGCTGCCGAGCAAGGACAGGGCTTCGCGGGCCAAGGCGTCCGATACCGGGTTCTTCTTGAGCTTGGTGGTATAGGCCTCGATGGCGTGCACCATGGCGTCGACACCCGTCGCGGCCGTCACCTTGGGCGGCAGGCCGAGGGTCAGATCCGCATCGAGCACAGCAAAATCTGCGTAGAGAATGGGCGAGACCGCGCCCATCTTGGTCGCCTCGCCGGTGGTGACGATGGCGATCGGTGTGACCTCCGAGCCGGTTCCTGCCGTGGTCGGCACCTGGATCAGCGGCAGCCGCTCACCGCGGGCATTGCCGACGCCGTAGGCCTCCGCCAGGGGTTGGTCCGAGCGCGCCAGGAAAGCCGCGAGCTTGGCCGTGTCCATGGAGCTGCCGCCGCCGAAGCCGATCACCGCACCGGCAGCGCAATTGCGTGCCAAGGCGCCGGCTTCCAACACCGAAGCCTCAGGCGGATCGGCTTGGACCTTGTCGTACAGCGTCACCGCCACACCGGCGTCCTCGAGCCCGGCCAGTGCGGTGTCGAGCAGGCCGAGGCTCTTGATGCCAGGATCCGTCACCACCAGAACACGCTCGGCGCCGAGCTCCTTTACAAGCTCGCCCAAACGTGCGCTGGAGCCCGGCTCCGAGAGAATGGTCTTGATGGTCTGAAACTGGAATCCTTGCATGCTTTCCTCTTTGGTTTTGCGCTCAGCCGGCGGCGCGGCGGTTGAGATAGCCCATTTCGCTATACGCCGCATTGCCGATCATGTGGCCGCGGAAGGTGTTCCAGCTTTCGAACACGCGCTGGCCGATCTCGGTCTTGGCAGCGGTCTCGCGCAGCACGTCCTCGGCATTCGACAGCATCATCGACACCACCTCGTCCGGGAAGTGGCGCACGTCGACATCGTGCTTTTCCTTCAAGGTGTGCAGCGCAGTCGCATTGAAGGCGGTGGTCTCGAAGATCATGCGGCCGTTGTCTTCGGCCGCCGCCGCCTGGACGATGGCCTTGAGGTCGTCCGGCAGCTCTTCATAGGCTTCGTTGTTCACCACCAGCGAGATGGCCGGGCCGGGCTCGTGAATGCCGGGGCCGTAATAGTACGGCGCCACCTTGTAGAGGCCGAGCGCCAGATCGATATAGGGCCCCGCCCATTCGGTGGCGTCGATAGCCCCGGATTGCAGCGCCGGAAGCACCTCGGCGCCGGGCAGGTTGACCGTGATCACGCCAAGGCGGCTGAAGACCTCAGCGCCGAGGCCTGGAATGCGCATACGCAAGCCGTCGAGATCGGCCGGCGAGTTTATCTCGCGGCGGAACCAGCCACCCATGTTGGGGCAGCCCGAGCCGGCGAGGAAGGCGCGCAGGCCGAAGTCGGCATAAAGCTCGTCCCACAAGGCCTGGCCGCCGCCACTGGTGATCCAGGCGCAATGCTCCTGCGGCGTCAGTCCGGCCGGGACCGAGCAGAAGAAGGGGATCGCCGAGTGCTTGGCGATCCAGTAATAGGGCGCATCGTGCCCCGCCTCGGCAATGCCTTCACGCACGGCGTCAAAGACCTCGAAGGCCGGCACCAGTTCCCCGGCGGCAAAGAGCTTGACGGTCAGGCGGCCGTCGGACATCTCGCCGATACGGTCCGCCAAGCGCTGCGCGCCGGTGCCGATGGCCGGCATGTTGCGCGGCCAGCAAGTCACCAGCTTCCACTGGATGCGGCCCTGGGCGATGGCGGGTGCTGCTAGCGGCGACGCCGCCGCGGCGGCTGATCCTGCTGCGGTTCCTTTGATAAATGCACGGCGCTTCATGGCTCTTTCCTCCCTGCTGGCTGCGGTCCCCCCCCGGGGCCGCGATCAGTGATTGCGAATGGACATCAGATAAGCGATGACATTATCCGCCTGCTTGCTGGTCAATGCCTTACGCTTATTGGGCCAGTGCGGTGTCTCGATGGCATCGCGGATGCGGCGCAAGGTGTAGGTATCCTCGTCTGCGGCGATGGTGCCGAATTCCGGCGCACCGTCTTCAGCGTTCGCGTGACACGTGGCGCAGGTGTTCTTGGCGATCGCGCTGCCCGCTACCGGATCGCCCGACATGAAGGCGTATGCCGCACCCGCCCCCATCACAACTGCAAACGCCGTCACGGCCACTCTCGTCATCGCCGGTCTCCCGATATCTCTGAAGAGCCGCATCATAGCGGGGTGGGCGAGCGCCGCAAAGTTCGCAAAAGCGCCGAGGCACAGCTATCTTCGCCCCTGGGAGGAACGATCATGACCGCAAGCATCCGCACCACCGTTGTCGGCTCTTATCCGGTGCCCGACTGGCTGGCCAGCAATCCCAGCGAGCAGGCGCTGGCCGACGCCACCCGCGTGGTGCTGCACACGCAGCAACGCGCCGGCCTCGACCTCATTTGCGACGGCGAGCTCTATCGCTTCGATATCAACCATCCCGAGACCAACGGCATGATCGATTACTTCGTTCGCCCCATGGCGGGTATTCGCACGGATATCTCCTTCGACGAGCTGATCGCCTATCGCAGCAAGGCCGGCATGGGCTTCCGCCGCCGCCCGCCCGGCGTCGTCGAAGGGCCGCTGGGCAGCGGCACGCTCGACCTGCCCGGCGCCTGCGACAGCGCCGTGGCATTGGCGGGCAGCCCGCTCAAGTTCACCCTCACCGGCCCGCACATGCTGGCGAAGACGTTGATCGACGAGCATTACGGCGACCTCGCCAGCCTCACGGCAGCACTTGCCGAGGTGCTGGCCGAGCAAGTCAGCCACTGCCAGGCCGATGTCATCCAGGTGGACGAAGCCAACCTGCCAGGCCACCCAGAGGAGTGGCAGCTCGCGGCCGAGACCATCAACACCGTGCTCGACGCCGCCAAGGGCACCACGGCGGTTCATCTTTGCTTCGGCAACTATGGCGGCCAAAGCATCCAGGACGGCACCTGGAACGCGCTGATGGATTATCTCAATGCCCTGCACGCCGATCATATCGTCATGGAGAACGCCCACCGGCCGATTGAGGAACTGGCCGCCTTCCGCGACCTGCGCGACGACATCGGCATGGGCCTCGGCGTCGTCGACGTCAAGCGCACCGAGATCGAGACAGCTGACGATATTGCCCGCGCAATAGAGCAGGCCGAAAGCGTGATCGGCTCAGGCCGCGTGAAATGGATCCATCCGGACTGTGGCTTCTGGATGCTCAAGCGCCCCATCGCCGATGCCAAGATGCGAGCACTGGTGGCCGGGCGCGATCTGTATGAGGGGCAACAAAGCCGAGAAACATAACGCCAAGACCTGCCGAATATTAACCATAGTAGTTGTAGTGATATTATTCTTATAACCAAGACTTAAAAAGAATCCGGCAAAATACATACCGTCGAGTCGGCGGCGCCTGAGCCGAATGCTATATTGTCATGAATGACGCTTGCGAGAACGTCATCGGGACTTCGGCTTGGTCATGGAATCGAGACTTGATGCCTGAAAAGCTGCCTTGGTGGACTTGGGTCGCGCCACTCTTCCTGTGCCACCTTGGGACACAGGCTTCGCTGAATTTCCAGATCGTCCCGGGCACTGCGATTTGGTATCCGCCGATCGCCATGGGCTTTGTCCTCATCCACTGGTGGGGGCCGCGCGTGCTGCTCGGGCTCTACCTGAATGCGGCGCTGTCGGCCGGACTATGGGACCTGCCACAATGGTGGTACTGGCCGCTTTACGCCATGCCCGAAACGCTGGAAGTGTTCCTGTCGTGGTTCCTGTTCGGCAAGCTTGCCAAAGGCCTCTGCTGGCTGCCGGATCGCCGCCAGCTCCTGCTCTACTTGGCGCTGGGCATCGCCGTGCCGGTGACCGTCGGCGTTCCCTACCTGATGGGCCAATTCGTGCTGTTCGGCGATTTGACGCCGGATCAGTTCGCCCAGGCGACCTGGAGCCAGTGGCTGGCCGACGTCCTGGGTGGCGTCTCCATGTCAGCCGTATTCCTGATGATCTTTACGGGCCATATGGAAAAGATCGGCCTTTCGATAACCAACAAGGGCAATGTAACGCCGATCATCCCTGCGGAGATCCCGGGCCGCCACATAAAACTGCATCTGCCAATTCTGATTACGCTACCGATTATATTGTCGTGGCTTATTCCATTTGAGAGTATCTGGTTCTTATATGGCTTCATCGTTCTATCTACGGCTATCTAGCCCGGATTATTCACGGCTCGGTAGAATATGGTTGGTGAGCGTATATTAAG
>CAYPAX010000084.1:0-20263 GCA_964408735.1 uncultured Rhodospirillaceae bacterium | reverse complement strand
TCAGACACAGCGACACGCGTCCAGAGCAGACTTCGTCAACGGGCTGCTATGGCCTGGACGGTTTCGCCCATGCCGCGGAGGCGTTGGTGGGCGAGGCGGTCGGGGCGCGCGACCGCAAGGCGCTGACCGGTGCGGTCAAGGGCACCACCGTCGCGGCGGTCGGCGTTGCGGCCGGCTACACGGTGGTCTTTTGGCTCGCCGGCCCGGCGCTGGTGGCGCTGGTCACCAGCGTGCCCGACGTGCGCGCAACCACCGCGCTCTATCTGCCCTGGACCGTCGCCTCGCCGCTGATCTCGGTCTGGTCCTACCAGTTCGACGGCATCTTCATCGGCGCCACGCGCGGGCGCGCCATGCGCAACGCCATGATCGCCTCCGTCACGCTTTATATCGTTGCCCTATTGCTGCTGGTGCCGGCCTATGGCAACGCCGGATTGTGGTCCGCTTTCCTGGTGCTGATGGCGGCTCGCGGCCTAACTTTGGCGATTGCGTATCCACGGCTCGCGCGCGAGGTTTCGGCGTGCTAAGAAGAGCCCGCATTCGCTAACTGACCCCGGGAAACTGGTATGAAAGTCGCGATTCCCAAGGAAATTCGCGAGGACGAGACTCGTGTAGCGGCATCCACCGCCATGGTGAAAAAACTCGTAAGTCTGGGCCTCGACGTGGTCGTGCAAAGCGGCGCCGGCCTGGCCGCCTCCACCCCCGACGACGCCTTTGTCGAAGCCGGCGCCAGCATCGCCGCCGATGCCGCCGCGACCTATGACGGCGCCGGCCTCGTGCTCAAGGTGGCACGCCCCATGACGGCGGACGAAGGCACGGACGAGATGGCCCTGCTGCCGAGCGGCACGGCTCTGATCGGTCTGCTTGCGCCCCTGCAGCATCGCGAGCAGGTGGCAGCCTATGCATCGGCCGGCGTCACCGCCTTTGCCATGGAGCTGATCCCGCGCATCAGCCGCGCCCAGAGCATGGATGCGCTGTCGTCCCAGAGCAATCTGGCGGGCTACAAGTCTGTGCTCGACGCGGCCAACGAATTCGGCCGCATCTTCCCCATGATGATGACCGCGGCCGGCACGGTGGCGCCCGCCAAGGTGCTGGTGCTCGGCGCCGGTGTGGCCGGCCTGCAGGCCATCGCCACGGCCAGGCGCCTCGGCGCCGTGGTCTCCGCTTTCGACGTGCGCCCGGCGGTCAAGGAGCAGGTCGAGAGCCTCAGCGGCAAGTTCATCGAGGTGGTGGACGAGGATGCCGACAGCGCCGAGACCGCGGGCGGCTATGCCAAGGAGATGGGCGAGGATTACCAGCGCCGCCAGGGTGAGCTGATCCACGAGACGCTGAAGGGCCAGGACATCGCCATCTGTACCGCGCTGATCCCGGGGCGCACGGCGCCGACCCTGATCACGGCTGAAATGGTCGTGGACATGAAGCCGGGCTCGGTGATCGTCGACCTGGCGACCGAAACCGGCGGTAATTGCGAGCTCAGCGAGCATGGCAAGGTGGTGGTCAAGCACGATGTGAGCATCGTCGGCCACGCCAACGTGCCGGGCCGCGTGGCCGTCGATGCCAGCGCGCTCTATGCCCGCAACCTGCTCAATTTTCTCAGCCCCATGATCGACGCCGAGAGCAAGGACCTGGCGATCGACTGGGAGGACGAGGTGAACACCGGCGCCTGCGTCACGCGCGACGGCAAGGTAGTGCACCCGCTGCTGACCGAGGGAGATGGCTGATGACTGATCCGTTCATCGTCGATTTCACAATCTTCGTGCTTGCCGTGTTCGTCGGCTACTACGTGGTCTGGAGCGTCACGCCGGCGCTGCATACGCCGCTGATGTCGGTGACCAACGCCATTTCCGGCATCATCGTGGTCGGCGCGCTGATCGCCGTCGGCACCCAGGTCGGCGCGGCGGCGGAAGCCGCCGAGGGCGGCATGAGCTTCTCGCAGGTGGTCGGCATCGTCGCCGTCGCCATCGCGTCCGTGAACATATTCGGCGGCTTCATCGTCACCCAGCGCATGCTGGCGATGTTCAAGAAGCGGCGTTGAGGGGATAGCCATGTCAGCCAATCTCTCCGCTCTCGCCTATCTCGTCGCCGCGGTCTGTTTCATTCTTGCCTTGAAGGGCCTGTCCTCGCCGACCTCGTCGCGGCGCGGCAACTTCTTCGGCATGATCGGCATGGCCATCGCCATCGCCACCACGCTCGCCCAGCCCGGCATGGGCTCGTTCCAGTGGATCGTCATCGCCATGGCGGTCGGCGGCGTGGTCGGTGCGGGCATCGCGCTGAAGATCGAGATGACGGCGATGCCGCAGCTCGTCGCCGCCTTCCACAGCCTGGTCGGCCTGGCCGCGGTGTTCGTGGCCGTGGCTGCGCTCTATGCGCCCGAGGCCTATGGCATCGCCGGCGCCGACGGGGTCATCAAGACCGCCAGCCGCATCGAGATGTCGCTTGGCGTGATCATCGGCGCCATCACATTCACCGGCTCGATCATCGCCTTCGCCAAGCTGCAGGCGCTGATGTCGGGGGCGCCCGTCACCTTCCCCATGCAGCACCTGGTCAATCTGCTGGTGGGCCTGGTGATCGTCGCCCTGATGGTCGGCTTCTGCCTCAACCAGAGCCCTGCGATGTTCTGGATCATGACCGCGCTGGCGCTGGCCATCGGCATCATGATCATCATCCCCATCGGCGGTGCCGACATGCCGGTGGTGATCTCCATGCTCAACTCGTATTCGGGCTGGGCCGCGGCCGGCATCGGCTTCACCCTGCAGAACACGGCGCTGATCATCGTCGGCGCCCTGGTCGGCTCGTCGGGGGCGATCCTCTCCTACATCATGTGCAAGGGCATGAACCGCTCCTTCATCAGCGTCATTCTCGGCGGCTTCGGCGCCGAGGATGGGGCGCAGGCGGCGGGGCGCTCGGACAAGACGGTAAAATCGGGCAGCGCCGACGATGCGGCCTTCATCATGTCGAATGCGGAATCGGTCATCGTGGTGCCGGGCTATGGCATGGCCGTGGCCCAGGCCCAGCACATCTTGCGCGAGATGGCGGACGAGCTGAAGAAGGCCGGCGTCAAGGTGACCTACGCCGTCCATCCCGTGGCCGGGCGCATGCCCGGGCACATGAACGTCCTGCTGATGGAAGCCAACGTGCCCTATGAAGAGGTCTTCGAGCTCGACGAGATCAACTCGGACTTCGCCACCGCCGACGTCGCCTTCGTCATCGGCGCCAACGACGTCACCAACCCGGCCGCGCACAACGATCCGCAAAGCCCCATCGCCGGCATGCCGATCCTCGATGTCGAGAAGGCCAAGACGGTGCTCTTCGTCAAGCGCTCGCTGTCGCCGGGCTATGCCGGCATCGACAACGAGGTGTTCTACCAGGACACCACGATGATGCTGTTCGGTGACGCCAAGAAGATGGTCGAGGAGATCGTCAAGGCTTTGTAATGGCAGCAGCCAGCCCGCCGCTCGTTATCGGCCACCGTGGCGCGCCGGCATTGGCGCCCGAGAACACGCTCGGCGGCATCCGCGAGGCGCACAAGGCGGGGCTGAGCTGGGTCGAGCTCGATGTGATGCTGACCGCCGATAAGGTACCGGTGGTCTTTCACGACCACCGCCTCGAACGGTTGACGCCAGCGCGCGGCCTGGTCTCGCAGAGCAATGCGGAACGGGTTCTGGGCCTGCCGGTGCTTGGCAGCGAGGCGGGCGTGCCGTCCCTGGTGGATGCCTTGCAACTGGTTGCTCGGCTCGGCTTGAATCTGAGCCTGGAAATCAAGGTCAACCGGCGCGGCTATCGGCGGCTGCCCGTGGCCTGGCAGGTTGCCACGGCGGAGGTCGTCTGCGACGCCCTTGCCGATTGGCAGCCGGCAGAGGGCTGTCGCGTGATTCTCGGCAGCTTCCACGCGGCCTGCCTGCAGGTGGCGAAGCTGCGCCTGCCGCACTGCGACCGCGATCTCAAGGTCGGCCGCCGCCATCGCGGCTGGCGCCGGGCGGTGGCGCAGACGGCACCGCGCATCCTGTCGTTCAATCACCGCTACCACGGCCCCCGCCGCATCCGCCGCTTCGCCGACGAGGTGCCCGAGGTCTGGGCCTACACGGTCAACGACCCCATCGCCGCGCGCACCCTCGCGGCCCAAGGTGTGAGCGGCATCTACACGGACACCCCGGGGCCCATTCTCGCCGGCTTTGACCGGCCTTAAGCCTCCGCGCCTGGGCCAGGCCGAGGAAAGCCGGACTCATCGGGGTCAAGTCTTTCATTTTAGCATATTAGCTTATTGTAATATGCTAAAATGAAAGACTTGACCCCAACCTTCCGATATTGGCGGGCTTCAACCGGTCCTAGGCCTCGGCGCAGGGGCGGGCAGAGAACATGGCGTGCCAGCGCTGGATGTTGGGGTAGCGCTCGGCCATGCCCATCTCGAAGCGGTTGGCCATGTTGATGACGAACCAGGCGGTGATGTCGGCGATGCTCACGTCAGCGCCGGCAATGAATTCGTTGTCCTGCATCTGCGGCTCGAGGCGTTCGAAGAAGACGTGCCCCATCTCCTGGCCGCGCGCGACCATGGCCGGCAGCTGGGTGAGATCGGTGCGCGTGCCGGGCACGACGCGGCCCGCAAACAGCGGCATGTCGTTGCGCGTCGCGTGCAGCAGGGGCATGAAGCCGTCGAGCTCCACCCGCCGGTTCCACATGTCGATGATGCCGCGCTCGGCCGCCGTGCGCCCGAACAGCGAAGGCTCGGGGTGCAGCTCCTCGAGATAGCGGCAGACAGAGATCGATTCGGCGATCACCGTGCCGTCGTCGAGCTCGAGGAAGGGCACGCAGTGGAACGGGTTCATCGACGTGAACGGCTCCTTGAACTGCTCGTCGTCGCGCACGTTGAGCTGCACCGTCGGGACCTCCAGCCCCTTCTCGACAAGAAACATGCGAACGCGTTTGGAGTTGGCAGCGGGGCCGAAATCGTACAGCTTCATGGGCCTGATCCTTCGTCTCCCTCGTGAGGTGACAATTCTAACGCCCGCTTTAGCCAGGAGGTACCCGGAGAATGACGACCACCCATGCAATTCGCATCCATCAGACCGGCGGGCCGGAGCAGATGCGCTGGGAAGAGGTTGAGCTTGGCGATCCCGGGGCGGGAGAGGTGCGTCTGCGCCACGGCGCGGTCGGCCTCAATTTCATCGATATCAACCAGCGCTCAGGCGCCTATCCCCTGCGCGCCCTGCCGGCGGTGCTGGGCATGGAAGGCATGGGCGTTGTCGAGGCGGTCGGGCCTGACGTTGCGGGTATTGCCGAGGGCGATCGTGTGACCTACTGCATGGCCCTCGGCAGCTACGCCCAACGCCGTATCATCAAGGCCGACCGGCTCATCAAGCTCGACGCGAACACCTCGGACGAGACCGCGGCCGCGGCAACGTTGAAAGGCCTGACCGCGCATTACCTGGTGCGCGAGCTCTATCCCGTGCGCGCCGGCGATACGGTGCTGGTGCAAGCGGCGGCAGGCGGTGTCGGCCTGCTGCTCTGCCAATGGACCAAGCATCTCGGCGCCACGGTCATCGGCACTGTCGGCTCGGCAGACAAGGCGGAACTGGCGGCGGCCCACGGCTGCGACCATGCCATCCTCTATCGCGAAAGCGATTTCGCCGAGGCCGCCATGGATCTGACCCAGGGCAAGGGCGTCACCGTCATCTACGATGCCGTCGGCGCCGACACCTTCGACAAAGGCATCGAATGCCTCGCCGAGCGCGGATGGATGGTGAGCTACAGCCAGTCCTCGGGCCCCACCCCGCCCCTGCAGACCACGCGCCTCGCCCCCAAGGCGCTCAACGTCACCCGCGGCGGCCTGGCCTATTTCGTCAAGGATCCTGAGCAGCGCGCCCACAACGCGGCGGAGCTGTTCGGGCTGATCGCCGACGGCGCCCTGCGCGTGGAAATCAACCAGCGCTTCGCGCTGAAGGATGCGGCGCAGGCACACGCCGATCTTGAAAGCCGCCAGACCACGGGGTCCAGCATCCTGGTTCCCTAGAGGAGCCTCGTGTTGGAGATCGCGAATGTCGCGACGCCGCGCCGACGGCATAGAGTCAGCGGGATGAGGGCTTGTGAGACAACGGTCGTGTACCGGCAGTCATGGTGTATCGGTCGCCAAGGTCCTAACGGTCGTCGGGACCGGTGTCGGAGATTGCGGTCGCTATTTTCTCCTCCAGCAGCGGCCACTCGAGCGGCTGCGCGAGATCCATGGCTTCGTCGAGACGTGCCCGTGCATCGCCGCCTCGCCCCTTGAGCAGATCCAGCAGACTGAGCCCAAGCAGGCTTTGCGCCTGAAAGCCCGGCAGACCCGCCTGCCGCGCCAGTTCGAGGCCCGCTTCATACTCGCGCCGCGCCAGGCGCGCGGCGAACGGAACGGTCCGCAACATGAAGCCGATATTCTTCAGCAGTAAGCCGAGCGGCACTTTTCGCCGCCGGTCGCTATCTGCCTGTAAACCTCGCCTTGGAAGAAATGGCCCATGGCGACCAGCCGGCGGTTGCCGTTGGCCCGGTATCGCTCCGTGAAATCCCGGACCGTGCCCATGCCGGCGGACATGTCTCCGGCCAGCAGCATGGAGATGCCGAGGCCCAGGTCGCCCCCATACATAAGCCCGAGTTCGCCATTCTCGTAGCCGATGCAGTGCACCTCGTTAAGCAGGTCGAACCCTTCCTGCGCGTGTCCCGACATGGTCAGGGCGGAGGCCTTGACGGCCATGGCGCTGACCCGTTCAAAAATTCCCTTCGCCTGGGCAAGGGCCTGATCGGCGTAATCGATGGCCCGCTCGTAACGCTCGGATAGCACCTCGGTCCAGGCCAGCAAACTGAGACCCGTGGCCAGGGCGGGCGTATAGTTTTCGTTCTTACCGACGTCGACCAGCTTTTGCGCCCAACCCAGCGACTGTTTCATCGATCCGAACTGGTTGCGGTCGATCGTCAGTACCGTGTAGCACATTAGCAAGGGATATTTGTCATCGAGCCGCTGCAGTAGCGGCAGCGCCGGCAGGGCGAGCTCGACGGCGCTGTCGGGCGGCTGGTCTTCGTTCCACAGGTGGTGTGCGAAAACCAGGCCGACCCTGGCATAACCGACAGCCCTGTCGTCGCCTACCGCCTCTGCGATCCTTAGCGCCCGATCGAACAGCGGGATCGCTTCGGGCACCCTATGCCAATCCATGTAGGCGATGCCCAGCCACGACAGGATCAGCGAGAGTTCGCGGGTTTCGCCCATCCGCTCCAGCCGCGGCAGGTGGCGTTCGGCGAGTTCAATGATGGACCTGAAATTACACAGAAAGAACAGCACTTCGAAGAGACCGGTGAGTAGCTCCGCCAGCGCCGCCTCGGTGGCGCAATCGGGGGACTGCCCGTAAAACTCCAGGGCGCGGCGATAATTGTCGTCGGATCGGCCCAGTGGGCGTCCTCGAACAGGAACAAGACGGGCTGCTGCGCGGCGGCCGCTTGAATATACAAGACAAAAGCATCGATGGTCATCCTGTTGCGGCTTTCCGGAGTAAGCTCGAGCGGACCGTAGCGGCGTTCGCCCGGTAGCGACAGCAGGGCGGCGAACAGGGGTGCAATCCGATCAACCTCTGCTGTCAGCGAAGCCAGCAGCGTTTCGAGCTTATCCAGCTTTCCATCGTCGCCGTCCCCGGGCGCAAAGGCGGCCTGCCGTTGTAAGCCTTCGATGATCGGGTGGTACGGACTGTCCAGGTGTTGCGAGGAACACTGGAAACTCAAATAGCGGCACGGCTGCCCGTCTAGAGATTTGCGGAACTCCAGCATGAGGCGGGATTTTCCGATGCCCGCCTCGCCGGAAATCAGGGCTGTCTGGCCACGGCCTGCCACGGCGAGGGCCCACAAGCCGGAAAGCCGTTCGAGTTCCTCGGCACGTCCGACAAAACGCGTCGCCGGGGTGCCGTGCGCCGCTTCGAAACGGCTTTCGACCGACCGTTCGCCGACGACGCGCCACGCCTGCGCGGCGTCAAACCCCTTGAGATCCTGGCTTCCCAGATCCTCGAGCATGAAGGCCTGGACGATAAGCTCGCGGGTTTCCGCCCCGATGATGACCTGTCCCGGCGCCGCCGCTTGTTGCAAGCGTGCGGCGAGGTTGGGCGTTTCACCTATCACCGCCTCTCGATCGAGCGTTCCCTCGCCAACGAGATCACCGACGATCACCTCGCCCGTCGCGATGCCGACGCGCGCGGCCAGTGCCTTGCCGCTTCCGAACTTTACCGCAGAGACCGCTTTGACCGTTTGAAGCCCGGCTCTCACCGCTCGCGCCGCTTGATCTTCGTGGGCCTGCGGCCAGCCGAAATAGGCCAGCACGCCATCACCGAGAAATTTCGCGACGTGTCCGTCGTGGTCATTTAGGACGGCAACGACCGCGTCCTGATAGCTGCGCATAACCTCGCGCAGATCCTCTGGGTCGAGCTCGCGCGAAAGTGCCGTCGACCCGACTAGGTCGCAAAACATGATGGTCAACTGACGGCGTTCGGCTCCGGCCTCGTTTGCTGCCGGCGCCGCGGGCGACGCGTAATTCCGCGTCGCCAGTTGCCGCGCAACTTGCAGGAATTTTCTTCGTTGTCCGAGCGAAAGGCCAAGTGCCGACAAGTCTTCATCGCCCAGCTCCGATAGGACCTGGAACTCGATGTTCTGCTCGGCAAAAGCATCAGCAAATTCGCCGAGTTCAATGTCTTCCAGCCACTGACGAACATCGTGTGCCATTGGACGCAAGTCCTATGTAGCGGAATATAGCAAAATACTGAAACTCATGCACGCCAGAGAACCGGCTTGGTCTCGCAATTGTGCCTCTCCAGTCACCTTTCCTCCTCCATTGAACCCACCCTCATGATCGGGGAATTGGTGCCTGAGTGGACGTCGCCTGCCGTGCTCAGGCCCCTATGCCGGTGGTCTCTCGTTCCTTTCGGCTGAGCCGTCCGCGCGAACGGAGCAGGCACGAATCAGAGCCGCCAGACCACGCTCCCAACCCTCCCGGTTCCCTGAACGCAATTCTGCCAGTCGGATTCGCGGTACCCGTGCTGTCGCCGCCGTGCTATAGCGCCGGCCCATTGGGGACCGTCATGAACGTCAGCGACGCCATAAATTTCGAGGACCTGCGGCAGATGGCCAAGCGCTATCTGCCGAAGATCGCTTTCGATTACATCGAAGGCGGGGTCGATGACGAGGATGGCCTCGACCACAACCAGCAGGCCTTTCGCCGCAACCGGCTGATCCCGCACTATCTGGTCGACGTCAGCAAGCGGAACCAGGGCGCGCGCCTGTTCGGACACGACTATGGCTCGCCCTTCGGCATCGCGCCGACCGGGCTTGCGGCGCTCTTCCGCCCCGGCGCAGACATGATGCTGGCCGAGGCGGCGCGGGATGCCAACCTTCCCTTCATCCTGTCCGGCGCCGGCACTGGCTCGATCGAAGAGCTCGGCAGGCTCGCCCCGGACCATGGCTGGTACCAGCTCTATGCGGCGCGCGACAAGGCCATCTCCGAGGACATGATCCGCCGCGCCGACGATGCCGGGCTCAAGACCCTGGTCTTCACCGTCGATGTGCCGGTGCACACCAAGCGCGAGCGCAACCGGCGCAACGGCTTCACGCGGCCCCTGAAGCTGTCGCTCGGCACCAAGATCGAGGCCATGCGGCATCCGCAATGGCTGGCCGGCTATCTCAAGGCCGGCATGCCGACGCTTTCGAATTGGGTGGCCTATGCGGGCGACAATCCGACGCCGGATGAGGTGGCCGATGTCGTCGTGGCGCAGACGCCGGCGCCGATGTCGTGGCGCGATGTGGAGAGCTTCCGCCGCCTCTGGCCCGGCTCCTTCGTGCTCAAGGGCATCATGAGCGCGGCGGATTCGGAGCGCGCGGCGGAGCTTGGCGTGGACGGGATCATCGTCTCGAACCACGGCGCCCGCCAGCTCGACCGGGCGCCGTCGCCGCTCGACATGCTGCCCGCCATCAAGGCCGCGGTCGGCGATCGCATGACGGTGATGTTCGACAGCGGCATCCGGCGCGGCTCGGACGTGCTGGTGGCGCTCTGCCTCGGCGCCGAGTTCGTCTTCCTCGGCCGCCCCACCCTCTATGCCGCCGCCGTCGGCGGCAAGGCGGGCGTTTCCCATGCCATCGATATCCTGCGCGCAGAGATCGACATGACCATGGGCCAGGCGGGGGTCAGCGACCTCGGCCAGCTCGGACCCGAACGCATATATCGCGATCCGGCGGAGGATCGCCTGAACGACCGCGGGACCGGGTGAAGCTGATCTTCGTCGCCGGTGCCTGGGGCAGCGGCACCACCGCCGTGGCCGGCGCCCTGGCCGAGCTTGGCGTATCCGCCTTCGGCCCGCATTTCCGCACCTCCGACCCGCGCACGCCCAATTCCTATGAGCTGGTGGCTTTCCGTGACCTGATCCTGCGCTTCGTCGATGAGAAGCGGGTCTCGCTCGACGAGGCACGCTCCGCCGAGCTCGTTGCCGCACTAACGGAATTCCGGCGGGCGCTCGATGCCGGCAAATTCGGTGAGTGGCCGCAAGGCCCGAAGCGGCTGCTGCTGAAACTGCCGGCGGCCAGCCTCTGCCTGCCGCAGATCGCCCATGTCTTCGACACCACGGTCATTGTCGTGCATCGCCCGCTGGCCGAGATCGAGGCCAGCCGGGTGCGCCGCGGCTGGTCGGCCAATCTCGGCGCCGCCGGCGCGCGCGCCATATACTCCAAGCTGTTCAGCGACCTCACCCAGCTAGGCCTATCCTACCTGGGCCTAACCTATCGCGACATCACCGCCGAGCCCGAGCACGCCATGGGCCGGGTGATCGATTTTTGCGGCCTCGAGGATCTGGCCGACAACCTGCCCCGGGCCTGCGCCTTTATCCGCGGCCCAGATAAGGCTGGGTGACCGGCAGGATGACGCTGCTCAAGAGGTTCACCGCCGGGTCCATGCTGGCCATGGCCAGCGCCAGCTTGCCGACATCGGCCAAGGGCACCAGGCCCTCCGCCTTGGCGGTTTCCTCGCGGCCCTTCCAGATATCGGTCGCCACATTGCCCGGGTGCAGGATGCTGACGGCGATGCCGTGCTCGCGCCCGTCGAGCGCCAATGCTCGCGTCAGGCCTTCGAGGCCGAACTTGGTCGCGGTATAGGGCGAGGCGCCGTCGCGCGACATCTGCGCCGAGATGCTGCCGATATTGATGATGCGCCCGCCGCCTTGGGGAATCATGACGCGGAAGGCCTCGGCCGAGCAGAGAAACGGGCCAGTGAGATTGACATCGACCACGGCGCGCCAGTCTTCGGGCGTCAGCTTGTGCGGCTTGCCGGCCCGGGTCATGCCGGCATTGTTGACCAGAATGTCGACGCGGCCGTGGGCCTCCGTCACGTCGGCGAACAGGCTCGCGACCTGGGCCTCATCGGTGACATCACAAACCTTCTCCGAGCCGCCGATCTCGGCCGCCGCCGCCGTGATGCGCTCCTGATTGCGCGCCGCCAGCACCACATGCGCGCCGGCGCCCGCAAAGGCCTCCGCGATCGCCTTGCCGATGCCGCTGCCACCACCTGTGACGATGGCAACCTTGCCTTCGAGCTCTGCCATGGCTTCCTCCCCGCTCTTGTTCCTCGACCGCTCCTGTCATATCAGAGCGGATCGGAGAGTACGAGCGAGGCATGCCGTGGACGAGCACGAGGCAAGACCGCCCGAAGGCTTCAAACTGTACGAGACCCGCGACGGGCGGTTCAGCGAGCGCATCGGGCCCTATTTTCTCAAAGGTCGGGGCACCGATCTGGTCATGGGCTTTCGCGTGCTGGAGCACCACGCGAACCGCAACGGCGTCGCCCATGGCGGTGCGCTGATGGCCTTCGCCGACACTCTGCTCGGCAATGTCGCGGCGCGGGCCGCCGACTACGTCGCCGCCACCGCCACGCTCAATACGAGCTTCCTGCGCCCGGCGCAGGTAGGCGCCTGGGTCGAAGGCCAGGCCGAAGTGCTCAAGACGGGAAAACGCGCCATCTTCGTGCGCTGCGCATTGACCGCCGACGGCAAGCTCGCTTTCACGGCCGAAGGCATCTGGCAGCGAATCACACCCGGTGGGAAGCCAGTGCGTCCCAGTCCCAGGTGATGCCGTGGCCCGGGCGCTCCGGGGCGATGGCCATGCCATCGGTCATCTCCAGCGACTCTGCCATATAGGCATCGAGGCCGAAGCCGTGCACTTCGATATAGGCGGCGTTGGGCACCGCCGCGAGCAGGTGCACGTGGATGTCGTGGGCGCCGTGTGATGTCACCGGCAGGGCATTGGCCTCGGCCAGGTGGGCGACTTTCATCCACGGCGTGATACCGCCGCAGGTGGTCAGGTCGGGCTCCGGGAAATCGATGCCGCGGGCAGCGATGAGCTGAGCGAACTCGGCCAGGGTGTGCAGGTTCTCGCCGGCCGACAGCGGCACGCCGCCATGGGCACGCAAATGGGCATAACCGGCGAAGTCGTCGGGCGTGATGGGCTCCTCGACCCAGACCAGATCGAGCGGCTGCAAGGCGCGCAACGCCCGCAGGGCCTGGTCGGGCCGCCAGGCCTCGTTGGCGTCGGCCATAAGCTCGGTGTCCGGATCGAGCGCATCGCGCACGGCGCTGACCCGCGCCAGATCCTCCTTCAGGGTGGGGCGGCCGAGACGCGTTTTCACCGAACGGAATCCCGCCGCTTCGCTGCGCAAGGCGCCTTCGACGACCTTCTCCAGGGGGAAATTGAGGTCGATATTGCCGGCATAGGCGCGCACCGCGGGATCGTGTCCGCCGAGCAGGCGCCAGAGCGGCTCGCCGAAGGTGCGCGCGCGCAAATCCCAAAGTGCCGTATCGACAGCCGCGATGGCGAAGCTGGCAGGCGCCCCGCGCCCGGCATAATGCTGGCGCTTCCACATCTTGGCCCAGAGACCCTCGATGGCGCGCGGATCGCCCTCGTTCACGATCTCGGCATAAACCGTCTCGATCATCGTAGCGATGGAAGCGCCTTGCCCCGGCATCAAAGCCGTATAGCCCGTGCCCTCGACGCCGTCGCTATCGGTAAGCCGCACCATGACCATGTCGAAATCGCTCATTACCGCCGTGCTCGCCCCCTTGACGGGCGTCGGCAGCGGAATGCGGTATAGGATGGTCTCGAAGTTCGCGATCTTGGCCATGCTATTCCCCTTTCGGATTGGAGGGGTATAGCGGATTATTTGACCAATCCGCCAGCGAGTGAGAAGATCATGCGAAATTCGATGGAGGACGGGACCATGCAGACACGGCTTATGGCAGTGGCGACAGCGGTCGCACTGGCGTTTTCGGCCCAAACCGCGAGCGCGGATCCTCTGGGATCGGCAATCTGGCCTGATATCGTGGAGAGCCATCTCGGCGCCGGCGAGGTCGTCTATGACGATGCCGTCAAGGTGACCATGCCGCGTGTGATCTGGGAGCCCTGGAGCGTGCCGGTACAGATCAAATTCGCCGAAGAGCTTGGCCCGGTGAACGAGATCTTCCTGTTTGCCGAGAACAATCCCATCCAGACCGCGGCGCAGATCCTGCCGCAGCGTGCTGTCCGTGCAGTGGGCATGAACATTCGCCTGGAGCGCACCACGCCGGTGCGTGCCGCCGCGCGCGGCGCCGATGGCGTCTGGCATGTCGCCAATGTGGAAGTGACGGTGATTGGCGCCGGCGGTTGCTCGACACCGAACGTCGGCGTGGCCGAGAGCGAGGTCGGTGTCGTCGCCACCAGGCAGTTCGACCAGGAGGATGGTGGCAGCCGGGTGAAGGTGATGATCACCCACCCGATGGACACGGGCTTTGTCGAGGACACGAACGGCAATGCCATTCCGGCCTATTACATCGATTCGATCACCGTGGCGGACGAGCGCGGCCCGATCGCCGAGCTGGTGACCTATGCGGCGCTGGCTTCCGACCCGGCCTTCACCTTCGACCTGCCGGACCGGCGCCAAAGCGTTCGCGTCACCGCGCGTGACACGCTGGGGCTTGCGTTCGAGTCCGATCCCTTGATGTAGTAAGGCTCCGCTACGCCCTACTCGGCCAGCACGACGCGGTTGCGCCCGGCCTGTTTCGCGCTGTAGAGAGCGCGGTCGGCGCGCGACAGCAGCACCTCGATATTGTCCCCCGCGGAGGTTTGTTCGGCGAGACCGATGCTCACCGTCATGTGCCGCTGCTCGCTCTCGGCCGCAATCTCAATCTCGGCAACGCGGGCGCGCAGGCGCTCGGCCAGCTGGTGGCCGCCTTCCGCTTTGGTCTCAGGCAGCACGATGGCGAATTCCTCGCCGCCCATGCGCCCGAACATGTCGTTCTTGCGCAGGATCTCCTCGCAGGCTGCCGCAAAGCGTTGCAAGGCGCCGTCCCCTTCGGCATGACCGAAGGTATCGTTGATGCTCTTGAAATGGTCGATGTCCAGCATCAGCACGGTGCAATGATGGCCGTAGCGCCCGGCGCGCTCAAGCTCGGCGCCACCCTTGGCGAGCAGGTCGCGACGATTGAGGACACCGGTCAGCGGGTCGATCGAGGCGTTGTGGCGTAGCAGTTCTTCGTTGGTAAGATCGTGGATGACGCAGACCAGATGGCGTGCGCCCTCGACTACGGCCTCGGCGCGCGACAGGTCGACGGGAAAGACGGAGCCGTCCTCGCGCCGGCCTTCGGCCGTATCCTCCGCGCCACCCCAGTCCGGGATCAAAAACGATATATGGCGGCCGAGAAGACCGCCCGCAGGGTAGCCGAACATGTTTTCGCAGGCAGCATTGCCAAGCCGGATCAGGCCTTTTTCGTCCAGCACCACAAGCCCTTCCCGCATGGTGTCGAATACCACGCTGGCATAGCTCTCGTCGGCGAATTCCTCGCCCTTGCGGACATTCATGCGTGGCCTCGTGAAGCAGACGAGCCAACCCGTACGTCTCAGACTGTGCGGCCAGACGCTCGCTCTCTATACTGACGAATGCTGACACAAATCCCCACATCGTCAAAACCCGCTTTTTTGAAGGTCTAATGACGACAGGCATTGATATAGGCCGGTGCGGCTGCGAACAAAGGCTGCAAGCAATTCCCGCTCAGAGTGTTCCATGAGGATGGTACGGCTGATCGAGGGCGCCAGCCGCTTGTGCGGCTGGCTGGCTGCAGCGGCTTTCTTCGCCCTCGGCCTGATCGTCGCCTACGAGGTGGCCATGCGCTACCTCTTCCTGGCGCCCACGCGCTGGGTCGAGGAAGTCGCGCGGCTGTTGCAGATTTATGCCGTGTTCCTGGCCGCGGCCTGGCTGGTGGCGCGGCGCGAGCATATTCGCATCACCGTGCTTGCCGGCGCCTTACCGAGACGTGCGCGCCTTTGGCTGGCGCGCCTGGTGCTGCTGTTGGTGGCGCTGGTCGCCGGCGCTGGTGCCTGGCAGGCCGGCGCCTTGCTGCGTTTTTCGCTGGAGATGGAGCAATACACCGATTCCACCCTGGGCCTGCCCATGTGGTTGTTGCAGGCGCCGCTGGTCGCCGGCCTCGGTTTGGCCGGCCTGCAGGCATTGGCCACCCTGTGGCGCAGCTTTGCCGAGCCCGAGCGGCTCGCCGACGCCGCCGATCCCGCAAGCGTCTGAGACAATGGAGACGCTGCTCGTCTTTCTGGCCCTTTTCGCGGTATTGCTGGTCGGCGTCGATATCGCCTTCGCGTTGGCCGGGCTCGGCCTGGCGCTGCTGTTGATTGGTGGCTTTTCGCCGCTGATCATGCCGCAGACGATGATGGCCAGCATGGACAACTTCATCCTGCTGGCGGTGCCGTTGTTCATATTAATGTCGAACGTGCTGTTGCGCGGCGGTGCCGGCGACGACCTCTTTGCCGCGGTGCAAAGCTGGGTCGGCCATTGGCCGGGTGGGCTGGCGGTGGCGACCATCCTCTCCTGCGCCCTGTTCGCCGCCATTTCCGGCTCCTCGGTGGCAACCGCCGCGACCGTCGGCACGGTCGCCATCCCGGCCATGGTGGCGCGCGGCTACGGCCGCCGCTTCACTTATGGTCTGTTGGCAGCGGGTGGGACTCTCGGCATTCTCATCCCGCCGTCGATCCCGATGATCGTCTACGGCGTGGTGATGTCGGAATCGATCGTCGATCTGTTTCGTGCCGGCATCGTGCCGGGCCTCATCTTGACAGCCTTATTCGTTGCCTATGCGGTGCTGCGAGCGAAATTCGGTGGCGGCTGGCAGCCCGAGCCGCGAGCGGACTGGCCGACCCGTCGGGCGGCAAGCCGGCGGGCGGCGCCGACCCTGGCCTTGGCGCTGGTCATCGTGCTCGGCATCTATCTCGGTGCCTTCACGCCCACCGAGGCGGCGGGTGTCGGCTTCGTGCTGGCGCTTGCGATTACCCTCGGCCTGCGCCGCAGCCTGGGCTTTGGCGACCTCTTGCCCATCGCCCTCGAATCGGCGCGCACCTCGGCCATGATCCTGTTCATCGTCGCCGCGGCGAGCGTATTCGGCAAGGCGCTGACGCTCTATCGCATACCCCAGGAGGTCACGACCCTGGTTATCGCCAACATCGCCTCGCCAGCGCTGTTCGTGGCCGCCATTTGCGTGCTGCTGCTCGCCATGGGCTGCGTGCTCGAAGCGTTGTCCATGATGCTGCTCGTGGTGCCCGTGGTGCAGCCGGCGCTGTTCGACCTCGGCATAGACCCGATCTGGTTCGGCGTCGTCTTCACCATGATGATCGAATGCGCCCTTATCACGCCGCCGGTGGGGCTCAATCTGTTCGTCATCCGCGCCGTCGCCGGCCAGTCCCTGGCAGAGGGGGAATCGGTCAGCATCGGCGATGTCGTCCATGGCACGCTGCCTTTCGTACTGCTCATTCTCTTCGCCGTTACGCTGATGGTTATCTGGCCATCGATTATTCTCTCTTCTATTCACTAGGGAGAGATCCATGTTCGCTGCCCCGCCTGACATCGAGACCCGCGTCTTCAGCCGCATGCCGGAGCATTTCCGCAGACAAGATACGCGCAGCGATTGGGCCGACATCATGCTGCTCGGTGGGAAGGCGGACTGCTTTCTCGAAGGCCCCTCCTTCGATGCCGATGGCAATCTCTGGCTGGTGGACATCCCCTATGGCCGCATCTTCCGTGTTTCCCCCGAAGGCGACTGGACCTGCGCGGCCGACTATGACGGCGAGCCCAATGGCCTCAAATTCCACGCCGACGGCCGAATCTTCATCGCCGACCACAAACAGGGGATCCTGCAGCTCGACCCGGAAACAGGCACCGTGACCCCGGCGATGGACCGGCCCCGGCTGGAACGCTTCAAGGGCTGCAACGATCTCTTCTTCACCGCCGACGGCACGCTCTACTTCACGGACCAGGGCCAGACCGGGCTGCACGATGCCACAGGCCGCTTGTACCGTTTACGCAACGATGGCAGCCTCGACCGAGTCTTGGAGGGAATCCCGAGTCCGAACGGCCTCGTAACGAATCTCGACGAGAAGATCCTCTACCTCGCCGTGACCCGCGACAATGCGGTCTGGCGGGTGCCCATGCTGGCGGGCGGCGAGGCCACCAAGGTAGGCGTTTTCGTGCAGATGTCGGGCGGTCTTGCCGGGCCCGACGGCATGGCGCTCGATGTTGCCGGCAACCTTGCCGTGGCCCATGCCGGGCTTGGCACGGTGTGGCTGTTCAGTCGCCTTGGCGAGCCCATCGCGCGGGTGCGCAGTTGCGAAGGCGTAATGACGACCAACGTCGCCTATGGCGGGCCTGACAACAAGAGCCTCTACATAACCGAATCCGAAAGCGGCAGCATTCTCGTTGCCGACATGCCCGAGCCCGGGCGGAAGTTGTACGGCTAGAATATATTCTAGTAATAATAGCTTTCTTCGCATAGTTGCAGAAACAATGGTTGAAAGGGAGGGCGTGTGATAGGCTCCGCCACGCGTTCAAGTCGCCGATAGAGTGGCTGTTCGCGCAGATTCGAGGATGCGATGACACGCCGAGACTTTATGGAGGCGATTGCGGTAGGCGCTGTCGTCCACCGCCCAGACGAGATTCTCTACGCCAACGCAGCGTTTGCCGCCTTGGTCGGCGATGCGGGATTCTCGGCACCAGCGCCAAAGGGGCTGGCTAGCCTGACCGATATTGACCAAAGGGCGCACACGCACGGCCATTACCGGCGCCTGCTGGCGGGTGACGCGGCGCCGTCGCGCCATAGGCTTCAGCTGACCCTGGCCGGCGGACGGCGTATCGCCATCGAGTGTGTCGATCAGTTGGTCGATTGGGATGGCGCGACCGCCATCCAAACCCTGGCCTTGGATATTGACGGCCACACGAATGACGACGGGGCAGCACCCAGCAGTGAGCATCGCTTTCGCACGCTGATCGAGGACTCGGTGCAGGCGATTGCCGTCCGCGTCGGCCGCCGGATCGTGTTCGCCAATCAGGCCTATGCCCAGCTATTCGGATATGCCGACCCCGGGGAGGTTTATGCGCTGGAGTCGGTAGAGGCACTGTTTGCCGATGTCGAGAGCGCGCGCGAGCGCTTGGCGGCAATCAAATCCCGCCGCCCGGCAGAACGGCAATACGAATTTCAGGCCTTGCGCAAGGATGGCACCACCTTGTGGCTGCAAAACAGTGTGCAGCAGGTGACATGGGACGGCCAGCCCGCCTCCCTTGCCATCGTCACCGATGTCAGCGAGCGCAAACAGGCCGAGACGGCGCTGTCGCGGCGCTGAACGGGGTGCTGGAGTCGCGCATCGCCAAGAGAACCGAACAGTTGCAGGCCACGCTGGAGAGCATCTCGGAAGGCTTGGCTCTGTTCGACAGCGATGATCGCCTGGCGTTCTGCAACGAGACCTATCGGAGGTTCTTTGCTCCCATCGCGCATTTGATCGAACCGGGCGTGGCATACGAAACCCTGGTCCGCGCAACCCTTGAGCAAGGCATCGCCGATCATCCAGGGGCGTCCGTGGAGGACAAAGTCCAAGCACGACTGGCAAAACACCGTGAGCCGAAAGACAATTTCGAGGTCGGCCTGAGCGATGGCCGCTGGCTGATCATATCCGAGCGCAAAACCGCCGATGGCGGCATCGTGCTGGTGCAAACGGACATCACCAAGGTCAAACAGGCCGAACAGCAGGCACTCTCCATCCTCGACGCCAGCCCTTTGGCCGTGGGCGTCTCGCGCATCTCGGACGGCGAGCTTCTCTACGTGAACGCGAAGTACAGGGAGCTTTTTGGAGAGCCTCCTAGTGACCGCTCGGCGATCGACAGCTGGGCCGATCCGGCCGATCGCGAGAGATTTCTTGAGATTTTCCGCCGAGACCACCGCGTGCCCGAGACCGAGGCGATGATGATCCGTCGCGACGGCAGCAGGTTCTGGGCCGAAGTGACGTGGGAGAAGATTCCGGCATTGGGAGAGGACACGGTCTTGTTCTGGAATCATGACATCTCCGACCTCGCCGCAGCCCGCCAGGACATGCAACATGCCAAGGAAGAGGCAGAGACCGCGAGCCGGGCCAAGTCGGAGTTCCTCTCGCGGATGAGCCATGAGCTGCGCACGCCGCTGAACGCCGTGCTCGGCTTCGCCCAGGTGATGCGCGACTTCTCCGACCCGCCCCTGAGCGGAGAGGCGGGCGAGCATTTGCGGCAAATCATTAGTGGGGCAAGACATCTCGGTGAGTTGATCGAGGATGTGCTGGATCTGTCCAAGATCGAGACCGGCCGCCTCGACATATCGTTGCTGGTGATCGAGCTGGCGCCGTTTCTGGAGGAATGCCTGGTGCTCGCGAGGCCTATGGCGGAAGCCAGGGATATCACCATCGTCGACAAGGTGGGCGGGCAGGCCTTCTGGCAGGTCGTCGCCGATCCAACGCGGCTCAAGCAGGTGCTTCTGAACATGCTGTCCAACGCGGTGAAGTACAATCGCGAGGGCGGCAGCATCGTCATCGAGGCGAGCGGCGAGCGGCATGGGATGCTCCGCCTGTCGGTCACGGATAGCGGACCGGGCATTGCGGCCGACAGGCAAGCGGAAGTGTTTCAGGCCTTCTCGCGCCTTGGCGCCGAGAAGAACGGCATCGAAGGCACCGGCATCGGCCTCACCATCAGCCGCCACCTCATGGAGATGATGGGCGGCGGGCTCGATTTCGATTCTGCGCTGGGCAAGGGCAGCCGTTTCTGGCTGGATGTTCCAAACGACAAACGATGAGCGGGAGATTCGGGTATGGCCAGCAGTTTCACTTACGCGCTTCCGGTCGAGCAGACCGAGTGGAAAGTCGGCGCCAGTATGGAGACCACCCTGCGCTGGGCTTACGACGA
>CAYPAX010000083.1:0-20493 GCA_964408735.1 uncultured Rhodospirillaceae bacterium | reverse complement strand
GAATCAGACACAGCGACACGCGTCCAGAGCAGACTTCGTCAACGGGCTGTTGAGCTTGAAGATGCGTTGGCCGTAGGTCTCGATGACCTCGGTCAGTGTCTCGGGCAGGCCGTCGCCGAGGTGGCCTGAGCCTTTGAGCGGGTCGATAAGGCCGACGGTGTGGCGTGCCTTGACCGTCTTGACCGGGCGCAGGCCGCTCACGAAGGCGTCGATGTCGAAGCCGGCAAGGTCGGGCGCCAGCTCGGTCTGCGTAATTCCTGCCAGGTTTCCTGCCATGGCATCGAAGACCGACACGCCATGCACCCGGCACAGCGCGTCGAGGATCGCCTTGTCGTGCAGGGCCAGGCCATAGCCTTCGACCAGCGGCCGCATGCCTTGCGCCATCTGATCCTTGTAACAGGCGACATAGTGCCCGAACGCCGTGGCCGGGCCGGCCGCGCGATAGAGGTCCGTGGCCGAGGCGATGGCATCGCGCAGTTGCTGGAAATTGTCCTCGTTCGACAGCGCAGGGTTCTTGTCGAACCATTTCGGCGCCAGCAACTCCGCCGCCATGCCATGGCCCTCGCGGCCGTCTTCGAGGCGAATGCGCACGCGCAAAAAGGCCTGCGGCGCCTCCCTCAGGGTGATCATGCCGAAGCGGAACGGCAGGCGCAGGACGACGTCGCGCTCGAAATGGGCGACGTCGATCAGCGTCAGGCGCGGCGCCTCAGCCAAGGCCGTTGACCGCAAGCAGGTGGCCCATGCGCTCCGCTGCCATATCGGGATCGCGGATCAGGCCCGCGGTATCGGCCAGACGCAGCAACTCGGCCAGATGCACCAGCGAGCGAGCGCTTTGCTGGCCGCCGACCATGACGAAATGGTCCTGGTGGCCGTTGAGCCAGGCCATGAACACCACGCCGGTCTTGTAGAAGCGCGTCGGCGCCTTGAAGATATGCCGCGACAGGGGCACGGTTGGCGCCAGAATGTCGTGGAAGGTATCGCGGTCGTCGTCCGCCAGGGCATCGAGCGCGGCGGAGGCGGCCGGTGCGATGGGGTCGAAGATGCCGAGCAGGGCGTCGGAATAGCCCACCGTGTCGCCATCGATCAGCTCGGCGTAATTGAAATCGTCGCCGGTATACATGCGCACGCCGTCGGGCAAGCGCCGGCGCATGGCGATCTCCTTGTCCTTGTCGAGGAGCGAGACCTTGATGCCGTCCACCTTGTCGGCGTGGGCCGCGATGATGCCAAGGCAGACATCCATGGCCGCCAGGTGGTCGCCGTGGCCCCAATAGCCCTCCAGTGCCGGGTCGAACATCTCCCCCAGCCAATGGATCAGCACCGGCTGCGAGACCTGGGAGAGAATGCGGTCATAGACCAGGGCGTAGTCGTCGGGGCTCTTGGCGCAGGCCGCGAGCGCGCGGCTGGCCATCAGGATGACCTGGCCGCCCAGCCCTTCGACGAAGCCGACCTGTTCTTCATAGGCGCCGATGACCTGATCGATGGTGGTGCCGGGCTCGACCGGCAGATGATCGGTGCCGGCGCCGCTGGCGATGCGCACGCCGGGAATGTCGTTGGCGACCTCGAGACTACGGCGGATCAGCTCCTGGCTTGTCGTCCAGTCAAGGCCCATGCCGCGCTGAGCCGTGTCCATCGCTTCCGCGACGCCGAGGCCGAGGCCCCAGAGGTGCTTGCGGTAGGCGAGGGTGGCGTCCCAATCGAGCACCGGATCGAGCCATGGGTTGCTGTCGGCGCGGGCATCCGCCACCACATGAGCCGCGGAATAGGCGACGCGGGTAAAGGGCCTGTTGGCCCTTGCCGGGAAGTCGCGCGGCGGGCTCAGGGTAAACGGGGAGACGGCACCATTGGCGTCGGGCAGGGATAGGGTCGGCATGATCAGGCCTCGAGTTCCGGGATATCGATCCAGCGGCGCTCTGCACTGCTTTGCAGGGCGAGTTCCGCCAATTGCACGCCGCGGGCACCCGCCCGCAGCGACCAGGGGAAGGGGGTGCCGTCCTTGACGTGGCGCAGGAAGGCTTCCCACTGCGCCTTGAAGGCGTTGCCGGCATCGCTGGTGTCGGGCACCTCCTGCCAGCCGCCGCGATAGTCGATGGTCGGCGGCAGGTCCGGGTTCCAGACCGGCATAGGCGTATTGACCCGTGCCTGGCTCCAGCAGCGGCGCAAGCCAGCTGTGGCCGAGCCGTGGGTACCGTCGACCTGGATGGTGAGGAGGTCGTCGCGATTGACCCGCGTGACCCAGGAGCTGTTGAAATGGGCGACGATGCCGCCCTCGATGGCGAAGGTGGCGAAGGCGGCGTCGTCGGCGGTTGCGGGGTAGGGCTTGTCGTCCTCGTCACGGCGCTCGGGGATATGGGTGACGGCCAGGCAATCCACCGCACTGACCCGCCCGAAAAGGTTTTCCAGCACGTAATGCCAGTGCGGCAGCATATCGAGCACGATGCCGCCGCCGTCTTCCTTGCGGTAGTTCCACGACGGGCGCTGGGCGGGCTGCAGGTCGCCTTCGAAGACCCAGTAGCCGAATTCGCCGCGTATGGCGAGGATGCGGCCGAAATAACCGGAATCGATGAGCATCTTCAGCTTGCGGATGCCAGGCAGCCAGAGCTTGTCCTGCACCACGCCGTGGCAGATGCCGGCGCTCTCGGCGTGGCTTGCCACATCAAGCGCATCGGCGACGGTGTCGGCCACGGGCTTCTCGCAATAGACGTGCTTGCCGGCATCGATGGCCTTGCGCAGCAGGCCCGCGCGAAGCTGGGTCGAGGCGGCATCGAAGAAGATTTCCACGCTGTCGTCCGCCAGCGCGGCATCGAGGTCTGTCGTCCAGCGCTCGAGGCCGTGGGCTTTCGCCAGCGCTTCGAGCTTGCCGGCATTGCGCCCGGCCAGGATCGGCTCAGGCATCAAGCGGCTGCCGTCGGCCAGGGGCAAGCCGCCTTCCTCGCGGATGGCGAGGATCGAGCGCACCAGATGCTGGTTCGTCCCCATGCGCCCCGTGACGCCGTACAAGATGATGCCGATAGGTATGGTGGGCATGTGGCTCCCTTTAGGTAACTGTTTGGTTACCTCTGACGCGAGGTCGTGTCAAGACAGCCAGCGCTCGAGATTGGCGGCGACGAAGGCGTCGTCGTTGAGTTCCGGATAGGCGCGGCAGACCCTATCGATAGCCTCCGCCTGGCCCGGGCTCAAGACCTCGGCCGGATCGAGGCACCAGGTGCCGGCCAGCAGGCCCTGGCGGCGCAGGATTTCGTGGCAGCCGGCGAGGCAGCCGCGGAAGCCGTTGTCGACATCGAAGATGGCGCGGTTGGCATCGGTCAGCCTGCTGTCCATGGCCAGCAGATCGGCATCGACGCTGCCGCTCTCGATCGCAGCGTGAACGCGCTCAAGCAGGGCGACGGCACTGTGCGTCCACACCCCCCATTGTCCGAGCAGGCCGCCGCGAAAGCGCATCCGCACCGTAGCACCGTCTCGCACGGCGTCGAACGGCGACAGCAGGTCGAGCACGATATGGTCGTCATTGCCGGTATAGAGCGCGATACGATCCTCGGCGCCCGCTGCCACGACGCCGTTGACGACGTCCATGGTGTGGTAGCGGCTGAAGGGCGCGGCCTTGATCGCCACGGCATTCTCGATCTCGGCGAAGCGGCGCCAGAACGAGACGGGCAGGGGCACGCCGCCAACGGCCGGTTGCAGGTAGAACCCCATGATCGGCATGACATCGGCGACGCGGGCGCAATGGGCGACCATCTCGTCCTCGGCGGCGCCCTGGAAGGCGGCGAGGCTTATCAGCGCCACGTGATAGCCGAGCCCGCGAGCGACCTCGGCTTCCGAGCAGGCCTGATCGGTCTTGCCCGCTACGCCGGCCACCATGACGATCGGACGCTCGCACCAGTCCGCCGCGGTCTCGGCCGCCAGACGCAGCACGGGCTCGTACAGCCCGGCCTCGCGAATAGCGAATTGGGTGGCGTGAACGCCCACCGCCAGCCCCCCTGCGCCGGCATCGAGATAGTAGCGGGTCAGCGCGCATTGTCGCTGTTTATCAAGACGATAATTTTCATTTAAAGCAAGGGGATGTGCTGGAATAACGATTCCTTGCTTTAAGATCGAGTAGGCGTCTTTTGGCATCAGTCTTGCCCCTTGATCGGGCGGGCGATGATCATCTTGATAATGTCCTCGAAGACGAAGTCCTGCTCGACGATTTCCAGACCCGCCTCGGGCAGGTATTGCTCGGTATGACGGTCGAATTTGGCGCCGTAGACCCAACATACCCAGGGCGCCCACAGGCGCATGATACGGCGCTTCTTCGGGTCTTCGGAATAGCTGTATTCGAGGATGCGAATGCTGCCCTCCGGCTTGCAGATGCGGGCCAGCTCGCGCAGCGCCGGGAGCTGCAGCGGATCGTCGAGCACGCAGAACAGAAAGGTCGCGACCACGGCATCGAAGCTGTCGTCCGCGAATCCGGTATCCAGGACGTCGGCTTCTCGCAGTTCGACATCGCCGCCCGCCTCGGCCAGACGGCGGGCGGCGCGTTTGAGCATGGCCGGGCTTTGGTCGATCCCGATCACCATACTGCCCGGCGGATAGAAGGGAATGTTGCGCCCCGTGCCCACACCCGCATCCAGTATCTTGCCGCCAAGGCCCTCGAACATGCGGTGCCGCAGGCGTTGGTAGCGGCCGTATTCGAATGGCAGGTCGAGAAGATCGTAAAGGCAGGCGATGCGCTGATATTTGTCTTTGGACATGGCGCTTATCCGAATTCCGGACCGGCGACGGCATAGCAGTGGCTGGGATCGCCGAAATCCTCCGCCGCCGTGCTCATGCGCACGAATGGCCGCTGGGGAGAGAAGCCCATGTCGGCCAATGCGGCGCGGAAGGCGGCGTGTTGCGTTGGCACATCGATGGAGATTGGGCCGCTCGTGCCAGCGAGAGAGGCCGCGACAAGGTTGGCCGCACAGGTTGCATCCCGAGCCATGACGGGGCCGATATGCAAGCTACGCCGGCCATCGCGGCCCAGGGCGAAGCCGCCGCCGTCGTCCAGGATTGTGGCGCGGGCGGGTTGGCCATCACAGCAATAGGCCAGCATGGCATCACGCCGGGCACCGAAGGTCTTGGCGTCAAAGTTCGCCACAGTGCCAAGATCGGTCAGCGCCAGCGGTCTGGCAGGCAATGTCGGAGCTGGCGGTTGCGGGGCGGCGGCGACCATACGGTCGAAAGTCCACAGCGCTTTGAAGCCGAGCTTCTCGTAGACGCCGTGACCAGCCTCGCTGGCGTCGAGCATCGGCGCGAGGCTGCGCCTCTGCAGGTCTTCCAGGCACAATCGGGTCAAGCGCGTTGCCAGGCCGCGGCGGCGCCAGGGCGCCGAAACCAGAACCATGCTGATCCAGGCGAAACGCGGCGGATAGGGCACGATGAGCGTGCTCGCAACCGGCTTGCCTGAGGCGGTCCATAGGCCCCATCCCGAGCCGATTTCCAGTATGAAACGCCAATCCGCGATGGTTTGGTTCCACTGCGCTTCCTCGGTCAGGGCCGCCAGGCGATCGGCGTCTGCCGCCTCGAGCCGCCTTTCTGTGAGCTCAGAAACGTCCACTGCGCACGTCGTACTTGGTCGGCTTGCCGTAGTTCGGCATGTCGCGCATCACCCAATCCGCCACCCAGTCGAGCATCTTGTCCGTCGTCACGACAGGATCGCCGAACAGGCCTGCCGCCGCCGCGCCGTTCATGACCCAGGCGCTATCGCTTGCCTCGCCGGTATAGAGAGCGGGCTTGCTCAGGCGCTTGGCGAAGGATTCCGCGAGATCACGCACGCTGACAATGGCGGGTGCGGTGATGTTGATTGGGCTGGTGGGCGCGCTGCAATGGCCGAGGCAGCGCAGGATCTGGCTGCTGGCATCGCCTTGCCAGATGATCGAGGTGTGGCTGGTAGTCAGGTCGATGGGCACGCCGTCGCGGATCTTGGTGGCGATCTCGTGCAGCACGCCGTAGCGCATGTCGATGGCGTAAGCGAGGCGGATCAGGCGGCCCGGCGTGCCGTGCATGGCAGAGGCATATTCGAAGATGCGCTCCCGCCCGACGCAGGAATTGGCGTATTCGCCGGGTGCGCCCGGCGCCTCATCCTCGCGGGAGCCCGATCCCCGGACATTTGCGAAGCCGTAGACGCACAAGGTCGAGAAGGCGACGATACGCGAGGTGCGAAAGGCATCCGCGACAATGCTCGGCACCAGTACGTTCATGGCCCAGGTCATGGGCTCTTCGCCATTGGTGCCGAATTTGCGCCCCGCCATATAGACGACGTTCGGCAGTTTCGGCAGGGCGGCGACGGCGTCGCGGTCGAGCAGGTCGCAAGCGATGGTCTCGACGCCCCAGCTTTCCAGCCGCTCGCGCACGGCCGCATCGCTGAAGCGGGCGACACCGACAATGCGCTTGTCGGGGGCTGCGCGCTTGGCAAGGCGCGCCAGCGTTGGCCCCACCTTGCCGCCGACCCCGAGGATCAGGATATCACCGTCGAGGCGGGCCAGATCGTCGACAAGCGCCCGGCTCGGTGTTGACAGGATGTCTTCCACCGCGGCCTCGTCGGCGAGCGTGTCCGGTAGGGTTTCTGTGCTCAGGAGGGCCATCAGTATTGCCCGTCCCTGGTTTCGAAATGGGTAGGCTTGCCGTGGCTTTCGCCCCCACGCGAGATCCAGTCGGCGGTCCAGGCGAGCATGCTAGACAGCGGTGTGGCTGGCTCGCCTAACAAGGCCGTGGCGGTGCTGCTGTCGCTGAGCCAGGCGGTTTCGGCTTCTTGACCGGAAAAGCTCACGCTCTTGCCCAGAAGCTCGCCGAATTGCTCGGCCAGCGCTCGCACCGAGAGAGTCTCGGGGCCGGTGACGTTCAGTGCTGTCGCCGGGGTCGTGCAATGGGCCAGGGCGCGCAGGATGAGGGCATTGGCGTCGCCCTGCCAGATGACGTTGACATGCCCTGTGCTCACGTCGACCGGGCGCTCCTCCCAGACAGCGCGCGCTATGTCGTGCAGTACGCCGTAGCGCATGTCGATGGCGTAGTTGAGGCGTATCAGCCGTCCGGCGATTTGCCAGTGTTGCGACAGATGCTCGAACAGGCGCTCGCGGCCGACGCACGACCAGGCGTACTCGCCTGGGGGCGGGCCAGGTGAAACGCTCTCGTCGGCGCCTTTTCCGGTCACGGGCATGAAGGGATAAACGCAGCCGGTCGACAGCATGACGAGACGCGAGTCCGTGAAAGATTCGGCAATCTGTGCCGACAGGATGGCGTTGCTCGCCCAGGTCGTGGACTCGGCGCCCACGGAGCCGAACTTGCGTCCGGTCATGGCGACGACGTTTTCGATCCGCGGCAGGGCGGCGATCGCACCACGGTCGAGCAAGTCGCAGGCGATGGTCCGGATGCCCCAGGCCTCCAAGCGCTCGCGTGCCGCGGCATCGCTGAAGCGGGACACCGCCACGACCTCCTTGCCGGGCGCTGCCCGTTTGGCGAGGCGGGCGAGAGTCGGGCCCATCTTGCCGCTGGCCCCAAGCACCAGGATATCCCCATCGAGCGCGGCCAGGTCGTCTTGCAACGCCTGATCCGGGCCGCTGAGGAAATCGTCCAGGGCGGCCGTATCAAGAAAGCCTTGTGTCGGTAGCGGCCCGATATCCTCCACAGCTCTGGCTTGTTCCATCCGTGTTCCCCCTGGCGCCGGCCGAGCCGGTTGCAGCTGCGGACTATAGGTCACCGGACAGGATCGGGCCAATCAGGCGTTGACTTGATCCCGTCGCGCGGCCACTATTTCATTACCTTCACCTTCGTAGCGCGCTATGCGTATGGGAGGGTGATGGGTGGCGAATTGGCAAACGCGTCGAGGCAAGGGCCCTGGAAGCGGCAAACACCAAGTCGATTCGTGTTTAAGACGATTTGAAATATCGTTGGGGAGGACTCCGCTCATGAGAGGGACCAAAGTATCGAAAACAACAGTTGTTGGTGCGAGCTTGCTCGCGCTTGCGGTGGCGTTGCCGGCGTCGGCAGCAGACCGCACGACTGCTGACGACCTGCTGAACGCAGCTGACAATGGTGCCGATTGGCTGACGACGCATCGCACCTATGACGGCCAGCGTTATTCGCCGCTCAACCAAATCAACACGGCCAACGTCGACGACCTCAATGTTGCCTACGCGGTTGCGTTGGGCGGCACCGAGGGTGGCGGCTTCTGGCGTTATGGCAACATCGAAGGCACGCCGATCGTCGAGAACGGCACGATGTACATGCCGAACGGCTGGAGTGAGCTTATGTCCATCGACCTGCGCAAAGCGGGTCAGGGACCGGACATGATCAACTGGACGTATGATCCGGGCGTGGACAAGGACTGGGCCGGCAACGTGACTTGCTGCGCCATTAACAACCGCGGCGTGGCGCTGTGGGAAGATTCCGTGATCATGAGCGTGCTTGATGGACGCATGATGCGGATCACCAAGGCGACTGGCGACCTCGTTTGGGAAACCCAGCTTGCCGATCCCGCTATCGCGGAAACCATTACGATTGCTCCGTTGGTGGTCAAGGACATGGCGATCAGTGGTGTCTCCGGCGCCGAGTACGGCATCCGCGGCTGGCTCGCGGCTGTTGATCTCAACACCGGCAAGGAGCGCTGGCGGCGCTACACGGTTCCGGGGCCGGGCGAGCCTGGCAACGAGACCTGGAAGGACGATTACGACGCCTGGATGACGGGCGGCGGCTCGACCTGGCAGACCGGTTCCTACGACCCTGAGACGAACCTGCTCATCTGGGGCGTCGGCAACCCGGGTCCGGACTGGGATCAGGACTATCGCCCCGGAGATAACCTCTACACCTCCGGTATGTTTGCGGTCGATGCGGATACCGGCCAGGTGGCCTATCACTTCCAGTACACGCCGAACGATCCGTACGATTATGATGGCATCAATGAGAACATTCTCGTCGACGTCAACATTGCCGGTAATGATCGCCAGGCGTTCATCCACGCCGATCGCAATGGCTTCTTCTATGCCATCGATCGCAACAACGGCGAATTCATCTACGGCGTGCCGTTCGTGAAGGAGCTCAATTGGACGCGTGGTCTGGACAAGGTCACCGGTGTGCCTCTCGATTACGACCCGAACTCCGACATTCAGGTCTATATCGCCGAGCACACGCCGAACCGGACCAACAAGACGGCAACCTTCTGCCCGAACCTGATGGGCGGCAAGAACTGGATGCCGATGTCCTACAGCCCGCGCACTCAGATGGCCTACATTCCGACCATCGAGAGCTGCATCACGGTGAACAACGAAGAAGAGACGCCGGGCCCCGATGGCTCCTTTGTCCTTCGTGAGTGGTTCTCCGGCGGCATGCCCGACGTCACCACCGCGGTTGCCAGCGACGGCACGAAGCTTGCCGGCAGCTTGACCGCGATGGACGTGACCACGGGTCGCATGGTGCGCAAGGTCGACACCCGCTATCCGGTCATGGCCGGCGTGCTCAGCACGGCTGGTGGCCTGGTGTTCGTGGCACAGCATGAAGGCAAGTTCTGCGCCTTCGACGACACCTCGCTCGACGAGCTGTGGTGCTTCCACATGAACACCTTGACCGATGCTCCGACCATGAGCTTCGCGGTCGACGGTCAGCAGTATATCGCGGTTGGCTCGGGTGGTTGGGGCACGGTCCCGACTTACTTCGCGCCTTCGACCCCGGGTCTCGAGAAGATCCGCAACGCGAACATCATGTGGGTGTTCTCGCTCTAAGCGCGATCGCTTCCGGGCAACCGGAACGAAATTGGGCGGCTCCTTACCGGAGCCGCCCTTTTTTCTTGACGTGTTTGCTGAAATCTATTCCGCCGGTTTGCGCCAGATCTCGAAGCGTGTTTCGTTGATGATCTCCTCGCCCTCCGGTCCCCAAATGCGATAAAACTGCGTAAACAGGTCGACCGTGCGGTTGCCGAGGTCGGTCAGACAGCGCTCCTTGGTGAAGACGCCGCCGACTTCGCTTTCGCTGCCCTCGGGCTCGACATTGACACATTCCCAGCCATCCATGCCGAAGCGAGCCTTGACCTTGCGCGACAGAACCCTGGCCCGGCGTTTGTTGTAGGGCCTGGCGTTCGGGTCGGTAAACACGCGCACGCCGTCGACAATGCCGTCGTCGTTGAAGAGCAGCGAGATCAGCACCGGATGTCCGGCGATGGCGGTTCCCTCCAGATCATCGAAGAGGACCTCGGAATCGTCATACCGGAATGCCACTTCGTGCAGCCCGCGCTCGTCCGCCGGGCACTCGCCGTAGGCTTCCCAGCCAGCGATTTCAGGCTCGGCTTCGGCACCGTTCCTGCCGCAGGCAAAGCCGAGATAGCCCTCCTGGGGCAAGTCGGCGACGCTGAGGCCGACCGTGAACTGACGGATATCGCCGTTTTGCGCTTCCGCTTGGCCGGGAATTGCCAGTGCGGCGGTTAGCGCGAGCGCGCTGCCAAGCGCTGTCAGGTTAGCCTTCATCATTGTCATGACCTCGAATGCGTGCGTTGTTGCAGATCTTGCTATCAGATAGTCGCGTGCGCCAGCCTTGCCAATGCCGCCTTATCCCCAAACAAGCGATATTTGCTGCATTTTTCAGACGCTGTGTCTTCCGTAGCGGCAAATCTATTGGTATTGTGAATTGCCCTCAAGGCGAATACGGGCGGTGCGCGATGCCCCTTGCCTTTCGAGCCTTGTGCTCGATGGTGAAAAGGGGTCTGGCGTTTCGGCGGCTTGGCGAGCAACAGGTGGCCGTGTCGTTTTCCGGGGGGTGGCCGTGGAGCGGGTCGTGTGGGTGATGAGTTCACGCTTGCGGCACGTTTCGGATACTAACGGAGGGAGGAAGTCATGAAGAAGTCGATTTTTGCCGTTGCGGCGGTTATCGCGCTTGGTTTCTCGGGGCCGGTGTCGGCGGATCAGACCGCTGCCGAGCAGACGTCGCCCGAGCAGGTGAAGATCTGCGAGATGGGCCTTCAGGGTTGCCAGGGCGGCGACGTGAATGCGTGTCACGCGGCGCTCAAGACCTGTGTTGGCGATCAGCGTCTGCAGGCCATGAAAGCGATGGAGGAGAGCTGATCCCAGCTCCTTTCCGACCATAGCCGCGGCCCGCGCTCTGAGCAGAGCGCGGGCCGTTGGTCTATTGGGCTTGCGCCGGGCCATGTCGCGGCCCATTTTTCGTGACATGGGACGTAAACCAGCCGATTGGACCGACATGAGATATCTGTTGTGTGCCGCCTTGCTGGCGTTTGCTGTCGCCACGCCGGGTCTGGCCGATTACGAGAGCGGCAAACGCGCTTTCGAAGCCGAGGATTTTGCGGCCGCGCATGAGGCGTGGCTGGATGCTGCAGTCGGCGGCGATGCGGAGTCCCAGTACGACCTTGGCATAATGCTGGCCAATGGCACCGGCGTGCCGCGCGACGTGATTTCCGCCTACGCCTGGCTGACCTTGGCGCACAAGGGCGGCATCGCCGATGCCAAGTCCAAGTTCATGGCCTTGCAGCGCGACTACATTCCCCGCCATTGCCATTTCGACGCGATGATGCTGGTGCGGTCATTCGAGACCGGACATCCGGAGAAGCTCGCGGCCGGGGGGCGGCAGAACTCCCGCTGCTGGAAGTTCAAGCAGTATTAGGCTGCTGCACGGCTTGCAATGGACCGGCCGATACAGTACCCGAAACATAGAACGAATAGGGACGCGGCGGTGCATCGCCGACAACGGGGAATTCCAGGAGGACGGATCGTGATAGCGAATGACGGGCCTGCGCCGACAGCAGCACGAATTTTGACACGCCTAGTGGGCGCAGCCTTTGCTGTCGTGGTCGTCCTGGCAATTTCGGCGCCGGCTTTTGCGCAGGTTTCCGGTGGCCATCCGGGCATCTCGGTTTACAAGCGGGCCGGCTGCATCACCTGCCACAAGTGGCACGGCATGGGCGGGCCCGGCTATGGCGGCACGCCGATCAATTTCCGCGAGATGTTTCTCGACCGCGATCAGCTCATCGAGGTCATCGCCTGCGGCCGGCCGGGCACGGGCATGCCATACTTTGTCAAGAAAGCCTATGACGGCCATGACTGCTATGACGGCATGACCATGGAGGATATGGACGAGGAGGATCGTCCCGGCGCCTCCCGCACTACCCTCAGCAACCGTCAGGTCAACCAGGTATCGGACTTCATTCTTGAGCACTTCAAGGGGCGTACGAACGAGCTCGTTCGTGGCGACTGCGAGATATTCTTTGGCGAGTCCCGTGTCTGCCGCAAGCTTGAAGTGCAGACCCGTGGCGGTGGTGGCGGCGGGCACTGAGCCGCTTTCGTATTGGTGATTTGGGAGTAACTTGCCGTGTCGAATCGGATTGCGATACTCGTGAGCCTCGGGCTCGTTCTGGCCTTTGCGGCCGCTATTCCGGCCCAGGCCGATTTCGAAGACGGCAATGAGGCCTATGCCAGGCGCGATTATGAGACGGCGTTCATAGCCTGGATGCCTTTGGCGGAGGCGGGCGACCCCAGGGCGCAGAACAATATCGGCTTCATGTTCCGCAAGGGGCGTGGCACGCAGATCGACGAGCGCAAAGCCATATATTGGTATCAGCGCGCTGCCGATCAGGGCTTTGCCGATGCCATGACCAACCTCGGCTACATGTATGACGAGGGCCGCACGGTGGAGCAGGATCTGATCGTCTCCTACATGTGGTTCACGCTCGCGGCCGAGCGAGGTCGGGCGGGAGCCGAGGGCCACCTGGAGGTGCTGGAGACCTATCTCTCGCCGGAAGAGGTGGCCGAGGCCAAGCGGCGTGCGGCGGAATGGGTGGAGAAGCCCGAGTGAGCCGCTGCTGAATAGGCTCTAATCACGCATCCGGCTGGGCGCCGAGTCCACCACGGGCTCGGCGATCGTGACGAAGCGCAGGCTGCCATGCTCGCTGGCGACGTCGCCTTTGCGATAGACGCTGTCCATGGCGCATTCGGCCGTGAATTCCGTGACCTGGGCGGTTCGTGCAACGACGCTTTGGATCGTTACCGTGCCATCGAAAGTGCTCAACCAGTCGCCTGCCTCGCCGCGGTTGAAGACCTCGGATTCCGAGACGATACCGACAAATAGAGAAAAAGCGCGGCTGCGCGGACTGCCGCCCTCGAGCACTCGGGCCTCGGTCTCGATCGCCCATTGCGGCATGTGTTCGGCGCGATAGAGCGCCTCGACCAGGATCTGACAGCCGCCCATCACGATATGGCGGTCAAGCTCGACCGCGCGCGCCGCTTCGTCGGGCGTGAGGGGTGCCGCGCCAATGACCGCGCCTGCGACCAGAAGGTCGGGCCGGTTCGGGTTGCCGCGGGCATCGATGGTGCCCGAAAAGCGAATCTTGCGGCCGTTATCGGCCACGGCGCGATCGGGCGGGGCCTCGAACTTGACCGTCAGGTCGTTGCGCGACGCCGGCCGGCCCGGCTTCATTTTGATGGTCAATGCGCGGTCTGTCGCCCGCACCACGTGGCCATCCCAGACCACCCTCTTGCCCAGGCATTCCGCCCCAAGAGTGGCCTCGGCCTCGTCATTGTCTTCGCGCCGGATATTGCCGCTGCAACGGTCCCAGTAATCGCGCCACGACATCGCCGAGCCAGGCAGCGCCACGTAGTGCCCGGTAACCAGGGTGGTAACCAGCGCGCCGGCGGCCTCGTGGCCATAGCTATCCAGAGGCTCCGCGAGGGCCAGGGCGCGGGCATAGTTGCCGGCGTCGAAGTTGCTCTGGGCACTCGCCATATTGTGCTCGATGCGCGCGAGGATGGCGTCGCGCGTGCTGGCATAACCGGGGTCAAGGGCGATCGCCCGCTCGGCATTGGCAAAGGCTTGCTGGAAGTCGACCGGCTGGCCCATGCCTTGTGCCGCCATCAAGGCGAGCAGGTCGAAGCCGCGCGGATTGCCGGCATCGGCAAGCTCACGCGACAGCTCCTGTGCCGTCTCGTAATCGCGCTCCGTATAGGCACGGGACGCGCGCTCCTCGTCGCTCTCGAAACAACCGCCGAGAGCGACAAGGAGCAACAGTGTGATGGCGCGTCCAAACATTCAGCCGCCGTAGAAGACCTTTTCGCCAAGCTCGCGCATCTCGAGTATGGCATCGTCGGGACGGCCCTCGGGGGTTTGCACGAGATGGGCCTCGATCACTTCGCCGACGACGATGTGGTGGTCGCCCTGCTCGACCACGTCGACCAGCTTGCACTCGACGCAACCGGGTGCGTTGGTCAGGATAGGCGCGCCGGTCGCACCCTCGTGGTAGGGCTCGCCGCTCAAGGTGCCGTCGCCCACTTCCACCGGCTTGAAGAAGGTGAAGGCGAGGCCCTGCTGCCCCTTGCCGAGCATGTTCAGGGCAAAGTTGCCGGCGTCGCGCAAAGTGCTGTAGGCATTGCTATCGGTCTTGACGCCGATCGCCACCAGTGGCGGCGCGAACGCGGTTTGCGTGACCCAATTGACCGTGGCCACGGCAATGCCGCCATCGCCGCCTTTCGCGGTCAGCACATAGATCCCGTAGGGGATCATTCGCAAAACTGTTTTCTTGGCGTCGTCGTCCATGGTCTGCTCCTCTCCACAAGTCTTCTCATTGGGCGCGCATACTTGCCGGGAAGCGCTTGGCCGTAAAGGCTATTCGTCCTTGGCCGGCTTGAGCAGCCAGACGAACAGCGCGGTGGCCAGCAAAGCGCCCACGATTTGCGCTGCGACGAAGGCCGGGGCATCGGCCGGGCGGATGCCTGCGAAGGTGGTCGTGAACGAGCGCGCGAAGGTCACCGCGGGGTTGGCGAACGAGGTCGAGGAGGTGAACCAGTAGCCGGCGGTGATGAACAGGCCGACCGCATAGGGCACGGCCTCGGGGCGTGCGCGCAGGCAGCCGAGGATGGTCGCGACCAGGCCGAAGGTGGCCACCATCTCGGCCACGATCTGGCCGCCGCCGCCGCGCTCCTTGACGCCGAGGGTCAGAAGCGGCTCGGAAAACATGAAATGGGCAAGCGCCACGCCAACCACCGCGGCAAGCGCCTGGACAAGCACATAGAGAACGGCCTCTTTGGGCGGGATCGCCTTTTGCACGGCGAACGAAAGCGTCACCGCAGGATTGAAATGGGCGCCCGATATGGACCCGAAAACCAGAATCAGGACCGCCAGGATGGCGCCTGTGGCAATCGTGTTGCCGAGCAGGGCAATGGCGACGTTACCGCCCGCCAGGCTTTCGCCCATGATTCCCGAGCCAACCACGGTTGCCAGCAGGAATGCCGTGCCGACGAACTCGGCAATAAGCCGTTGCGAAAGCGAATAGGCCATCAGGCGAGGGCGCGCGAGAAGATCTCGGGCGCGACATTGCCACCCGACAGCACCACGATCACCGTCTTGTCCCGGCAATCGAGCTTGCCGCCGAGGGCCGCGGCCAAAGCCACGGCGCCGCCCGGCTCGAGCACGATCTTGAGATGGCGAAACGCCATGGCAACCGCGGCGAGCGCTTCCTCGTCGCTGACCACAAGGCCCTCGGCGAGGGTCTCGCGGTTGATGGCGAAGGTGAGCTCGCCGGGCTCGGGCGCCAGCAGGGCGTCGCAAAGCGAGCGGGCATCCGGGTCGTTGGCCGTGCGTTCGCCTGCCGCGAGGGACCGCGCCGTATCGTCGAAGCCTTGCGGCTCGACAGGGTGCACAGCGATCCCCGGCAGGTGGTCCTTCAGGGCCAGCGATGTGCCGGCGATCAGTCCGCCACCGCCGCAACAGACCAGGGCGGCGTCGGGGATCAATCCGAGGGCGGTGGCCTGCGCCGCGGCCTCGAGGCCGACGGTGCCTTGGCCGGCGATGATCCAGGGATCGTCATAGGGTCGCACGATGGTGGCGCCGCGCTCGCTCGCCAGCGCCGCACCGATCTCCTCGCGGCTTTCGCCGTAGCGGTCATAGGGCACGACTTCGGCGCCGAGCGCACGGGTGTTCTCCACCTTCGGCGTCGGCGCATCCGAGGGCATGACGATGGTTGCCTGGACCCCGAGCAAGGCTGCGGCGGCGGCGACGCCCTGAGCGTGATTGCCTGACGACCAGGCCACCACGCCATTGCCGCGCTCCTCCTCGGGAATGCGGCTGATGCGGTTGTAGGCGCCGCGGAACTTGAAAGAGCCGGTGCGCTGCAGGGGCTCGGCCTTCATCAGCAGGCGGCCGCCGACCATGGCATCGAGGGCAGGGGCGTTGAGCAGCGGCGTCGTCACGGCGTGGCCGCGCAGGCGCCGTGCGGCGTCGACGATATCGTCGATCTCAGGTCGTCCGTTCTGCATGATTATTGCGTGTTTCTGCCGAGCATTTCCGCCATCAGGGTAAGCTTGGGCCTGTCGCCGCGACCGGCCAGCCGGACGCGGTAGACTTGCGTACCCTCGAGGACGCGTTGGACATAGTTTCGCGTTTCGTTGAAGGGGATTTGCTCGATCCAATCCACCACGTCAACCCCCGGCGACCGCGGATCGCCATTCTTGCGCAGCCAGGTACGAACGCGGCCGGGGCCGGCATTGTAGGCGGCGAAGGCGAGGACGTGCGAATTGCCGAATTCGACAAGCCTGTCAGCCAGATAGGCGCTGCCGAGCTGGAGGTTGTAGGCCGGGTCGCTGGTCAGGCGATGGCTCTCATAGGCGAGGCCGAGTTGCCGCGCCATCATCCTGGCCGTCGCCGGCATGAGCTGTACCAGGCCGCGGGCGCCGGCAGAGCTGACCACGCTCGGGTTCATCTCGCTTTCCTGGCGCGCCAGGGCAAGCATGACGGCGAGCTCGGGCGCGCCGGCACCGGGCATCCAGCGGGCAAAGACTTTGGGCACCGGATAGGCCGCATCGAGCACCACGCTGCCGTCGCGTTGCGCCCTCTTGGCCGCGCGTATCGCCACATGGGACTGGTCGTAGTCGAGCGGGATCCTGGCGATGCGGACGCGCTCGAGCGGTGTCGATGCCGTGTCCAGCGCGTGCGCCAGGACCAGGCTCATCAACCTGTCCTCGCCAAGCTCCCCCAGCAGGCGGGCCAGGCGGATCTGCTCCCGCGCCTCGAAGCCCGCTGCAGGCACCGGACGCATGGCAGGTGGCAGACGCAGCACCCTGCGACCAAGCGCGACAGCGGCGAGCTGGCCGTAATAGCTGGTCGGACGGGAGGCGGCGCGCTGATACCAGAGCGATGCGTCGGAAGTGTTTCCGGCGGCCTTGGCCGCTCGGCCGGCCCAGTAGGCCGCGCGGCCAACGCTGATCGGCAGCTTGACCACCTTGTGCATGGCAATGAAATGGGCGAACGCGGCCCTGGGCCGGTTGAGATGGCGCAGGGCCAGCCAGCCTGCCAGCCACTCCGCCTCGGCCACCCCGGCGGCGCGCGTCTGGCCATGGGCCGCGATAATCCGGTAGGCATCCGCATGGCGGCCGTCCGAGATGGCTTCGCGCGTCAATGCGAGGCGCTGCGCCAGCCACTGCCTTTCCTCGCCAAGCTCGGAGGGTGGCGATGCCAGCAATGCCGCGGCGCCACTGTCGTTGCCCGCGTTTCGTCGCCAGCGGATGCGCTGATAGAGCAGGCCCGGGTCGCTGGCGAGGGCAGGGGGCACCTTGGCGACCGCCGCATCGACCCCGCCTCGGCCGGTGATCAGGGCAATGCGCGCCTTGGCCAGCAGGCGATAACCCTCGTCGAGATGGGGCAGCATGCGGCGCGCGGCCGTGACCTGGTCACCCCACAACAAACGGTCGACGCGGGCCCAATGATCGGCGGCTCGCAACAGGCGGCCGTGATCGGCGATCAGCTTGTTCTCCGTCGCGCGCTCTAGGTCATGGTCGGTCCAGGCCTCGCGCAGCATTGCGCTGCCGCTGTCGCGGCCACCGGTGGCGACAAGCGCCGCGCCGAGCCGGAACTTGCCTTCGCCGGTGATCGGCGAAAGCTGTCTGAACCACGCCACCACGGCAGACGCGGACAAGGTGTCGGGCATGCTCTTCTCGCCTTGGCGGCGCAAGGGCGCCAAGCCGGCCCAATCGGGATTGGCGGCGAGAAAACCGGATATCTCGGCAAAGGTGGAGGTCTTGTCCTTCAGTCTCAGGGTTCGCCAGGCCACCAGCTTGGCCACCAGCGGGTCGCGCGCCGTGGCGGCCTCGGCGCGCGCATTTTGCCAATTGCCCCTGTTGAAAGCCTGCATGGCGCGGTAGGCAATGGTGAGGTCGGCGCCGTCCACAGGCTCCGGGGGGCGGGCGGCAGCCTGCGTGGCAAGCAGCAGAGCTGCCGCCGCAAGCGTGCCAAGCCACCAAGGTTGCGCCTTCGCCATATTCCACCTCGCCTGTTGCGCGAGCAGTATAGCCGAAGGCCCTTCCGCCATGGCCTTCAAATGCGCTTGAGGCGGCCGCGGCGCGGGCGTATGGTTCGGGCCCCATTTCAAGGAATAGCCGCACTGCTCACAAGGGCAGGAACAGGAGGCCGCCATGTTCAAAGGATCCATCACCGCCCTCGTCACGCCGTTCGAGAATGGCAAGGTAGCGGAGAAGGCATTCCAGAGTTTCGTCAACTGGCAGGTCGAGCAGGGTATCCATGGTGTCGTGCCGTGCGGCACGACCGGCGAATCGCCGACCTTGAGCCATGCGGAGCACAGGCGGGTGACCGAGCTTTGCATCGAGGCCGTGGACGGGCGCGTGCCGGTGATTGCCGGGGCGGGCTCGAACTCGACCGAGGAATCCGTCAGCCTGACCAAGCACGCACACCAAATGGGTGCGGACGCGGCGCTGGTCGTCACGCCCTACTACAACAAGCCCACCCAAGCGGGCCTGTACGCGCATTTCGAGGCGGTGGCGGCGGCTGCCGACATCCCCATCATCATCTACAACATCCCCGGCCGCTCGGTGGTCAATATGGGCGTCGAGACCATGGCCAGCCTGGCGAAGATTCCCAACATCATCGGAGTCAAGGACGCCACGGCGGATCTCACCCGGCCGCTGCTTGAGCGCCTGGCCATCGGCGACGACTTCTGCCTGCTCTCCGGCGAGGACGGCACGGCGCTGGCCTATCTCGCCCATGGCGGCCACGGCTGCATTTCCGTGACATCGAACATCGCGCCGGCGCTCTGCGCCGCGGTGCATGAGGCCTGGCAGGCGGGCGATGCGGCAAAGGCCCTGGCCCTGCACGACACGCTCATGCCCCTGCACGACTCGCTGTTCGTGGAGACCAGCCCGGCGCCGGTGAAGCATGCGGCCGGCCTGCTCGGCCTCTGCTCGCCCGAACTCAGATTGCCGATGGTGAACATCGGCGAGGCAACGGCCGACGGCGTGGAGGCGGCTTTGAAGTCGGCCGGGCTGCTCGGCGAAGGTGTCACCCGGTGGCGAGCGGCGACCTGACCAACAAGACGGTCGCGCAGAACCGCAAGGCGCGCCACGACTATTTTATCGAGGACAGCCTCGAGGCGGGGCTCGTGCTGGTCGGCACCGAGGTCAAATCGATGCGCGCCGGCCGCGCCAGCCTCGGCGATTCCTATGCCGAGGCGCGCGACGGCGAGATGTTTCTGCTCAACGCCAACATCTCCCGCTACCCGGCGGCCAATCGCCAGAACCACGAGCCCTTGCGGCCGCGCAAGCTGCTGCTGCACCGGCGCGAGATCGAGAAGCTGTCGGGGCTGGTGCAGCGCCAGGGCTATACCCTGGTGCCGCTCAAGCTCTATTTCAACGACCGCGGCCGTGCCAAGGTGGAACTCGGCGTGGCGCGCGGCCGCAAGCAGCACGACAAGCGCGAGCGCGAAAAAGAGCGCAGCTGGCAGCGCGAAAAAGAGCGCTTGATGCGCGAGAGGGGATGATCATGGCGAGATGGATCGTTGCGCTATGCCTGAGCCTTGCGGCTTTTGGGCCGGCCTGGGCAGAGGACTCCGGCTTCAACTTCGCTTTCACCTCGATCGAGGGCGAGCCGATGCCCATGTCGCAGTATCGCGGCCAGCCGGTCTTGCTGGTCAACACCGCCTCGTTCTGCGGCTTCACGCCGCAATACGAGGCGCTGCAGGCGCTGTGGGAGACCTATCGCGAGCGTGGCCTGATCGTGTTGGGCGTGCCGTCGAACGATTTCGGCGCCCAGGAGCCTAACGACGAAGCGGCCATCAAGGATTTCTGCGAGGCCAACTACCGCGTCGACTTTCCCATGACCACCAAGCAGGTGGTCAAGGGCGCGGGCGCACATCCGCTCTATCGCTGGATTGCCGACCGCCTCGGGGCCGGCGCCGAGCCGCGCTGGAACTTCCATAAATACCTGCTCGACCGCGACGGTGCCGTGATCGGCGCCTGGCCATCGCAGGTCAAGCCGCTCGATGCGCAGATCGTGGAGGCGGTGGAGCGGGCCCTCTGATCAGGAGTCTTCAATCTCGACGTCTTCGTACCAGCGCTCCGCCGGCCGTTCCTTGCGCCGCTCGGGCCCGTCATAGGGCTCTTCGCTGCGGCGCCGTTCCACCAGGGTCTTGAGCGCCTCGGGGTCCGGGATATAGCAGCCCGTTGACGAAGTCTGCTCTGGACGCGTGTCGCTGTGTCTGATTCT
>CAYPAX010000082.1:0-22022 GCA_964408735.1 uncultured Rhodospirillaceae bacterium | reverse complement strand
CCCATTCATCGTCTGGGAGTGAGAATCAGCAAAGCCACTTAATCAACGGGCTGCTCAGGGCGGACCTTGAAAGAACCTTCGAACCCATCAGACAGCAATATTTCGAGCGGGGGGCTCATGGAGTGCGCGAGAGACAGGATCAGGCTTGACGACGCATCACTGGCCGAATTCAGTCAGCAGATCCGGGTCAGGGACACGATCAAGCTCGTCCTTACCGCCAAAATCATGGCCGGTGAGGTGTATTTCGACGAAGCTTGCGCAGACTATTTGCATTCCTGTGAGATGTGCCTGCGCAATCGTTATCCCTTGTCTCATCCGGACGAGGCCGGCGCCTTGGTCTATGAGGACTTCCCGACCGTCAACAGCTTCATCCGCTTGTTGGAGTTCATCCGCAGCGATCTTTCCGAAGATATGGGCGATGCGCATTGCGTAGCGCTGCTGGACAAGGGAATCCATCGTTTCAAACTGGTGTACAGCCTGTCGGACGACAGCATCTACGAGCCGAGATTCCTGGAGCCCCACCATTGAGTCTGGGCGGTGCCCCGGCTCTGACCGTCTTCCGCGAGCGCGTATTTCACCTGCCGGAAGCGACAATCTCTGCGATCGTCGAACCCGGTGATGGTCGTCCTGTCCTGTTCATTCACGGCAACTCGTCGTGCAAGGAGATTTGGCGCGATCAAATCGATGCCGTGGCTAGCTGTGGCCGCCCGGTCATGGCACTCGACTTGCCTGGGCACGGTAAGTCCGACAATGCCCGAACGCCTTCGCAGACCTACAGCTTTCCCGGTTATGCGCGGATCGTAAGCCAACTGCTGGACAGCCTGGCGTGGTCTGAGGTCGATGTCGTGGGCTGGTCGCTGGGCGGCCATATCGGCTTGGAGTTGCTCGGATGCGAGCCCCGCATACGCTCTTTGCTTATCGTAGGCACGCCTCCCGCGCGGCCTTCGCCGGAGGCGTTGCAGGCCGCCTTCAAGCCATCCCAGACCATGGGCCTGACTGGCAAGCGAGCTTTCTCGCAAGAGGATGCGGTCGTCTATGCCACGAACATGTTGGGCGGCGAAGGGTGGGTCGCGCCGCACCTTCTGGATGCCGTTCACCGCACCGATGGCGAGGCGCGGCATTACATGTTCACGAATGCCATGTCCGGCGTCGGCGCCGACCAGCGCAACCTCGTCGAAACCCGGGACATCCCGCTTTGCGTCGTGCATGGTGCGAAAGAGCCTTTTGTCCGGCTCGATTATCTGCGCTCCATCGCATACCGGAATTTGTGGGGCGGCGAGGTGTTCGTCGTTGCCGACGCCGGTCATGCGCCCCACTGGCAACGCCCGCGCGAGTTCAATCGCATTCTCTTATCGTTTCTCGATTTGTGAACCGATTCCCGACACGCTACCGAGGAGCGAGGAGTTGGTTGCAGGTAAATCTCTTGCGCCCCCTACATCAAGACACTCATAATTTGCAGCGTGCGGGATAAACGGATGCTCGATGGCCGAAAGTGTACCAGTTTGAGCGATATGTTGAACTGAGCCAGCAGGCCAATTCGGTCGATGATCTCAGGCGGCTGTTCACTGCCGCGGCACAGCAGGAAGGCTACGAGAATTTCCTCCTGACATCGGTGCGCGGTCGCGATGTAATCGACCTGCATTGGCTGGAATTTCCCGAGGGCTACCCGGAGTATTATTTCGACCAGCAGTGGGACAAGATCGATCCCATTCTCGGTTGTGCCTTGCGGGCGCGGCGGCCGTTCCTCTGGAACGATGCGCTGCAAGGTGCCGATCTTTCGCGACCGCAGATCAATCTGATGCACGAATGTCAATGCGCCGGCGTGCATACCGGCGTAACCTTTCCCATGCACGGTCCGGGCAATCAGCTCGATATCCTCAGTCTCAGCCGCCGAGTCGCCGAGCCCGCGAATCCCGAGCGCATAGGCCTGATGCATTCCCTCAGCGTGCAGACCTGGACGCGCTTCCTGGAACTGACCGAAGAGCAGCGCTTTCCCGAAAACGACGACGTCATGCTGTCGCGGCGGGAGATTGAAGTGCTGAAATGGTGCAAGGCCGGAAAGCCCTATTCCGATATCGGCGAAATCCTGTCGATATCCCGCAAGACGGTCGAGTTCCACGCCAAGAACGCCATGGACAAGCTGGGCGCGAGCAACAAGATCTCGGCCGTGGTGATGGCCATCCAACGAGGGTTCTTGGAGCTGTAGCCTACTCCGCGGCTTCCGCGGCCTGCGCAGATTCCTGGATGGCGACGGCGAAAACCTGCTGGAACACTTCCGGATCCTGGGCCCCTGAGACGGCATAACGGCCGTCTATGATGAAGCACGGAACGCCGTTGACGCCGATACTGCGGGCATGGCGATCACGCTGGGCGACCTCCACGGCGTCAGCGTCGCTTCGCAGATAGGCCAGTGCCGCGTCGCGGTCCAGGCCGCATTCTCCGGCGATCGCGGCGAGCGTCTCAAAGTCGCCGATGTCGCGGCCGTCGAAGAAATAGGCTCTGAACAGGCCCTCCACCACATCTTCCTGGTCGCCATGAAGGCCGGCGAAATGGATCAGCCGGTGCGAGGCCATGGTGTTGGGCGTGCGCCCGATGCGCTCGAGCGCGAAAGGCAGGCCCTCGGCACTGGCGGCATCGGCAACGCTGCGATAGACCCGCTCCGCCCGGGCAGGACCGCCGAACTTGAGCTCGAGATATTGGCTGCGCGGCATGCCGTCGACGGGCATCTCCGGGTTGAGTTGGAAGGGGTGCCAAACCACCTCCGGTCGCTCGCCTTCGAAGCCCGCCAGGGCTGCTTCAAGGCGGCGCTTGCCGATGAAACACCACGGGCAGACGGTGTCGGAAATGACGTCGATCTTCATGTCCGTCGTCTCCACTGACGCATTTATTGCGCCATTATCTCACCGATGCCTGGGCGCGTTCCAGGATTGATTTGCCATCCGCATCGTGGTCGTAGGTCACCAGGCCACTTTGCAGATGCGGCCTGATGGCATGGGGGCAACCCATCAACAGGAAGTCGGTATTGGCGATAACACCGCTGACGCGACTGAGAACCAGATTGGCAGATTCCGAACTGGTTTGCGGCAGCAGCATGCAAAACTCGGTGCCGCGGAAGCGGGCCGCCAGATCCTCGACGCGAACCAGCTGGTTGACGATCTGGCCGATCTGGCGCAGCAGGTGGTCGCCGGCAGAGTAGCCATAGGTCTCGTTGATCCCGGCCACGTCGGTGACCTGGATGATGGCCATGGCGAAGGTCTTGTTGGTCTTGGCGCAGTCTTCGATCAGGTCTCCCAGATAATCACGGAAGAAGCCGTGGCTTGAGAGGCCGGTGAGGCCGTCGATGGTGACCAGGGACTTGGTCTCCCGGGCCGCCTTGATCAATTCCTCGCGATAATGCCAGTGGCGGATCCAGACCAGCAGCTGCTGGCGCAGGTCCTCGGCGGAGACGGGCGAGAACAGAACGTCGCTGACCCGCTCGCGATGGGCCAGCTCGGCAGCGAGCAGCTGTCCCGGCGGCAGAATCGCGATGATCGGCAAATTGAAGAAGGACACATTGCGGCGGATATCGGCGCAGAACTCGACGATTTGATCGACGCTCTCGTCGTTGGCGAGAGCGATCACCGCATCGTACTTTTTCGAAGCGACGATGCCCAAGGCCTCCACAGGGTCGGCCATGGTATCGACGTTGAAGACCTCGCCAAGCGTCTCGGCGATTGCGGCCTGGTTGTCGCCGCCGCTGCCAAGTAGCAACAGGCGCGAGCCGTGTATCGCCAGGTGATCGAGGTCGGCCGGCGGCAGGTCGATGGCGAAGCGCTCCATGATGTAGCGTCGCCGGCTCAATTCGGCGCGCATGACTTCAAGGCGGACCAGGGCACGCACGCGGAAGCCGAAGGCAGCATCGTTGCTGGGGGCGGCGATGACGTCCGTGGCACCGGCTTCGAGCCCGGCACGCTGGCGATCGGCGCTCATGTCGTCATCGATCAGCACCACCGGCGTCGCTTCGGTCTCGGGATCGTCCTTCAAGGCACGTGTCAGCGCCAGGCCGGCGTCGCGGTCGGCGCGATTGTCTATGACCACAAGGTCCGGATGCTTCTGGCCCACGCTGCCGGGGGTCACGGAGACGGTTTCGCTGACAGTCTCGAAGCCCTGTGACTGCACGGATGCGGACAGCCCGCTTTGGACGCCCAGCTCGTCAACGATCATTACGCGCGCTATCGCTGGCATGTCACAGATGTCTCCTCATTCCAATTCGGATATCAATAGCTTTCTGAATGACGACTGAGGAGACACGCCGTGAGCGAAACGCCCACCGTGGACCGACATTCTCCCAACTCCCAATATGATATGGGGTTGGATCAAGGGCCGGCCAACTACGTTCCCTTGACGCCGTTGAGCTTTCTCGACCGTGCGGCAATGGTTTACCCGCAACGCACGGCCATTGTCTATGGCCAGCGCCGCATGGACTATGCGGCGTTTCGCGAGCGTTGCCGCCGTTTGGCCGCGGCATTGGTCGGGGCCGGGGTAGGGCGCGGCGATACGGTTTCGGCATTATTGCCCAATATCCCGGAAATGCTGGAGTGTCATTATGGCGTGCCGATGACGGGTGCGGTCCTCAACGCCGTCAATACTCGCCTCGATGCCGCCAGCGTGGCTTTCTTCCTGCAGCACGCGGGAAGCAAGGTGTTCATCGTCGACCGCGGCTTTGCTGCCGTCACCCGTACCGCCTTGGCCGAGCTGGAAGAGCCGCCGCTGCTGGTCGAGGTCGACGACCCGGCAAGCGACGGCGAAAGCGTCGGCGGCACGGATTACGAGAGCTTTCTCGCCGCAGACGCCGACGGATTTGTCGCTTCGCCGCCAGAGGACGAATGGCAGGCCATCGCACTCAACTACACATCCGGCACCACGGGCGACCCCAAGGGCGTCGTCTACCACCACCGTGGTGCCTATCTGAATGCGCTGTCCAACGTGCTCGCGACCGAGCTTAACCGCAGCAGCGTCTATCTCTGGACCTTGCCCATGTTCCATTGCAACGGCTGGACCTTTCCCTGGTCCGTCACCGCGGTCGCCGGCACCCATGTCTGCTTGCGCGAGGTGATACCCGAAGCGGTCTTCGAGGCGGTGGCGAAGGAGAAGGTGACCATTTTCTGCGGCGCACCCGTGGTTCTGACCATGCTCTTGCATGCGCCGGCGGAGCAACGCCGCGACTTCAGCCACCGTTGCGCCGTCTTCACCGGCGGCGCGGCTCCGCCCAGCGCCGTCATCGAGGGCATGGAGCGGCTCGGCTTCACGGTCACCCAGCTCTATGGCCTGACCGAGACCTACGGCCCCTCCATGGTCTCGGCCTGGCAGGACGATTGGGCCGATCTCGAGCTGGGCGAGCGGGCGCGGCTGATGGCGCGACAGGGCCATGGCTACCCCCTGGTGGAAGGGGTGCGGGTGGCCGATCCGGAGAGCGGTGTGGACGTGCCTGCGGACGGCGAAAGCGTCGGCGAGATCCTGATCCGCGCCAACACGGTGATGAAAGGCTATCTGAAAAACCCCAAAAGCACGGCCGAAGCCTTCCGCGACGGCTGGTTCCACAGCGGCGACCTGGCCGTTCTCCATGCGGACGGCACGGTCGAGGTCAAGGACCGCTCCAAGGACATCATCATCTCGGGCGGCGAGAACATCTCGTCTCTTGAAGTCGAGGAAGCGCTATATCGCCATCCCGCCGTGATGGAGGCCGCCGTAGTTGCCCGCCCGGACGCCAAATGGGGCGAGACGCCCTGCGCCTTCGTCACTTTGGCCGAGGGAGCGGCGCCCGTGTCAGAGGCCGATATCATCGCCTTCTGCCGTGAGAATATGGCGCGTTACAAGGCGCCCAAGACGGTGGTCTTCGGGCTTCTGCCCAAGACCTCGACCGGCAAGATCATGAAATACGAGCTGCGCGAGCGGGCACGAGGCTTAAGCGAATGAGCGAACTCTTCGATATGAGTGGCAGCCGGGCGCTGATCACGGGCGCCTCGCGGGGCTTGGGGCGGCACTTTGCCTCGACCTTGGCGCGGGCCGGCGCCGATGTGGCGATCACCGCGCGCAACCCGGATGCCTTGGCCGAAACCGTGGCTGAGGTCGGGGCCTTCGGCCGGCGCGCCCTCCCCGTGGCCATGGAGGTTACCGACGCGGACAGCGTCGCCAATGGCGTCAAGGCGGCGGAGGCCGCGCTCGGCCCCCTCGACGTGCTCGTCAACAATGCCGGCATGGCCATCACCAAGGCGGCCCTTGAGACCACGCCGGAGGAATGGCAGCAGGTCGTCGACACCAACCTCTCCGGCGCCTTTCTCGTTGCCCGCGAAACGGCCAAGCGGATGGCGGCGCGGGGCGGCGGGCGCATCGTCAATATCGCCTCCATCGGCGGCATGATCGCGCTCGGGCGGGTGGCGAGCTATTGCACCTCGAAGGCCGGCCTCATCCACCTCACCCATGCGCTGGCACGTGAGTTGGCGCGCCATGACGTGCGGGTCAATGCGATAGCACCGGGCTATGTGGAGACCGACCTCAATCGGGACTTTTTCGCCAGCGAACCGGGCAAGGCCCTGATCGACAGCGCCATCCCCCAGCGCCGCCTCGGCCAGGCCGAAGAGCTCGACGGTGCGCTGCTGCTTTTGGCGTCGAACGCCTCGCCCTTCATGACCGGCAGCGTCGTGGTCGTCGATGGCGGGCACAGTCTGGGCTGAGAACGCCCGTCGCGGCAGGCGAGATGGGCAGGGGCATGCAAATCGATACGCCGCATAATTAGGTGACAGTCACACAACTTTGTAGTATGAAAATCAGATTAATTACCTATTAAGTTGGGTGACTGTCACCTAATTATTCTTTGGGCCCGGCTTGCGTCGCCGCACAGGGAGACCGGTGGTGGCTTCCAGGCGATCGATGAAAGCCGCCGATGCCAGGGGGCGGCCGCTGGTGACATGCTGGCGCAAGGTCTCGAGCTCGCCGGACGGCTCCTCGACGCGCAGATAGCCTTCCCAGTCCGGCACCAGCGCCAATAGCGGTGCCACGTCCACCACCCCGTCGCTATGCCCGTCGAGATGCGCCCGCGCGCTCGACCAGCGCCAGTCCGCCGGCTCGCCGGCAAGGCCCGCGCGCACCGGATTTCGCTCCACATAGCGCGCCGCCGAGAGCAGATGCGCCTCGTCCATGACGAAGGAGTGGAAGCGCTGCTGCCAGAGGTGCCCGTACCAGCCCTCACGCCGATTGATGCGCAGGCTGTGTGCGTGGTGGGTGGGGCCGAGGGCGGCGCGCAAGGTGTCGGCACTGGCGGGCACGAGAATAAGGTGCACGTGGTTGGGCATCAGGCAATAGCCCCAGATGGCACAGCTGGCGCCGCTGCAGCGTTCGACGAGCGTCGCGAGATAGCTGGCATAGTCCTCGTCATCAAAGAAGACGTCCTGCGCGCGGGCGCCGCGCTGTACCACGTGATGGGGCGCATTGGGAACGACGAGACGTGGCTTGCGCGGCATGGCGTGCCTCCTTCAGGTGTGTGCTATGAATTGATTATTCTATCTAAAGATGGGTGACAGTCACCCAATTATAACGAGATTAATAATGTATATGTAACCTTAAAAGTTGGGTGACTGTCACCTAATTATGCTGTCGCTTCTCCGGCACCCTCTCAGACGGAATCGGAGGCATCGTGGTAAGATGGCCCGTTGGCATTTCAGGGGCGTTCCATGGACAAGGACAAGGCACGCGCAGTCTTGTTGGAGAGACTTCGGCCATACCGGGCCAAGACATACGGGGATTTGAAGGGGCTGATCGGCGAGATCGACGTGCAGCAGATCGAGAACCCGGACGGCCCTGATTTCCAGATCGAGATCCAGGCTTACTGGGACCACAAGCCGGATGGCAATGTCTGCGTCTGGGGCGCCATAGACGATGGCGGCTGGTCCGCCTTCGCCCCGCTCAGCAACGGCTTCATCATGGCGCCGGACGGCTCGTTTGTTGGCGAGTAGGATAGGACGCCCCGCCGAAGCCGGCGCCCTCGGAAGCTAGCCACACCGTTTCCCGCAACAAGACTTCGATGTTATTCGGCATCCTGGGGCTGGCTGCTCTTGCGCCGCGCTCGCGCCGGCTCTTCGGCCGCGGCCTCAGGGTCGGCGTCGAAGACCAGACGCTGTTCGCCGGCCAAGGCGACGAAGCGCTTGCCGCGGGCGCGGCCGATGAGTGTCAGGTTGGCTTGGCGGGCGAGCTCGACGCCCCAGGCGGTGAAGCCGGAGCGCGAGACCAGGATGGGGATGCCCATATGCACGGTCTTGATGACCATCTCGCTGGTCAGCCGGCCGGTGGTGTAGAAGATCTTGTCGGCGGCGCTCACGCCTTCGCGGAACATGTATCCGGCGATCTTGTCCACGGCATTATGGCGGCCGACATCTTCCATATAGACCAATGGCTTGTCGTCTTTTGCCAAGACGCATCCGTGGATCGCGCCCGACTCCAGATAGAGGCTTGGCGTGGTGTTGATGGTCTTGGCCAGGGCATAGAGCCAGGAGGTGCGCAGGCTCGCCTCGGGCAGGCGCACGCTCTCGAAATCCTCCATCAGATCGCCGAAGACGGTGCCTTGGGCACAGCCCGAGGTGCGCGTCTTTTTCTTCAGTTTGTCCTCGTAATCGGTCTCGCGCGCGGTGCGCACCACCACCACGCCGAGGTCTTCGTCGTGATCGATGGCAGTGATCTCGTCGTCGTCGCGCAGCATGCCCTGATTGCGCAGGAAGCCTATCGCCAGATAGTCGGGATAGTCGCCGATCGTCATCATGGTGACGATCTCCTGGGCATTGAGGAACAGCGTCAGCGGGCGCTCGACGATGACCCGGGTCTCCACCGCCTGGCCATGGTGATCGACACCGCGCACGGCCTCGGTCAGCTGCGGGTCTTCGGGCGAGGGCTTGAGGCGGTAGGAGTCCATGGGCCCACTATGCCTCGGGTGCTGCGCCTGTCAAACTGGGCGGCAAGGATGACTTGGGAGAGAGACCGATGAAGATCGGCGGGCGCCGGGTGCTGGTTTGCGACTGCGCCGGCAGCATGGCGGTGGATGGCGGGGCGATCGCGCGCGCTTGCGAGGCCGATGCGGCGCCGCGGGTGCATCACGCGCTTTGCCGGGCGGATTTCGCTGCCTTCGAGGCGGCGCTGGGGCACGGCGAGCCCTTGCTGGTGGCGTGCACCCAAGAGGCGCCGCTGTTCTCGGAGGTCGCCGGGGACGCCGATATCGCCTTCCTCAATATTCGCGAGCGTGCCGGCTGGAGCGGCGAGGGCGACCGGGCCGGGCCGAAGATGGCGGCCTTGCTGGCGGAAGCGGCCGTGCCCCAGCCGCCGGTGCCGGCGGTCACGTTCGAATCCGCCGGCGAGGTCATCGTCATCGGCGGGGACGACCAGGCCGTGGCGGCGGCCGAGCGGCTGTCGGGACGGCTGTCGGTACGCCTGCTGCTCGCGCCTGGCGCCGAGGTCATGCCGCCGCTGCGGGCGGCGTTCCGTGTTCATAGCGGCCGGGTGGCATCGGCAAGCGGCCACCTGGGCGCCTTTGCGCTGGTCGTCGATGCCTATGCCGACAGCGATCCGAGCGCCCGCAACTGGCTTTCCTTTGGCCCGCCACGGGAAGGCGAGACGCTCGACGCCGATCTGATCCTCGACCTGACAGGCGGAGCGCCGCTCTTCTCCGCCCATGCCACGCGCGATGGCTATTGCCGTCCCGATCCGGGCGATCCTGTGGCGGTCGAGCGGGCACTGTTCGGTCTCTCCGACATGGTGGGCAGCTTCGACAAGCCGCGCTACGTGGCCTTCGACGCAGGCCTCTGCGCCCACGGCCGCAGCCTCAAGACGGGGTGTGTGCGCTGCCTCGACGTCTGCCCCACCGGCGCCATCGTGCCGGCCGGCGATGCGGTGGCGATCGACGCGGCGGTCTGCGCCGGCTGCGGCGGCTGCGAATCCGTTTGCCCGACGGGGGCTGCGTCCTATGCCCTGCCAAGCGGCGAAACCCTGATGGCGCGACTGCGCGCCCTGCTCACGACCTATCGCCGGGCCGGCGGCGAGGCGCCGGTGCTGCTGCTGCACGACCTGGCGCAAGGAGAGGCGCTGATCGCCGCCATCGCCCGCTTCGGCGACGGCTTGCCGGCCAACGTGCTGCCCCTGGCGCTCGACCGCAGCACGGCGCTGGCGCCGGACGTTCTGCTCGGCGCGCTGGCGCTGGGTGCGTCGCAGGTGCTGATCCTGGTCGGCGGACGCGAGCAGGAGGCGAGCAGCGGCCTGCAGCAGGCTGTCGCCCTGTGCCAGACGATTCTGCAAGGTTGGGCCTATGGCGAGGGCCGCCTTGCCGTGCTGGACGAGAGCGACCCCGAGGCGCTTGCCGCGCTGTTGTGGCGCGAGGCGGAGCCCTTGCCGCCAGCCGATTTCGTGGCCCGGGGAAGCAAGCGGGAGCGGATCGGCTTGGCGCTCATGCACTTACATAGAAATGCTTCAAAACCTGTTGATATATTGGAACTTTCTACAGGCGCCCAATTTGGTACAATAGACGTGAATACGACACGCTGCACCCTTTGTATGGCCTGCGTCGGCGCCTGTCCGACGCCTGCGCTGTCGGACAATCCCGAGCGCCCGCAGCTTGGCTTCACGGAAGCGTCCTGCATCCAATGCGGCCTGTGCCGGACAACCTGTCCCGAAGACGCCATCGCCCTGGTCCCGCGCCTCTTGTCTACGGCGGCGGCGCGCGAGCGGGTCGTGCTCCACGAAGAGGAGCCCTTCGCCTGTATTCGCTGCGGCAAGCCCTTCGGCGTGGCCGCGAGCGTCGAGCGTGTGCTGGCGCAGCTCGCGAATCATCCGGGCTTTGCCGGCGATACGGCGGCGCTCGATCGCATTCGCATGTGCGAGGACTGTCGCGTGGTGGAGCAGTTCGAGGCCAAGGCCCCCATGGCCGGACCGCCACGTCCGTTGCCGCGCACGGGTGACGAATAGCAGCTCTCTGGAAAGTCTTGTCAGGCTTCGCTAATCTGCCGCCGTGATGATACGGATGACACTTGTTGCGCTGGTCCTGGCGCTCGCCTTCGCCCAACCCGGCCACGCCTCCGATGAGGCCTGGGCGGCGATCGAGCGTGGCGATCTCGACACGGCAATCGCCGTCTGGCAGCCGCGTGCGTCGCGCGGCGACGTCAACGCCATGCTGGGTCTGGCACATATCGCCTCGATGCAAGGCGACGATGGCGCTGCGGCGGACTGGTACCGCCAGGCCGCCATACGCGGCAATGCGGAGGGCTGCGTTCTGCTCGCCAGTGCCTATCTGGAAGGACGCGGCGTCACCCGCGATCCCGTGCGCGCCTATGCCTGGTACGATCTGGCAGCGCGCCGTGGCCATGCCAATGCCGCCCAGGCGCGGGATTTTGCCGCCAAATGGCTCAGTCCCGAGCAGGTCGGCCTGGCGCGCGCGATGATCGTCAGATGGCACGAGGACGATTTCGCCAGCGCCCGATAGGTTCACTGCCATGAGCGGTCGCCTGAGCGTGCTGGCCGCCGATATCACCACGCTTGGCGTCGACGCCATCGTCAATGCGGCAAACGAATCGTTGTGGCCCGGCGGCGGTGTCGATGGCGCCATTCGCCGCGCTGCCGGCCCGCGCCTGACCGATGCCACGCGCAAGCTCCGCCATTGCCCGACGGGCGAAGCGCGCCTGAGCGAGGGCTACGAGCTGCCGGCGAAATGGGTCATCCACACCGTCGGCCCGCGCTGGCGCGACGGCAATCGCGGCGAGCCGGAAGCGCTGGCCAATTGCTATCGCAACAGCCTCGCCCTGGCTGCGGAGAATGGCATCCGCAGCATCGCCTTTCCCGCCATATCCACCGGCATCTACAGCTTTCCCGCCGAACAGGCGGCGGCGATCGCGGTCAGCGAACTGCGCGACGGCCTCGCGCGCCACCCGACCATCGAGCAGGTGCTGCTGGTCTCCTTCGGCGAGCGCGATCACGCCATCCTGCGCCGCGCCCTGGCAGCGGCGGAAGGGAGAAGCCCATGAGCGACGCTTTGCTGGTCTATGTCACGACGGAATCGCGTGACGATGCTCTTGTGCTCGGCCGCGGCTGCGTCGAAGCGCGCCTCGCGGCCTGCGCGAACGTCATCGACGGCATGCATTCGGTCTATCGCTGGCAAGGCGCGGTGGAGGAAGCCGACGAGGCGGTGCTGCTGCTGAAGACGCAGAAGTCCTGCCTCAATGCCCTCACGGAAATGATTCGCCAGCGTCACGCCTACGATTGCCCCTGCGTGGTGGCGCTCCCCATCGTCGGCGGCAATCCCGAGTATTTGGCCTGGATAGCCGAATCCTGCGGCTGACTACACGTAGGCGCTCAGCGTTCCCATCAATTCATCACGCGAGAAGGGTTTCGACAGGGTGGCATTGGCGCCCAACTCCTTGGCCATGCCGAGAAAGTCCAGCTTGCCCGTGCGTCCGCCGCCGGATACCGCCACGATCGGCAGTTCCGACCACATATCGTGGAGAATGGCGATGGTCTCCAGACCTTCCTGCTCAGGCATCAGAATATCCGTGATGACGAGGTCGACCGGCTGTTTCTCCAGCAAGGCAACCGCCTCTTTGCCGTTCGTGGCCTCAAGCACATCATGGCCACCGTCGGTCAGGATATCCGCGATGCTGAAGCGGACCAGATCCTCGTCATCAATGATCAGAATTCGCGCCATGGGTGTCCGTTCAAAATGAGAACGCTTCTCAATATACTCCGATTAGCTGAATGTTCCATTCGTTTTCAATGCAGCCAGACGTATTTCCACCCTCGTCTCGCCGCCCGGCTGGGCCATGACCTGCATACTGCCGCCATTCGCCTTTACCAGGTCGTTAGCGATGGCAAAGTCCGTCTGATACGGATCCTCGCCCGGATCCTCGCCCGGACTTGGTCCGTCGTCCTCGACGGCAAGACAAACTTCGTCGTGCCCGGACTCGGGCTCGCCTTGCCGGGATAATGAGATTGTGATCTTGCCCTCGCTATCGCCAATCCGCCGCAGGGCGCTGGCAAGCAGGGTAATGACCAGGGATTCGATTTCCGCCGGATCGGCCGAAACCGTTCCGGCCGCCTGATCGATGTTCGTCGTCAGCGACACCGTATTCGGCAGACCGATGTTGACGAGCTGTGCCGATTCCGCCGCCAGGGCGGCGATATCGCATGGCACGGGGTCCGGTTCTGCGCTCGGCGCGCTGGCGGCGATGATGCGCTCCAGAGCGTGCTGCGCCTTGCTGTTGGCATCCAGGGCACCTTCCAGCCGGGCCTGGTTGGCTGTGTGGCCGGCAACCTCTTCCAGCGTCGCCCGGTTCAGAACCTCGATGTTCGCCAGCCATGTCTTCAGGGCGAGGGATGCCGTGCGCGTCAGCGCCCCGTGACTTTCCAGGTGGCGGGACTGTTGCGCCCGCGACTCCGCCTGACGCATCGGCGTGACGTCCTCGCCGCAGCCGATGTGGGCGTAAACACCGCCGTCTTCGTCACGAAGCTGCCCAGTGTGCCACAGTATCTGGCGCCGCTCTCCGCGTTTGGTGACGACCGCCGCCTCGTAGGAATGACCGCCTTCGCTAGCCAAGTCTTCTGCGGCCATGCGCAAGAACGCCTGTCGCCTTTCGGCCCGCTCGGACTCCGGGACGCATTGGCTGAACCAGTCTGTTCCCACCAATTCGCTTTCTTCGTAGCCCAACAAGGCGCAGGCGGCAGGATTGGCGACCTGAACTTCGCAATCGCGGTCCATGACGATGATGATCGTGCTGGTGATCTGGAGATATTTCTCCGTCCGCCGCTTCTCTCGCATCAACTGCCGGGTACGCTCGTCCACCCGGCGTTCGAGGCTTTGGCCGAATTGCTGGGTTGCCTTCTGCTCCTGCTTTTGATCCGTAATTTCGGTCATCACGCTGCCGAAGGCGGTCGGCTTGTGCCGTGTTCCGGAGACGGGAAAGATCGACGCCATCCAGTAACGCTCTCGGCCTTGCGCATCCCTCGTGCCGTCAACGATTTCCACATCGAGCATGGGCTCGCCGGTTTCCAGGATCTGCTGCAAATTGTGCTGCATGACCGTGGCGAGCTCCGGCGGCAGAAATTCGGTGACGTGGCGGTCGACCTGCGCCTCTGCCACCACACCCATCGCTTCGGCCAGGGCCTGGTTCAGTTTCAGGCAATAGCCGCGGCCGTCATAGAGTGCCATGGCAACGGAGGCGTGATTGAAGAACGCATTGAGGCGATTTTCGCTTTCGCGCAAGGCCTCCTCGAAGCGGTGGCGCTCGGTGACATCGAAGCAGGCGGCCTGAATTGCGGGCTCACCGTCCCAGTCGATGACCGTAGACCGCGCCTCGACATATATGGTTTCGCCATCGTCGTCTCGCCGGCAGCGGAACTGTATGCGGTCGCCGGCATTGCCATCGGCCGGATCGCGTTCTTCCGAGAACAGTCTGACCATGTCCCGGTCGGCGTCGAGCACGCTGTCATAGATCGACGGTACCAGCATGACATCGTGAGAGTCCTCGAATCCCAGAATGTCCGCCATGGCCTGGTTGGCGAAAAGCGGCATTCCGTCACGATGCACGAGGATGCCCTGGATAGAGCCTTCCGCAACGTTGCGGAAATGACGTTCGCTGCGCCGAAGAGCCTCCGATATGACTTTTTGCGCATCCTGGCTTCTTGCAACATTGCTTATGATCAGCAAAGCAATGGCTAAGCCAATAACGAACACCGTGATGCTTGCGGCAGTGAACCAAACCGTAACAAAACGCCTGTCGTCCTGCAGGGCGCCATTATGTTGGGCTTGATAGGCTGCCGCAGCTTGTTCCAAGCCATGGACGGAATCGCGGAATGCAACGATCGCGTTGCCGGCGCCATTCGCCTCATGGACTGGCAACAGCCTGCCGCGCAGAGCCGCATAAGCCGTTGTGAGGTTGCCGACAGCTGCTTCCAGCGATGCACTGGCGCGCCGTGATTGGAAATCGCTGATCCGGGCGAGCTGATCGTCCAGTTTCTGGACAACGAGACCGGCATCGCCGACGCCCGCATCCAGCCGCCAGATCGCAAATATGCCATCCTCGATACCGTCGATCGCCGAAACGATATTGAGGTTATACTCATGCTGTTCGCGTGCGACCTCCTTGTCGATGCCGCGTTGCTCGCTCGCGGCTATCGCCAGGAGGGTAATGATGGCCGCGCCAACGCCGAGCAGCGCGTAAACAAGCGCGATGATGGAGGGCTGGCGGCGCGGCTTGGTGAGGGCGCCTGGCTTACGGATCTTCATGATGCGTCCCCGTCAACCATCGCAAAATCGACCAAGCCGCTCGCCGCTGGCGTCAGATCAAACCTTGGCGAGAGCCTGGTCGAGATCGGCGATGATGTCCTCCACGCTCTCGATGCCAACCGACAGGCGCACGACGTCGGGCCCGGCGCCGGCACCGATCTGCTGTTCCTCGCTCAGCTGGCGATGGGTGGTCGAGGCGGGATGCAGGATCAGGCTGCGGGTGTCGCCGATATTGGCAAGATGGGAGAACATGTTCACTTCGTCGACCACCGTCAGGCCGGCGTCGAAGCCGCCCTTCAGGCCAAAAGTGAGCACCGCTCCGGTGCCCTTCGGCAGGTATTTCTTGCCGAGCGCGTAATAGGGGCTGGATTCCAATCCGGAATAGGAGACCCAGCTTACCTTGGGATGCGCCTCAAGCCATTTGGCGACTGCGAGCGAGTTCGAGCAATGGCGCTCCATGCGTAGCGGCAGGGTCTCGACGCCCTGCAGCAGGTTCCAGGCCGCCGTCGGATTGAGGGTCGGGCCGTAATCGCGCAGGGCCACGGCCCGGACCTTCATGGTGAAGCCGAAATCGCCGAAGGTCTCGGCGAAAACCAGCCCGTGATAGGCGGGGTCCGGCACCGAGAGGGCGGGGAACTTGTCGTTCTGGCGCCAATCGAACTTGCCGGATTCGACGACGATGCCGCCCATGGTGTTGCCGTGGCCGCCGATGAACTTGGTCGTCGAGTGCACCACCAGGTCGGCGCCCCATTCGAAGGGTCGGCAGAGATAGGGCGAGGCGAGGGTGTTGTCGACGACCAACGGAATGCCGTTCTCGTGCGCGATTGCCGCCACGGCCTCGAGATCGACAATGATGCCGCCCGGATTGGCCAGGCCCTCGAGAAAGATGAACTTGACCTTGTCGGTCATCGCCTTGCGGAAGTTCTCCGGGTCGGTCGGATCGACGAAGTGGCACTTCCAGCCGAGCTTGGGGAAGCTGACGCCGAACTGCGTGACGGAGCCGCCATAGAGGTTGCGCGAGGAGATGAACTCGTCGCCCTGTTGCATGAGCGTTGCCGCGACCAGGAACTGGGCTGCGTGCCCGCTCGCCGCCGCCACCGCGCCGCGACCGCCTTCCAGCGCCGCCACGCGTTCCTCGAACACGGCCACGGTGGGGTTGGTCATGCGCGAATAGACGTAGCCGAAGGTCTGCAGGTTGAACAGCGAGGCGGCGTGGTCCGCATCGTCGAAGACGAACGACGTGGTCTGGTAGATCGGCGTCGAGCGCGCGCCGGTGACCGGGTCCGGCCTGGCACCCGCATGGACCGCCAGGGTTTCCATGCCAAAGGCTTGCGGCGTTTCCTCGCCGCCGGGAACGTTCGAGACGACTTCGTCGATGGGAGTGCTGCTCATGATGTCTACCTTGGAGGCCTGAGGGTCTTGGCGGAAACGATGCCGGAGTTGATGCCGCTCCAGCTCAGCTCGCCGGAAAGGCGCGCGTATTCGATCTTGGGGCAGCGATTCATGACCACTTCCAGCCCCGCCGCTTCGGCCAGCTCGGCCGCCTTGTCGTTGCGCACCGTGAGCTGCATCCACAGCACCTTGATGCCCTTTTCATCCTTGTTGGCGATCACCTCCTTGGTGATCTCCAGGGCCTCTTCGGAGGTGCGGAAGATATCGACCATTTCGAGGCGGTCAGGAACCTCGGTCAGGCTGGCGTAGACCTTTTCGCCGAGGATCTCCTCGCCGGCCCGGGCCGGGTTTACCGGGATCACGCGATAGCCCTTCTTGGTGAGGTACTTGTACGCGTAGTAGCTCGGCCGCTTCCAGTTGATGCTGGCGCCGACCATGGCGAAGGTGCGAACGCTGGTGAGGATGCGGCGCAGCTTTTCGTCGGAGTAGAAATCGTGCTGCGGCAGATAGATGATGTCGTTGTCGCTGGTCTCGCGCGCGAGGGGCAATACCATGTCGGCCACCATATGATGTTATTGGTTCGAACGTCGAACGGCTCGCAAAGGGCGATGTTTCCTAGGCCGCGGCGCTGCGGCTGTCAACTTTGCGCTGGTCGGGGCCGCCGAGCAGGCGGAAATGCTCGGTCTTGATGCAGCGGTCGACGACCACCTGCAGGCCCGCATCCGCGGCCTTGGCGGCGGCGGCATCGTTGCGCACGCCCTGCTGCAGCCAGACCGCCTTGGCGCCGACGGCGATGGCCTCCTCGACAATGCTGGCAACCGCATCGGAGCGGCGGAAGACATCGACCAGATCGACCGGCTCGCCGATGTCTGCAAGGCTGCCATGGACCGGGCGGCCGAGAATTTCGGCATCGACGGCATTCGGGTTCACCGGATAGATGCGATAGCCCATGGCCTGCAGGTATTGCATGATGCGGCAGCTCGGCCGTTCCCAGTTGGTGCTGGCGCCGACCACGGCGATGGTCTGCGCCTCGCCGAGAATGCGCGTCAGGCGGGCGTCGTCGTCGCTGCCGCTCATTCGCCGCGCCAGACCGGCGTGCGCTTTTCCAGGAAGGCATCGATGCCTTCCTCGGCATCGCGCTTGAGCATGTTCTCGGTCATCACCTGGGCGGTATAGGCGTAAGCGTCGTCAAGCGGCATCTCGAGCTGGCGATAGAAGGCCTCCTTGCCGATGGCGAGGCTGACAGGCGACTTGCCGGCGATCTGGCCGGCCAGGGCCGCGACCGCCTCGTCGAGCTCGTCGGGCGCCACGACGCGATTGACCAGGCCGGTGCTGCGCGCGGTCTCGGCATCGACCATGTCGCCCGTGAGCAGCATCTCCATGGCCGCCTTGCGGCCGACGACGCGGCTCAGGGCCACCATCGGCGTCGAGCAGAAGAGGCCGATATTGACCCCCGGCGTGGCAAAGCGCGCGTCGCTCGCCGCCACCGCGAGATCGCAGGTGGAGACCAGCTGGCAGCCCGCCGCCGTGGCGATGCCGTGCACCTTGGCGATGACCGGCTTGGGCAGGCGCGTGATGGTGATCATCAGGCGGCTGCATTGGGTGAACAACGCTTCGTAAGTCTCGCGTGCGGGATCGGAGCGTATCTCCTTGAGGTCGTGGCCGGCACAGAAGCCAGGGCCGGCCCCGGCAATCACCACCACTTTCACGGCGGCGTCATCGGCAATATCGTCGAGCGCCGACTGCAGGCTGCTCATCAGGCCGACCGAGAGCGCATTGCGCGCCTGCGGGCGGTTGAGGGTGAGGGTGGTGACGCCGTCGGCGCCGTCCTCGCGCAATACCAGGGCTTCGGCAGCTTGTTCGGCGGTCATGGTCGACATCTCTGGGCGCTCCTCGATTTCAGCCAGGCGCCGCGAGCTTAACGATTTGTCCGGGTGGCTGCCACGGTGGCCAAAGGTATTATGTTACCTTTATGCTAACACCCTGCAAATGTGGATGAAATTCCCGTTGACAGTTAGGCTTCCGTGACCATACTGCGCGCCTTCCCACATTCCAGACAATGTGAACCGGACAGCGCACGTTATGAAGACCTATTCAGCCAAGCCGAGCGATGTGGAGCAAGGTTGGTTCGTGATCGATGCCGAGGGCGTGGTGCTTGGGCGCCTCGCCGTCGAGATCGCGCGCCGCCTGCGCGGCAAGCACAAGACCACCTTCACGCCGAACATCGACTGCGGCGACAATATCGTCGTGATCAATGCCGAGAAAGTGCGCCTGACCGGCGCCAAGCGCGGCAAGAAGATCCACCATTGGCACACTGGCTATCCCGGTGGCATCAAGACCCGCACCTATGGCGACATTCTTGACGGCGCTCATCCTGAGCGGGTCATCGAGCTTGCCGTGCGGCGCATGATCCCGCGCGGGCCGCTGGGCCGGGCGCAGATGCGCAAGCTGCACACCTATGCCGGCAGCGACCATCCGCACGAGGCCCAGAAGCCCGAAAGCCTGGATTTCGCCGCCCAGAACCCGAAGAACGCGAGGAGCGCGTAAGCCATGGCCGAGGAAAAACGCACCCTCGAGGATCTCAAGGACATGATGGAAGGCGCCGCCCAGGCCGAGGCCGGGGAAGCGCCGGCCGAGACGCCGGCCGCGCCGCAGGCGCCCGAGGAGATCGTCGCCGAGCCTGAGATCGATAATTTCGGCCGCGCCTATGCCACGGGCAAGCGCAAGAACGCTGTGGCCCGGGTCTGGATCAAGCCGGGCAGCGGCAAGGTCACGGTCAACAGCCGCGACCAGGAGATCTATTTCGCCCGCCCCGTGCTGCGCATGATCCTGCGTCAGCCTTTCGAGGCGGCGGAGCGCGGCAACCAGTACGACGTGATCTGCACCGTCTCAGGCGGCGGCCTGTCGGGCCAGGCGGGCGCGGTGCGCCACGGCATCAGCCGGGCCCTGATCCGCTACGAGCCGGCCTTGCGAGCGGTGCTCAAGCAGGGCGGCTTCCTGACCCGCGATTCGCGCGTCGTGGAGCGCAAGAAGTACGGCAAGCCGAAGGCGCGCAAGAGCTTCCAGTTCTCCAAGCGATAATCTTCATAACTAAGTTTATCGTTATAAATCAAGGGGTTGGATGTTTTCAATCCCTTTTTTTATGGAGGCGCAAATGAGGCGCATCCACCTAAATCTGCGAGTTTCCCAAACCTAAAACTTGACGAAAACGCGCAAAAGAGACAAATTGAAGTTCCAGTTCTCATATTGGAAACCAGTTCTCAAAGAGGCGCGGTGAATGTCGGCGACATACAGAGACAGACACGACAGCAAAATCTACGGGAGTAGATTGATTATCTTTCACAGGAAAGACGCACCAGAGGGTGGGGCATTTTCCTTTCGCGCAAAGATAGAGGGTCACAAGGGATATATTCGCAGAACCCTCAAGGAAACTAACCCAGAAAAGGCGTTGGTCTTAGCGGAGCAGGAGTATGAAAACCTGCGTGTAAGACACAAGGGTGGTTTCTCCCTCAAAGAACTCTCCGTTGATAAGTTCTTTGATGCGTGGATACAGACGCAGAAGACCCGTCTTACCGATAGTCGTTACAAGTGGAAGACCTCTGTTTATGAGCGTTATGTGTTGGGGTTTATGGGAAAGCGAAACCTCACAGACCTCAACAAAAGGTTTGTAGATGGGTATTGGTCTTACCGACTGAACTTTTGGAACTCCAAAGAGGGTAGGGAGCGTATCCAACTCAACGAGAAACGGATGGAGGCAAAAACAAAGTCATCTCATAATGTCGCACAGAAACCTTCTTTTGCGACATTACGAGCGGAAGCATCCCTGATAAATGAGATATTGAGAGCAGCAGTTGATGACGGGCATTTATCACGCACCATCAAAATCAGCGCACAAGACGCAATCCCAAAAGAAGACCAAATGGTTCAGCACAGAGGCACATTCACATTAGAGGAATGGCGTGTTCTTACTACCAATCTATACAACTACTACCTCTGTAGGGGGCGGTGGCAAGATAGTCGCATCAATACTTCTCATCGTTTCCAAAGACAAATGTTGCGAACATTTGTTCTATTGGCATCCTCAACAGGATTACGCACAGGCGAAATAAAAAATCTTCGGTGGAGTGATTTTAGGGTTGATACAGACAACGAGGGTAAGAGAGTTCTTTTAGTGTCTGTGAGGGGCGAGACATCCAAAGTTCGCAGAGGAAGAATAGCAGTCGCGCATAGCGACAATATCATCGGTATATTGGATGAGTATAAAGCAGCATCGCAACACACCGACGATAATGACTTGGTGTTCTATTCCCGGCGAGATGGTGATAGCAAAACCGCACCTGTTGATTTATCAACCAACTTTAAGACATTCCTAAAACGATGTGAGTATGAGGGCAGAGAAGAAGGGTTGCGTCTATCGGTTGATGGAAAAGCGAGAACCCTTTACTCGTTGCGACACTTCTTTGCGATACAGCGTCTTCAGCAGAATGTTGATATTTACCAACTGGCGACCACGATGGGAACTGGTGTGACGCAGATACGCAACCATTATGGAAGGCACATTTCTGGTGATGCGTTTATCAAGGAACTCACCAAATACCAAAGCAAATCAGGTCAAAACGCAAAGAGCGCAGCAGTTCGCAAACTGGTGGATATGGTAGAGAGCGGTGTTCTCAACGAAGAGATGGCGTTGGAGGCGTTTAGACAGGTCGCGGAACAGCGATAGTCACTACGAACCTACGATAAAGACACTCCACGCATCATTTTTCCCAACTGACCCCCCATCACACCACCTCACATCATAATGCGACTGTGCGACCCCTCTGTGGTCGTTTGGCAGGGTGTCTGGTGGTGGGAGTGGGTGAGAGGGACCCTCACCGAGTGAGGGTGAGGTTCTATCTGGGGTCAGGGTTGAGGTCTTATTGGTTGAGGTGGTGTGAGGTGGTCCCAGAAAATCGGACAGGGAGTTAAGGTGTATTCCACCGGATAGGGGAGGAATACGAGATGACGACACGACGCCGGTTTACAGCGGATTTCAAGGCCCGTGTGGCGCTGGAAGCGCTGCGAGGCGACAAGACGATCCAGGAGATCGCGGCCAAGCACAAAGTGCATCCGAACCAGGTGAGCGCCTGGAAGCGCCAGGCGATGGATGGCCTGGGCGCGGTATTTTCCAATGGCGCCGACAAGGCCCGTGTGGACCGCGAAGGCGAGATCCACGATCTTCACGCCAAGATCGGTCAACTGACGGTGGAACGGGATTTTTTGGCCAAAGGGCTCAAGCGATGAGCCGGGGGGGTAGTGTCCAGAATCTTTCGCACATTTTGTTAGGCAACGACGGTTCCGTAGG